>DATIYR010000380.1:0-4778 GCA_035517535.1 Terriglobales bacterium
GTCTGCGCAAGTGGTTGGCGTGTACGCGCTCGACCTGGTCGAAAAAGTTGCCGAAGCGCTGAGCATGTTGGGAACGCATCGCGCGTTCGTGGTCCATGGACTGGATGGCCTCGATGAAATCACGATCACCGGGCCAACTCGCGTAGCTGAAGTGCATGAAGGATCGGTGCGCAGCTACGAAGTCGCTCCCGAAGAATTCGGAATGAGCAGCGCCCCGCTCGAAACAATTTCAGGCGGCGCCGATGCCGTAGAAAATGCAAAACTCGTAAGAAACGTTTTGAGCGGAGAGAAATCTGCGAAACGTGACGTGGTGCAGATGAATGCCGCCGCCGCTCTGGTTGCAGCCCAGAAAGCCACGCATCTTGCCGATGGCGTTCAACTCGCGGCGAAATCGATCGACTCCGGTTCGGCGATGAAGAAACTGGATGGCTTGATCCAATTCACTCAATCGCACTGAACGCTCCCAGAGGCCTGCTCGTCGATTTTAGATATTCACTTTCTCCAACCATTGCGCGATCTGCACATTCCAACCCAGGTCCTTCGTTATCGTGTCACGCAGCTGAGAGGAAGCGCTCGGTTCCCCGTGCACCAGGTATGTCGTGGCGGGTTTTGCGGGGAACGTGTGCAGCCACTCGAGGAGCTCCGGCGTATCAGCGTGATCGCTGAATTGCTCGAACGCCGCCACCTGCGCGCGAATCGGCACCATCTGGCCGAACATCTTCACTTCGGGTGCGCCGCTTTTGATCGTGAACCCGCGCGTTCCCGGCGCCTGGAATCCGATGAAGATGACCGTGTTCCTGGGATCAGGCAGCCGTTGAATCAGATGGTGCTGAATGCGCCCGCCGGTCACCATCCCACTCGAAGAGATAATGATGCAGGGAAATTTGTAGTCGTTGATCTTCTTCGATTCTTCGGCCGTCTGGACGAAAGTGAATCCTTGCCATTCGAGCGGAGACCCATATCGGCTGATCAACTGCCTGGTCGCGGCACTATATTCGCCGGTGTACTTCAGAAATACTTCCATCGCCTTGATCGCCATCGGGCTGTCACAAAAAACCGGAACGCGCGGCGCCTGGCCGGATTCCATCAGTTCCTTGAGCATGAAAACGAACTTTTGTGTGCGTTCGACCGCGAACGCCGGTACCACCACGCTGCCGCCGCGCCCGGCGGTTTTGCGGATCAGCTCGGCGAGTTCGGGGCGCGGGTCGTCTGTGGGATGGAGACGGTTTCCATAGGTCGATTCCATGACCATGACGTCGGCGGTTTCTCCCGGTTGCGGTCCTGAGTAAACCACCTTGCCCGGCGCGACATTTTGATCACGCACGCGACCGATATCGCCAGTAAACAACAACCGGGTGGGGCGGGCGCCATCGCCCGCCAAAGAGATTTCAGCCATCGATGAGCCGAGTATGTGTGCCGCATGCACAAAGCGAAAAGAGAGCTCCGAGGAAAGTTGTTTGGACTCGCCGAAACTCATCGGCTTGAAATATTGCAGGCAATCCTGAGCTTCTTGTTCCGTGTAGAGGGGGAGCGCGGGTGTGTGGCGCGAAGTTTTGTGCTTGTTGTGAAAGGCAGCATCTTCTTCCTGCAGATGGCCGGAGTCCGGCAACAAAATGCCGCACAGGTCAATGGTCGCGGGAGTGGCGAAAACTGTCCCGCGAAATCCGTCTTTGACCAGGCGCGGAATCCATCCGCAATGATCGAGGTGTGCGTGCGTGAGAATAACGTATTCAATGTCTCGCGCCGCCAGCGGCAAGTTTTGCCAATTGCGCTCGCGCCATTCTTTCTGGCCCTGGAACATGCCGCAATCGACCAGGACTTGGAGTCCAGTTTTTCCGGAAGCATCACCGGAGATGTTGATCAGGTGCTTCGATCCGGTCACGGTACCGGCAGCGCCAAGAAATTGAATGTAGGCCAAAAAACCTCCTGAGAGAATGTTCAATGACTCGATAATTGAATCTTGTATTCGTTATTGCCCGTATCGCTCTCTGGCACGCTGCCGTCATTCACCGTAGCTTTTTGCGGGAGCGACGGAGTTTCAATTCGCACAGATGCCCGAGATTTCGCTCGAACCAGAAGCCGGTCGGTAGCTTCGTCATTTTGCATATGCAAAGTCACCGGTATCTCGGCGCCCGCGCCGCCGTGGTTTTCGACCGTGACCGTGACCATGTAACCGCCACTCGGCAAATGGTTCGGATAAACCGATGCGATTCGAAGTTCTGGCAGTCCGCCGTCATGGTAGACCCAGTCATCGAAAAACCAATGAAGGTTGTTGTGTGACTGCGCCTCGATCAGCTTCTCGAAATATGTGGGCTCCTTGTCGTCCGCAGCATTGTAACTATGCAGAGCAGCATCGAACGCGTTTTCACCCACGAGATCACGCAACATCCACCACACGTACATGGCTTTGGCTTCGATGCGAAACGGATCAGAGGCGCTAATGAGAGGTTTGCCATTCGCGTCGATGGCACGCGCGTCTTTCTCCGATTGCAGCAGACCGCTGCGATGCGCTTCGAGATAAGCGATCGCGGCCTGTCGTCCTTCCTTTTCCTCAATCAGTCGGGCCTGCGCATAGCTTGCCAGTCCATCGAGAATCCATGAACGCGGTGAGGGGAAAAACAGATGCGTGACTTGCTGCGCTGCCGAAAGCAGAAGCTTAGTGTCGCTCACGTCCAGAGGCATTAGCAGCGTATTGCCGGTCTCAAATGATGAGGCTTTTGCATCCGAAAGCTCGACCAGTTGACTCTTGAGCTGAGGATTCCCGCGATGATCGCCAAACCATTTGGTGACGAGTGGCGTGACTTCGTCGATGGCGGAGGAGTAGTCGTCGGCCCCGGATTGATGATCGACAAAAAAATGTATGTCGATGTCCGGATGCTCAGACGCAAGATACCCGCCCAACGTGAAAACCGGCACAAGTTCCCGCAACGGATCAAAACTAAATTCCCGGCAAGTGTTTCCGCCGGGATCAGTGGTTTTCGGCTTGGCCTCCGTGGAGTTCATCAATATCGCCAGGCCCGGCACGGTCGAGTTTTGCGGCGTGCACAACTTCAGATCGAAAGTTGATGCCGCCTCGCGCCGCTTCCATTTCGCAATCGCATCGGGAACCGCATCGCCATCGGAAAGGCTTGCAGCATTTATCGCCACGGGGTACCACGCAACATACCCGGCCCCGCGAATTGCGGTGAATGATGGTGAAATCTGGTCCCAATCCGCGTGCTTGGCTGCATCTGCGGGAACGCCGATGCTAGTCAGTCGTGTAGCATCTTGTGCGATGACTCCTTCGTAGCCGATTTCGAGTTCGATGCTCTGCCTGGGGGCGACCGCTTGCGGCAGGACAACGATAGCTTCCGAAAGCGCACCGGTATGGTCGATATCAGAAATATAGGGCTGAGTGAGGAACTCGACTGGCTGGCCCTGAAATCGGATGGAACTCCAGTTGAGCGAAGAAGAAATCTGCAGCGAAAGACTGCGCTGGGGAGAGCCGGAATCGTTTCTCAGCATGATTTTTCCGCGCACTCCCAAACGTTGCTGCTGGGGCTCCACGCGAACATTCAAATCATATTTGGTGAAGGTGAACGCCTCGCGATCAAGCGCACGGAGCTGCAGAGAACCGAGCAGCAGTAGAACAATAACGACGAACGTTTTCATACACCGACATGATTGAGACTACCAGAGGTTAAGGGGACGCCCAGGGGGCAACTGTGTTCCGAATCGCTCCAGCCCAGTCGCTTCAGTGATGACGAGTTTGTTTTCCAGAGATTCAACAGCAGATTCCTCACACCTGAAGGTGTTCGGAATGACAGCCCTTCTACCTACTCAATCTGCACCAGTTCGCTTGCGTGCGACTCCGATTGCGAAACTGCTGGCCTTTGCGGGTCGCGCCAGAAATCGAAGATCGAAACCTGGTGAACGCATGACACGGTGCAATGAGGGGCACAGCCTTTTTCGGTGAGGTATTCGCGGCGAATGTCGTCAATGGTGTACTTCTCGAGCTGAATCGCCGGATAGCCGCGCTGCTGCGAACAGTAGTGCACCAGCCCATCTTCGCAAATGTAGAGATAGCGGCCACCGGCACGGCATCGCCACTGATTCGGCCGTCCTAGCGCGATGTTGTCCTGAAATGCATTGATACGCGTGAAGCTCTTTTTTTCGAGCGACTTCATCTCGTGATAAATGCGGCGCTCTTCGTCCCCCAGCGGCTGCAGCTGCCCATCGCCGTCGTGAATGATTCCGATGGTTGAGCTGAAGCCCAGCTCCAGCGCGCGTTTGCCGATGGTGAGCGCGTCCTGCGGATTCTTGACTCCGCCGCCGACAACGGAGTTGATGTTCACGTGAAAGTCGGCATACTCGGCCAGCATCTGCAGCTTCTTATCGAGAACCTTCAGGCTTTTCTTGGACACTTCATCGGGATTGACGTTGTCGATGGATATCTGCAGCCATTCGAGCCCGGCGCGATTGAGGCGCTCGATGCGCTCGGGAACGAGCAGGTATCCGTTCGTGATCATGCCGGCGACGATGCCGTGATGGCGGATGCGGCCGATGATGTCGTCGAGCTCAGGATGCAGCAGCGGCTCGCCACCGCTGATGGTGACGACGGACGTGCCGAGTTCGCCGAGCTTATCGACGCGGCGGAACATGGTCTCGAGCGGCACGGGCTTTGAAATATCATCGAACTCATTGCAATACTTGCAAGCCAGATTGCAGCGGCGCATGGGGATGATGTGCGCGAGCAGCGGGTGATCGGTCGAGACCAGCGCGCCCAAGATCTTGCCGAC
>DATIYR010000381.1:0-6095 GCA_035517535.1 Terriglobales bacterium
AAGTATCCGTTGCCCGCCGAGCATTGCGTGTTCAGCTTGAAATCCTTCACGCGGCCATTGTGCAGGATGATGATCTTGATGTCCTGCCCGCCGACATCGACGATCACATGCGGGTCGTCGTAAAACTTCAGCGCGGATTGCGTGTGCGCAACGGTCTCGACAAGACCGACATCGGCCTTCAGAACATCCTTGAGAATATCTTTGGCGTAACCGGTGGTTGCGACGCCAAGAACTTCCATCTTCGCGCCTTGTGCCTCCACTTGGCCGCGCAGGTTCTCGAACATTTCGATGGTGTCCTGTATCGGGTTGCCGTTGGAGAGCTGATATGACTTGCAGAGAATGTTGCCGCGTTCGTCGAGCAGGACGGCTTTCGTAGAAGTCGACCCGCCATCGATGCCGACGAATCCGCCGACCGTGCTTCCCTTCGCGAAAGCTGCGGGCGTGAACTTCTTGCGCTTGTAGTCCTCTTTGAAAACATCGAGCTCTTCCGGCTTTTCAACCAATCCTTTGCCGCCGGACTTTGCCTTTTCTTCTTGCCGGCCGTAGTCGATGTAATGAATGAGCTGATCGTAGCCGCGGTAGCAGCCGATGCAATCGTCTTCGGCCTTACCGAATTCGACTGCGCCGATAGCAGCGAAATACTGTGCATTCGCCGGGACTTTGATCAGATCTTCCGGTTTTGCGCCATCGGGAATCTGAACTTTGCGTTCCTTCCACATGCGCGGAATATTCGCCTGCCATGCTTCGCGCATGCCTTTAATGAAGCTGTTCGGGCCACCAAGCAACAGCACATGCGGACGCAAAGTGTGGCCACGAGTCAGCACGCTCAGGTTCTGCAGGATAATGGCTTCGAACAGCGACGCCATCAGTTCATTCGGCGGCGTGCCAACTTTTTGCAGGCTATTGATATCGGTTTCGGCGAATACACCGCACTTGCCGGCGACTTTGTGCAGCTTGATTCCGTGATATCCCTGTTCGCCCAGTTCGACGGTCGGAATCTTCAGCTTGGCGTTGATCTTGTCGATGACCGCGCCCGTGCCGCCGGCGCATTTGTCGTTCATCGACGGAATCTTCTTCTTGCGGCCGCTTTCTTCGTCATCTTTGAAAACTATGATTTTTGCGTCCTGCCCGCCGAGCTCAATGACCGAATACACTTCCGGATGCAACTTCTCCACCGCCAGCGAAACTGCAGTGACTTCCTGCACAAATTTTGCGCCGATCTGTTCCGCGATCCCGCCGCCGCCCGAGCCTGTCAGGAACATGCGGGTGTTGTGGCGATCGATTCCGGTATCGGCTTCCATGCGCTTCAGGAATTCGAGCGTCTTCTCAGGCTGCTTGGTTTCGTGGCGTTGGTAATCCTGCCAGAGAATCTGGTCTGTCGCAGCATCGACAACAATTGCCTTCACCGTGGTCGAACCCACGTCGAGACCGACGAAGAACTTCGTCACATGATCGTGCGGCTTGTGCTCGTGCTTGATCTGCTGAATGGTGCGTTTGGGTTCGATGCCTTCGATTTGAATCAGCGCTGGACCTTTATGACTGTGGTCGTGCATCATTCCTCACTGGCTAAAACTTTTTTCTATGTCATTCCGAATGGCTTTAGCGATGAGGAATCTGTGTTTCAACTGCAGATTCCTCGGCCCCCAGGCCTCGGAATGACATCACGCAAAGGGTTACGTTGCGGCACGATTAAAAGTCGTGCCCGTCCCGTTCGTGCAGATTTCTAGTCGCCCGACATCGCTGGCGCCGCTTCGCCCACTCGCACACGCGAGCGCTTACGGAAAGCCGTGTCCTTATCGATCCGGTCGCTCACGTGCAGAATAAACTGCGCCGCGGTTCCAGCCACGCCTTCGCGATGCGGTACGTGATAGAACGGCCGCTTCAGCTCCGGGTGCTCGTCGATGTACTCGCGAATCTCCGCCATCGACTTGCCGGTTGATTTCAGGCACTGCTCGAATTCGGCCTTGGCCTTGACCTTGGCCTCGCCGAGCGCCATCTGCACGCGGCTGTGCGCGTTGACCTCGCCTTCACCGGAAGTCTCGATCGGCAGGAAGATCATGTCTTTGAATTTGTTGATGACCGCGGACTGCGCGCCATCCGACTGTGTAGAAGGCATGCAGCCAAACGGCTTCAGCGCCAACACCATATGCGCCAGCTTGTGAATGGTGTAGTAAATGTTCTTGCCGACTTCAAGATGCCCTTCGCCGCCGCGCGCCAGCTGGTTATAGAACGGCTTGGCTAGATCAGCGAGTTCCTGTTGCGGAGCAAGATGATGCGTGATTCCGCCCATCTTTTCCGCTGTGCGGTGATAGAAGAAGTTCCACATCTTCTGCCCGACGCTGATTCCCCACAACTTCTTGCGCAGGCCGATATAGTTCGCGAACTGCTTTTTGAACTCATACCACTCGACTTTCTTGTGAGGCTTGTTCGCGCCCCACTTCGCCTTGGCGTGGGCCTTGGCCTGATACATGAGATACGCGACCCAAGTCGCGATCGGCTCAACCAGCACCTGCGCACCTTCCCGTTCGAGGAACTCGAACATATGGAAGTTGCCGTCGCCTTCGGTGGTCTGCGCCCAGAACTCGCCGGTGATCTTCACCGTCGGCTTCACGCGCGTGCGGTCGATTTCAATTGCGTTCATCTTTTGGCGTGCAGCTTCCAGCGCGTTCAGGTAATCCTTGCCCCACATGTGCTCGTGCCATTTGCCGAAGACGTTGAACGTGTTCCGCAGTACTTTGTTCTTCTTTACCTTCGGCTTCAACCACTCGGGCGCGCTCTGCTCAATTTCGAATGGTTTGCGATTCCGCAGGTCGTCGCATAGCCCCTCGACCATCTCGTGGAACACACGATCGGTTTCGCCCTTGTTCACTTCGTAAGGTCGAATCTGATAGATCAAGTCGTTGATCACATCGCCGAGCTGCAGCGCGTTCAGCATGCCAAAGCCGAAGTCAATCGTGAACTTCAGCCCCGGCTCGCCTGACGCGGCCTTGATCCCGTCGCTATCTTTAAACAGCAGCACCCGGAAGCCGTCGAAGCCCGCATTCTTCAACGCGAAGCGATACTCCGCCTCATACATGCCGAAGCGGCACGGCCCGCATGACCCCGCGGTGAAGAAGACATAATTATCGAGAATCTCCTGACGCGGCATGCCTTCCTTTTCGAGGAACTGCAAGTACTGCACCAGATTGCCGACCGTGAAATACGTCGGATTGCATTGCCCGTTATTGCCATATTCTTTGCCGATCTGGAATGCGGCGACGTCGGGTACCGGAACCTTTTCGCATTTATAGCCACAGCCCTGGAACACGGCGCGAATCAGGTCCTCATGCTTCCAGGTGAATCCGCCGAACAAAATCGTAGTGTGCGGTCGCTGGTCGGCAGTGAACGCACGCTCTATCGGACGATGAAAGTGCGTGGGCTGGTCGAGCCCAGCCGCCTTGCGCAGGCGCGCGCGTTCCGCTTCCAGGCGGGACTTAATTTCGGATTCATTTTCAATCTGGATGAGATTCGTCGCCATTATGATCCTCCGGCGGTGTGCTGAATTTTTGAACGGCTAGGAATTAACTGATTTACAGGAAAGAAATTTTGGGAAGGAGTCCGCTGCGCGAAGCTGCACTGACGGGAGAACTTCACGGCAACTTCGAGTCTGCTCGAAAACGACATCCGAACTCCAAACGGGCTGGGAGGTTCGATGTTTTACACCGGCGGAACTACTCGGCTTGGGGGAGTTCCGTAGGCGCCGGAATTTTGCGAACGGCAGTTTCCCAATGAGATGCTTGACCCTCAACTGCCGCACAGACTAGGTTCGGTTTATTTTGGCTGTCGCAACCGGCCCATGAATCCGGTTCGCGCCATATTGGGATTTCTAGCACAAACCGCAGCTCCGGTTCAAGTTATCCCCTGCCACCGATTCAAGCAGAAACCGGAAAAATCGATGACTCGGTAATCTTTTCCCGGTATTGACCGCAGCTGCTCACCGGGTGTACAAAGCAACTGGCTCAAGGTAGTGAGGGCCGGAGCCAACCGCCCGCATTCCTCACGCAAGCCCCATTCGAGCTCCGGTCAAGGAGGGGGCAATGGACGAGCGCGAACTCGCGAACCAAGTCCTTTCAGCAGTGGACGACGCAGCCTATCGCAACTCAGCCTCGAAAGTCGTAAGCGTTCACCTGGCAATCGGCGGCCGCCGCGTCGTCGATTTAGATCGCCTGCAACAGCAGTTTTCCGCGGCCTCGCGCGGCACAGTTGCCGAGAACGCGCGGCTTTTGGTGAAGGTCTTGCCCGTGCGCCATCATTGCCGGAATTGCGGCAATGACTTCGACGGCACTGGAAAGGAATCTCCGTGTTCCGCGTGCGGCAATCCTCATACTGAGATGGTCGGCGGCGAAGAATTGCATCTTCTGGATATGGAGCTCGCAGACGTGGCCTGAACTGAACGCTGGGCGAAAGGAGAAAGTCTATGGCTACTGCTCGGCTTCCTATTTCTGCAACCCCTATAAAAGAAGATTTAAATCCTTTTCGAATTGCAATGCGCCAGTTCGATTATGCCGCCGAAAAGTGCGGCATCGAGCCTGGCCTTTGTGAAGTCTTACGTCGTCCCCGAAGAGCGCTGTCGCTGTCCTTACCAGTAAGAATGGACGACGGCTCCATCCGCGTTTTTGAAGGCTTCCGCGTACAGCACAACAGTGCCCGCGGACCCTGCAAGGGCGGCATTCGCTATCATCCCAACGTTACATTCGACGAAGTTAAGGCCCTTGCCACGTGGATGACCTGGAAGTGCGCCATCGTGAACATTCCCTTCGGCGGGGCAAAGGGAGGAATCGTTTGCGATCCGCATAAGCTCTCGCATGGCGAACTGGAGCGGCTCACTCGTCGTTACGCGTACGAGATTTCGCCCCTGATCGGCCCAGACAAGGACATTCCAGCACCCGACGTCTATACCGATGCGCAGGTGATGGCGTGGATCATGGATACCTATAGCATGACCCATGGTAGCAATGCCCCCGGCGTGGTGACTGGGAAGCCGCTGTTCCTGGGCGGATCGCTTGGACGCAACGAAGCCACGGCGCGCGGCTGTCTCTTCACAATCCGTGCCGCCTGCAAAGAACTCGGCATCAAGCTGAGCCATGCAACGGTTGCGATTCAAGGCTTCGGCAATGCCGGCAACATCGCGGCACAGCTGCTCTCAAAAGAAGGAGCAAAAGTCATCGCCGTGAGCGATTCGAAGGGCGGCATCTATAACCGCTATGGCCTGAACCTTGAAGAGCTCATGCGGCACAAGATGGAAACCGGATCCGTTGTCGGATTCCCTGGCACCGAACCGATTTCAAGCGAAGCCGTACTCGAACTGCCGTGCGACATCCTGATTCCGGCGGCGCTCGAGAACCAGATCACCCTGCAGAATGCGGACAAAATCAAAGCGCGCATTGTGGCGGAAGCGGCAAATGGTCCGACCACGCCCGATGCCGATCTCGTCCTGCACGACCGGAGAATCATGGTAATTCCGGACGTGCTGGCGAATGCCGGCGGCGTCACCGTCTCCTACTTCGAGTGGGTGCAGGACCTGCAGGAGCTGTTCTGGGACGAAGACGACGTCAACCGTCGGCTGGAGCGCGTGATGACCAAGGCCTTCGCCGACGTTCACGCGATGGCCACCAAGCACAGTGTTGAGATGCGCACCGGCGCCTACATCCTGGCCATTGACCGGGTTGCGGACGCGATGCGAACTCGCGGCATCTGGCCGTAAGCAAAATCGGACAAATCCTCGCGAGAGGATGCTCGTCCATCGGCGGGCACGGAGATCGTGCCGAAACGAGCTGGAGTTTCGGAGGCGGTTTTCGCGCCCGCCTTTTTGCGCCGTGGGTTGCCGATGGGGTGTGTCTTTCACGAGCTCCCACTCCGGTGTCGGTGGCTGCGACGAAGAGTTCTCATCACGAGGAACGGCGCAAGCGTGTGGTAAGGCCTGATAACATCATGCATCATTATCGGCGTGTTGAGTTTACCTCTACAGAACGCGTCGTACTGGGCGCTTGCCGCGTGCCTTACTGCCGCCTGTTGCGAGGGGCGTTATGGCGGGCACTCAGGTCAAGTCTCGCTTG
>DATIYR010000382.1:0-11679 GCA_035517535.1 Terriglobales bacterium
TGGCGAATGAGTGGGCGCAAAAGCAAGTGATGGCAACTTTGGTGGCCAATATCGCCACAGCTTATTTTCAGCTCAGGGAACTGGATCTTGAATTGGAGATCTCTCAGCGAACGCTTGCCTCACGCCGCGAATCCCTGCAACTGACGCAGACCTTAGAGCAGCACGGAATCAATTCAATGCTTGACGTGCGGCAATCGGAGCAGTTGGTCTACACCGCCGCGACCGAGGTCCCCGACCTCGAACGTCAGGTTGCGCAACAGGAAAATGCGATCAGCATTCTGCTCGGCAGGAATCCAGGCGACGTTCCCCGAGGCTTGAAATTGATCGAGCAGCCGCATTCTCCCGAAGTGCCGGCCGGTCTTCCCTCATCCTTATTAGAGCGGCGTCCTGATATTCGCGAAGCGGAGCAGAATCTGATTGCCGCCAATGCGCAAATCGGTGCAGCGCGATCCGCATACTTTCCCCAGATATCTCTGACTGGATCTGCCGGTTTTGAGACTCCTGCACTGACCGATCTTTTTACTGGCCCCGCCGGTGCATGGAATTTTGGCGCATCTCTGACGCAGCCAATATTCGAAGGCGGCCGAATAAAGTCGAACGTGCGCTTCGCTGAAGCTCAGCATGACCAATTGTTGCTGACGTATCAGGAGACGATTCAGGGCGCCTTTCGCGACGTATCGAATGCCCTGGTTGCTTATCGCAAGGACCGCGAATTCAGGATTCAGCAGGAGCAGCTTTTCGACTCGGCTCAGGATGCAGCCCGGCTCTCGGAAGTACGTTTCAAAGCCGGAACCACCGATTACCTAGAAGTCTTGACCAACGAAACCAATTCATTCTCGGCGGAGTTAGGACTGGCGCAGGCGCAAGGGAATGAGTTGCTTGCTTTCGTCCAACTCTATCAGGCGCTGGGTGGAGGCTGGCAGTAGAAACTCAGCTAAGATCGCTCGCCAGAGCACTGCAATCTGCCAGTCACGCCGTCGGTCAAGATCGCATGAACGGTAAGCCAATGGTTGCTTCAACAAATCGGTTTGTTGTACTAACCGCAGAAGCATCGGTGAAGGAGTTCGCCTTCAAGCGCTGTTCCAACTTTTTTAGCCGGAGCAGCTGATAACTCCTGACAAGCGGGTTCTGCAACCCGGGTTTGTCGCGGAGTTATAGCCCGGCAACTAATCCGCAACGACAAGTTGTTCGTGTTAAATTTTGCCTTGAGCGAGACGTGTGTGCGATTCGAGCTTTTTCGTTTGGCTTCGGCAACCGGAAAACCAGCAAGCCGGACGCATGCTTGCGGTATGGGACAAAAGGAAAATGTGAGTTGAGGTCGTTTCCCGTATGAAGTCGATGAACTGCCGTACGAATTCAGGCTTGTCGCCAGGAATGCTGAGCGGAAGGCCGTGTGATGCCTGAGTTCATTTTTGCGCGCGACGGAGAGCAACAGGGCATTCGGCAACGGCTCTCGAAAGGCAGACCGTTTCTGCTTTACGGCCCTTCAGGTGTGGGCAAGACGTTGCTGCTTCGGAAGGTCCTGACAGAATTTCCATCCGTCTTGTATTGCGAACATTCTGCAACAACTCAGACGGTTTTTCGCAGTGTTGCGCGGCAGTTGTTGCGCGCCGGCAATTCATGTGCGCAGAAGGCATTCCGCGATGAAAAATTGATCGATGCCAAATCTGCTGTGTCTTTGAAAGGCATCGTACTGGACGCGTTGAAAGATGGAAATTACGCCATCTTCCTCGATCACATCAAATGCCCATCACACTCTTTTGCAGCGGTTGTCCGGGAGATTGTCGGCTGGGCATCAACGCCGGTCAGCGCTGTGGCGAGATCCAGCCACATGGAGGACGTGGGTTTCCTACAGCCGCTTTATTCAGACCGTTCCGAGAAGTACGAAATCCGTAATTTCGATAACTCAACTGCCGAACAATTCGCCCGTGAAATGATCACGCGTACGAGTCTATCGGCACCGAACCTGAATGATTTTGTCAGCCGAATCCTGGAATTCACTGATGGAAATCCTGGAGCAATCGTCTCGCTCATCCAAATGGCCAAATACCCGAAGTATCGTTCAGACGAACATATCAAGATCACGCCACTTTATATCGACTTTCGTATGAATTCGGGAGCGGCGAGATGAGGGCATCAAGCCCTTTCGAAAGTAACTTGAAAACGCTGATCCCGCCACCGATAATATCTGTGGGTGTTGGAGTTCGCCCTTAACCGCCCAGTTGGGCAGATGACTCCTACGAAGAAGGAAGGTTTTCTTGGTAGGTGTTTCTACGTCTTGCCCGATCCTTCCAAGAAACTTCCTTCAGCAATTTGCAGCCTGAGGATTGCGGCTGCGCGTTCAAGGCGCAACTGCGAGTACGATGCCCGAAGAATCTGCCAATTCGCTGAATGCAAGCCATGAGCGCCGACTAACGGTGACTTGTCGTTATATCGACAAGCTGCTGGCGGATATGGAAGGTACGCTTCATGTTTCTGAGTCGAAGCTCGCATTTCCCCAGTACATTCCTGATCTTTCGCCGAAACAGCGGCGGGTAATTGAGGACTACATCGGCCAAATCCGGGCGCAACTGGTTCGCGTGCTGGACGGGCAAAACATCGAGCGTCCGTCGCCGGATATTCCTGAATCGCGGTCGTTGCACGCCGTGCTCACCTTTATTGACATTGCAGCGGAGGAGTTGAAGCCCGAGTACATGCGCGGCTATGGTGAGGTCTCACGGGCGGCGGCTGTGCAACTGAATGGAATTGCTGGTGAGTTGAAGGCTCTCGTCCTGCAACTCGATCAATTTCTAACGCGGGGATTAAAACAAGATCTGGATTCCGGTGAGGGAGAAAGGAACAGAACGAATTGCTCAAATACGTGATGGTTTGCGTTGGAGGCGGATTGGGATCAATGCTGCGATTTTGGTTAGGCAGCTACATCGGCAGCAAGATGGGGACCCGGTTTCCTTACGGCACGCTGGTGATCAACATCACAGGTTCATTCCTGATCGGGCTGGCTTTTGCTCTGCTGACGGCGAGGACCCATTGGAGTCCCAACTGGCGATATCTGATTCCAATCGGCTTCATCGGGGGGTATACGACATTCTCCAGCTTCGAGTTCGAGACCTTGCGCACCATTCAGGACGGGCAGATTGGATTGGGACTTCTTTATGTGGCAGTGAGCGTGTTAGTTGGTTTCATCGCCGTATGGGGAGGACTTATCGCTGGGAGAGCGGTTTCATGAAAGTGAAGCTGCAACCACGTTATGCTGTCTGTGGATCATGCAGGAACAATGAAAAATCGGTACCCATGAGGTTAAGGACGACGAGGATTCTAGCAGGGAGGGGAAATGCTGAAACCGGGACCGGGCAAAAAAGTCGGAATCTACGTTGCGGAGGACCAGCAATATCACGGCAGCGCGACCTATGCGGCGATTCTGGATTTTCTGTTCTTTCACGGGGTCTCAGGTGCGACGGTCACGCGAGGTATCGCTGGTTTCGGCGCGGATCACCACCTGCATACGACTCGCCTGGTAGATCTGGTGCAGCGCTTACCGGTCAAAGTTGAGTTCATAGAAACAGCCGAGAAAGTAGAAGAGTTGCTGCCCAAGCTCCACCAGATGGTCGGCTCGGGTTTGATCGAGATCCAGGACACTACGATCGTAAAGCCAGCAGACAAAAAACAGCAGGCGCATGCTGGCGATGTCCCCGCTCTCAAACGTGAAGGCAAAGCCAAGATGATGCGCATTTACATCGGGGAGAATGACAAGTGGAATGGCAAGCCGCTGTATGACGAGATCGTAAAAGGTTTGCGAGCCCATGACATTGCCGGGGTAACCGTATATCGCGGCATCCTGGGCTTTGGCGCGAACCGCAGAATCCATAAGGACGCAACCTTCTCGCATGACCGTCCCATACTGATTTCAACGATCGATACCGAAGAAAAGTTAAAGGCATTCGCCCCAATCCTGGATGAGATGGTTCAGCAAGGTCTCGTCGTTTTGTCTGACGTTGACGTAATCAAGTACACGCACGACTACAAACAAGACGAGCGGAGGCGAGAGACAAGGGTATGAAGCTCGAAGGTAAAGCCAAAATGCTCCGTGTCCACTTCGGCGAGAATGACAAATGGCAAGGCAAGCCGCTGTACGAAGCCATTGTCGAGAAATGCCGTGAGATGGATATCGCCGGCGCCAGCGTGTTTCGTGGCATTGAGGGTTACGGTGCAAGCACGCTCATCCATCGCTATCACTTGTTCCGCCGAGGGGCGGATATGCCCATCATGGTTTCAATCATTGATACGGAGGACAAGATCCAGACGTTGTTTCCGGTCCTGGACAAAATGGTGGGCGAGGGTTTGATTGCCATGTCCGATGTCGAAGTGATTCGCTACGTTCACCAGGAGGGCGTCCGTTCGCAGCCTTAATCATGGAGCAACAGAAGGGCAGTTCCGTGTTGCAGGAATACAACGTCGCGGAGTCTGGCCCTTCCACGATGGATGGTACTTCCAGGCTTCTACGAGCTGCCAAACTTGCGCAGGAACTAAACGCGGACACGGTTGCGGACGAAGCTTGCGAACTCGCTACGCGCGTTTCCGAGGGGCGGTTTTATGTCGCCTGTGTAGGACAGTTCAAACGTGGCAAATCCACTCTGCTGAATGCTCTTATCGGGCACTCCATCATTCCCACCGGATTTATTCCGGTAACCGCTGTGCCCACCGTCATCCGGTACGGCGACCAGCTTAGTGCACGTGTTCGAATGCGTGAAGGCTCCTGGCGCGATATACCTATCGTCGAATTAAAAGAGTACGTCACGGAAGAATTGAACCCGGAAAACAAGAAAGGTGTTGAGGGTGCAGAAGTCTTCGTGCAGAGCCCATTGCTTGCTTCGGGCATGTGTTTTGTCGACACACCTGGCCTGGGATCGGTTTTCACAGGGAATACTGCTACGACGCAAGCTTTCATTCCGCACATCGACGCGGCGCTGGTGATCGTGGGCGCCGACCCGCCCATAGCCGGCGAAGAACTGGCCCTGGTGGAAGCCGTCGGAAAACAGGTTCAGGACTTGATTCTCATTATTAATAAGGCCGACCGCACCACCGATGCCGAACGCGCTGCTGCTGTGAAGTTCACACGTGAAATTCTTGAAAAGCGATTGCAGAGGCCTATGGGCGAGGTGTTCGAGGTCAGTGCTGCCGAACACCTAGAAAATCGCGGCCCAATGCGCAATTGGGAACGGATGGTTGCGAGTTTGCGCCACCTGGTCGAGGACTCCGGGCGACATTTGGTTCGCGCGGCTTGCGAACGCGGCTTGCAGCGGCTGAGTGAGCAGTTGCTCGCAATCATCAGCGAAGATCGCGACGCGCTAAAGCGGCCGATCGAAGAATCCGAGCAACGCATAGCGCTGATGAAGGAGACCATAGCCGAGGCTGAGCGTTCCATGCGTGAGTTGAGTTTTCTGTTCATGGCCGAGCAGCAGCGGATATCCGACCTGTTCGTCGAGCGGCATCGGCAGTTCTTCAAATCTGTGTTCCCAATGGCAACTCGTGAGTTCAACGACGCTTTGCGCTCTCTGCCACGTGGTTTTGGTCCGCATTACCGTCGGCGTGTGTTCCGTCTGGCCCAAGAGATTTCGCGGCAATGCGTTGCGCCTTGGCTCAAACCGGAACAGGAACAGGGAGAACGAGAATACCGTGCCGTGGCGCTGCGCTTTGTGGAGATGGGCAATAATTTTCTGAAAAAACTTGCTGATGAAGGCCTGACCGAACTCGCCCGCATGCCGCATGCGCTCGATCCAGAAAAAGGTTTTCGGGTGAAGTCAAGGTTCACGTTCATGGATTTCATCGAGGTCGCCCAACCCGCGTCTCCGCTGCGCTGGATCGCTGACGTTTTACTCCCTTTAGTTGGCGCGAGAAAAGTCATTACAAACGATGCGCGTGAGTTTCTTTACAAGTTACTGCAAGTCAATACCACCCGAGTTCAGAGCGACATCTTAGAGCGAACTCAGGAGAGCCGCGGACGGCTGGAAGTGGAAATTCGCAAGTTGCTGCACGAAATCAGCGGGATCGCCGAACAGGCGCTGGCGCGTGCTCGGAAGACTAAAGAAGATGGTGCGCCTGCGGTCCAAGCAGCTTTGGACCGACTCCAGAACTTGCAGAACGAACTCACGGTTTGGGTGGAACAAGGGCTAAGCGTAAATTCTTAACGTGCTGGCGGGCGCGGCGATGCCCGGCGTTGTTCGAGTCGGCAGTAGCTTCTTGAAAAACCCAGCTTGTTTCTCGGTAGTTGCGAACTGCAAGTTCTAAGCACACGCAATCGGAAGGCTTTCCAGATGCGGCTCAACTCCCGGACGATGGGCATGCGCCCAATGAGCAAATGCAACTAATCAAAACCTTTTTGCCTTCCGCGCGCCAGCCATCAACAGGGTAGAATGGCATCTTGAATCATGGGCATCTCTCCTGCGCTGATTGGCTGCCTGCTTCTGCTTAGCTCCCTTGTAGGGCAATCCAGAGCAACGTTAGTTGCGTTTAATCACCGAGCGATGTTGGACGATCTTCACGAGGAGGGCGGTGCTACCTCAACCGAGCAGGCGAATACCGAGAGTTTACAATCGGCGCGCGAAACTTTGCTCCATGACTTGCAGGCAGGACGGCTGGATGAGGCGATTGAGTTAGGACAAAATTCAGTGGTGCGTTGGCCGCGAGATGCCGAAATTCATCATTTGCTCGGTCTCGCGTACTTCAAGACGCAACAGCATTCTCTGGCTACAACAGAACTACAAAGGGCCGAAGGGCTCGATCGTACTAACGCCAACTTTCCTTTCGATCTTGCACTTGTTTACCTCGATCAGGGGCAATATTCCCCAGCCGCGAGTGAACTCGAGAAGGCGACAAAGCTTGACCGCAATAATGCGCTCGCCCATGTGCTCCTGGGACGCGCCTATCAGAATACCAATCGCACGCTGGACGCAATCGAGCAATTCAGAGAGGCGATAAAGCTGGATCCCGACGTGCGCCTTGGACATTATGATCTCGGCTTTGCCTATGCGAGTCTGGGGCGCAACTCCGAAGCGATTTCCGAATACGAGAAAGAGATTGAGCGACATCCAGAAAACGCAACCGTGGTTTATGAACTGGGGCACCTGCTGCTTCAGACGGGCGACTGGAAGTCCGCCCTCAAATTTCTTGAGCAGGCGACGCAGCTTGATCGACAAAATGCGGACGCCTTTTATGACCTTGGTAAGGCGCGTATGTTTTTGGGCGATCATACTGCGGCAGTGCCCGCGTTCGAACGCTCTGCAGAGCTAAAGCCGTCCGATCCGAGTCCTCATTATCAGCTTGCGAGGGCCTTTGATCGCCTGGGCGAGCGCGATGATTCTCGCCGCGAATGGCAACGATTTAACGATCTCAGCAAGGCACAACCACAAAGGGGAGGAATGGCCTCCGGCCAGTCTCAGTGACTGCGCGCCTCTTCCTCATCTTTCTCGGGTTCAGTTGTCTCAGCGCATCGGTTTGGAATTTGATCTCCGCATCCGCGCAGGTAACGCACGCGCAGCAAATTTTGCCTAAGGATGCTCACAGCTCGACCGCCGGGAGCGCCATCTCTTTAGCTGACGTGACACGGGCCGCCGGCATCGATTTTCACCTCACCTGCGGAAGTCTTGAGAAGCACTACATCATGGAGACGATGTGCGGCGGGGTTGCCGTGTTCGATTATGACAACGATGGCTGGATGGACATTTACTTCGTAAATGGCTCGACGCTGGATGATCTGCGAGCCGGAAAATGCCATACGGGCAAGCTCTATCACAATAATCACGATGGCACTTACACTGACGTTACTGCTAGATCTGGCCTAACACATTGCGGATGGGGGTTCGGCGTCGCTGTTGGAGACTACGACAACGATGGTTGGGATGACCTCTACGTGACATATCTGAACGGCGGGATCCTTTATCACAATAATTATGATGGGACATTCACGGACGTTACAGCGAAGGCGGGCGTCGGCAACACTGGCAATTGGGGCACCAGCGCGGCTTTTGGCGATTACGATAATGACGGGAAGCTTGATCTGTACGTCGCCAATTACGTCGCTTTAGATCTCGAGCATCTGCCTGCGTTCGGTGAGGGCCCGTTCTGCCAATATCGTGGAATTCCGGTTTCTTGCGGTCCGCGGGGACTCAAAGGCGCGCGCGATCGCCTATATCACAACAACGGCGACGGCACGTTTACCGATGTCACGGAGAAGCTGAATATCGATCCCGATAGCTACTACGGCCTGGGAGTTCTTTGGCTCGATTACGACAATGATGGCTGCCTCGACTTATACGTGGCAAACGATTCCTCGCCGAGCTTGCTTTATCACAACAACTGCCACGGCGGATTCGATGAAGTTGGCGCACAAGCCGGTGTAGCTTACAGCGCGGATGGCCGTCCGCAGGCGGGTATGGGGATCGATTCTGCCGACTACGATCATGACGGCTGGCCGGACATCGTGAAGACGAATTTTTCCGACGACAGCAATAATCTCTACCACAACGATCGCGACGGCACGTTTACCGATATGGCCGGGCCGGCGGGCTTCGGCCCAATTAGCATTCCATATCTCGGTTTCGGAGTGAAGTTCGCCGATCTCGATAACGACGGCTGGCCTGATATTTTCGTCGCCAATGGACATGTGAACCCGCAGGTAGACCAGCACTCGTTCGGCGTGACCTACGCAGAGCGTCCGTTCTTGTTTCGCAACCTTGAGGATGGAAAATTTGAAGAGATTGGCATCCGTACTGGAGCGGCGCTCAGTCGTCGCTATGTGGGGCGTGGCGCGGCCGTTGGCGATTTTGAAAATCGCGGTGCGGAAGACGTGCTAATGACGATCCTCGACGGCTCCCCGGTGCTGCTACGTAATCGGACAGCAAATACCAATCACTGGATCACGATTAAGACAGTCGGCACGCAGTCGAACCGCGACGGTTTCGGTGCACGTGTTCGAGTAAAGGCCGGCAGTCTGGTGCACAATGCAGAGGTGCGTGCTAACTCAAGCTTCGAATCGGCGAGCGACCCCCGCCTGCACTTTGGAGTGGGAGCAGCGCAGACAATTGACCACATCACCGTGCGCTGGCCGTCGGGAAGAGTAGATGAAATCGGACCCGAATCCGCCGATCAGGAGCTGATAATAAAGGAGGGGCAGAGAATTATTTCCCGGCTTCCGAAAAAACCGCGTTAAAAGTAAGCGCGGCTCGCGTCATATAGAGCCAATCGTTCTTAATCAGTCTCTTCCAGCCGCTATCTCCCCGTAGCCGATCACCAATGCAATAACGTTTGTTTCGCTCAATCCGCCCAAAGCCTTACTTTCCGGAGTGACCCCGCCGTGACAAAAATTACATAAACGCTTGACAGTCAATGGTAAGTAGTAGCAGAATGTGGCGAATTTTAGGGGCTGTTGACCGCTGTCACTTTCGTGGGTGACGACTCGATGCGTCAGGCGGGACATCTTCCGCGTCTGGAACTTTCCGAGAGAGAGGGTATGCTCATGACGAAGCTATGGCTTTGCTTGGTTTCGTGTTGCCTGCTCCTTTGTACGTTAACCGCTTTGGGCCAAGTGCAAAATGGCCAATTCACCGGCAGCGTAACCGATCCCACCGGGGCCGCCATCGCGGGTGCAAAAATAACAGTTACAAATATGGCCACGGGCTTGGCCGTTACTGCTACGAGCAATCAAAGCGGGCTCTACACGGTAAAAGAATTACCACCGGGAGCATACAGACTGACCAGCGAGGCCACTGGATTCAAGACGCGGCAGGATTCAAACGTGAACCTGAATGTCGGCAGCATCGAGCGCGTGGATTTCAAAATGGAAATCGGGCAGACCAGCACCGTTGTTGAGGTTTCCGGTGAAACCTCGGCGGTGCAGACCGATGACATGAAGTTGTCGCAGACGATCAATTCGACACAGATATCAAACCTACCCCTGAACGGGCGAAATGTTTACGACTTAATGCAGTTGGCGCCTGGGGCGGTAAACGTGACTGGCGTAGATTTTGAGGCCGGACACATGACCGTTGTGAACGGTGTGCGCGAGGACTTTAATGGATTCCTCATCAACGGCATGTCGAATAAAGACCTGAGCGGTGGCGCGGTCAACGTTCCCATCCAAGATACGGTTGAAGAGTTCCAGCAGTTGCAATTGAACGTATCAGCCCAGTACGGGAGCAGCGCGGGAAGCATCAACAATCTCGTGACCAAGTCCGGCACCAACGCGTTTCATGGAAGCGTCTGGGAATATTTTCGCAATAATGCGTTAGACGCAAACGAATATTTCCTGAACCAGCAGGGGGTCAAAAAACCGGGGCTGCACTTCAATCAATTTGGCGGAACCATAGGCGGACCCATCATTAAAGATAAGCTGTTCTTTTTTGGCTCGTATCAGGGTGACCGTTTCATAACGGTCGGCAATCCGCAGACCTTGACTGTAGAATCCCCAGCTTGGCAGCAAGCGGTAATTGCGGGCGCTCCGAATTCAGTCGCGGCGCTTCTTTATAAAAATTTCCCGCCGGCGGTTCCCGGAACGACCAAGGTCACGTTGGATCAATATGTAGGATTTCCAGGAAGTTCGACCGCATTCGCGTCTCTCATGTGCGACGCGACATATCCCGCCGGGTTCGGCTCGATTGGAACCAAGTTACAACCCATACTCGGCGCGACGGCAGGCGATATTGCAGCAATGAACACTATGGGATGCGGTAACACCCCAGCGGCACCGTTTACGGGCAGCGTCGGCCTGCGTAATGCGGCCGGAACCGGTCCCGGCGACACGATGCCGTTCGAGAACAGCACGGTAGCTATTTTCGGAACTCAGACGCAGACACTAGGCAACCTGTTCAATGGCAATGAAGCCATGGGCCGTTTGGATTACGATTTGAACTCGAACAACCGCTTCTTTATTGAGTTCAACTGGCTGAAGGAAACCGATCAGTACGGTCCGTGCTATTCGTACTGCACCCGCGGATTTTATAACCCTGCAAAAGACTATTTCCCGAACGGACAGTTCAGCTTTATTCACACATTCAGCCCGAACGTGCTGAATGAGTTCCGCGCGGGTTACACGCAAAACCAGACCGACACAAGCGTTGCCACACCGGGTGTGCCGGCGGTAAGCATCGAAGATGGGACGGCATCCTTCGGGTCCTACAACGGATATCCTCAATTCTTCAAAGACCACGAGTACTCGTACTCGGATATGGTTTCGATCAGCCACGGTAATCACAACATTAAGGTGGGCGCGGACCTTCGGCGCAATCTCGAGAACAGCGAGTTCAACGTCGCGCGACCGTCCTATTTGTTTAATGACCCCTTCCAGTTTGCGGCAGATGCTCCGGGAGCTGAAATTGCCGGCGTGAACCCGGGATTTGTCGGCGGAGGAAATGGTGCAGCGCAGCTCGAAACTAATATCCGCCATTTCAGGAATTGGGAAATCGGCTCTTATGTGCAGGACGATTGGAAAGCCACCAAGCGACTAACCCTCAACCTTGGTTTGAGGTGGGATTTCTACTCCCGCCACACCGAGGAAGACAATCTAGGCACCACGCTCGAGCCTGGGACGGGTGCCGGGATAATCCAGCAACTTCAGAACGCCAACGTGCCGTTCACTGCTGACACGGATTCGAGCGGAAACTATCTCACCAGTTGCAATCCGTCGAC
>DATIYR010000383.1:0-4085 GCA_035517535.1 Terriglobales bacterium
GAAGAATTCGCTGCCCTTTGTGGGCAGCCGCTATCGATGGCGAGCGACTGTGCACCAGATGTTACAGATCGGGGTGGACGCGCTGCCCATGGTGGCGCTGATGGCGATTTGCACCGGCTTCATTCTTGCCATGCAAGGCGCAACCGAGCTGCGCCGTTTCGGCGCGATAAATTACGTGATCGATTTGGTTGCGATGGGCTTTACTCGTGAACTGGGCCCGCTGTTGACGGCCATCGCCGTCAGCGGCCGCTCTGGCTCTGCATTTGCCGCTGAAATTGGAACGATGAAAGTGACAGAGGAGCTCGATTCCCTGAGGGTCATGGCGCTTGAGCCCATAGAGTTCGTGGTGGGGCCAAAGTACCTTGCCGCTCTGATTGCCGTTCCGTGCCTTAGCATCATTTCGAATTCCTGTGGCATTTTGGCGGGCGGATTGTTCATGTTTTTCAGCACCCATCTGTCCCCGATAGTCTACCTACGGGAAGTCTTCCAGTCGATCCAAATGCGAGATGTAATCACCGGCTTAATCAAGAGCGTGGCCTTTGCCACCATCATCGTGCAGGTGAGCTGCCTCGAAGGGTTTCGAGTTCGCGGGGGACCTGACGCCGTAGGCCGCTCCACGACCAGCGCTGTCGTGAAATCGACTTTTCTGGTGATCGTGGCCGACGCGATCTTCACCGCCGTCTTCTATTTCACGGTGGGGAACTAATGCCGATCATTTCCGTTCGCGATCTGGTGGTGGAATACGAGGGGCACCGCGTATTGGATGGACTCAACCTCGATATTGAGCATGGAGAAACGATGGTGCTTTTGGGCGGCAGCGGTTCAGGCAAGAGCACACTTTTACGGCAGATTCTTGGCCTCGAGAGACCAAAGTCGGGAAGCGTCTTCGTGAAAGGAATCGACGTTGCGCACTGTTCGGCCGCCGATTTGAAAAAAGTCCATCGGTCGATCGGAGTGGCATTTCAGAGCGCCGCATTATTCAATTCGCTTTCCATCGAGGACAACGTCGCCCTCACCTTGCGAGAACATACGCGGCTTGCGCCGTCGATTATCGAATTGATGGTATGGATGAAGCTGGCGGTGGTAGGGCTGGCAGACTCTGCAAAGCTACATCCGCAGGAACTCTCAGGGGGAATGAAAAAGCGAGCGGCGGTGGCGCGCGCGATGGCGCTCGATCCCGAGATTCTCGTCCTTGACGAACCTTCCGCGGGTCTCGACCCGATTGTCGCAGCGGAACTGGATGAACTCATCCAATTTTTGAAGAATGTGCTCGACGTGACGCTCATCGTTGTGACCCATGAACTGCCAAGCGCGTTCCGCATCGCCGACCGTATTGCGATGCTTTACAAGGGCAAGTTCCGCACGGTGGGAACGAAGGATGAAGTCAGGGCGAGCCAGGACCCACGAGTGCGGCAGTTCCTTGATCGTGTTCCCGACGATGTCGCGAAAGAATCTGCACTGGTCGCTCATCTTGAAAAGTACCTGGAAGCTCAGGAGGCGTAGACGTGACAACTGAAGCAAAAGTGGGGGCCTTCGTCCTGGGATGCTGCGCGATCCTGGCCTTCACCGTCATTTATCTTCTCAATGCTCAATTCAGCGGAGGCACAGTTCCGTACAAAACCTATCTTCGTTATGCCGGTGGGCTTGAGCCGGGAGCGTCGGTGCTCTTTGGTGGAATCACGGTAGGTAAGGTTAAGGCGGTTGGCCCCGCGGCCAGTGATCCAACGAAAATCGAGATCATGCTCGAGGTGAAAGACGGCACGCCTCTCAATGAGAAGTCTGTCGCCAGACTCGGTTTGATCAGCGTCATGAGCGGCGCGGCATTGTCGATCAGCACCGGCAGCAACGACGCGAAGCGCCTGCCTCCGGGGTCGGTTATCGCCTCGCAAGAAGAGGCCAGCCTCGATGAAATCGCCGGAAGACTGGCTACGGTTGCAGATAACGCAGACGGGCTGATCACCCAGGCGCGCGGCGAACTTGAAGGGATTAGCGGTGACGCGCGGAAACTGCTGGCCAATCTAAATAATGTGACCGGGCCGCCAACTCAACAGAAAGTCCAGGCGGTACTGGATCATGTCAACGGACTGCTCGCGACCGAAGGCCCAAAGATTGATCGCATTTCCGATCAGCTCTCGACGCTCACTCAGCACGCGGATGACACCATTCAGAACGTTAACGGCACGGTGACCGATGTGCGCGGGCCTGCACGCGACGACTTGGCCGAGCTTCAGAAAACTTTGCAGCAAGCGAAGGCCGTGCTCACGGACATGCAAGTTATGGTGCGAGCGAATGATTACAAGATCGACGATACCGTGGAAAATCTGCGGGTCGCAACCGACAATCTGGATCAGCTGACCGATTCGCTGAAGCAGCGCCCGTGGAGCTTGATTCGCATCAAGCAGCCGAAGGAAAGGGAAGTCCCTCAATAAAAACGAGGATGATATGAAGAAACACATAATCGCATTTTGTTTTGTGCTGCCGGCGCTCGCAACTTTAATCGGTTGCGGCGGGGCGGTTAAGTACCCGAACTACTACACTCTGCACATGCAGGCGCCAGTCGATCCGCCGGTTCCAGCGGGTATTCACGCGTCGTTGGCGGTTCGGGAGTTCAGATCACCTGAGTATTTGCGCGAAGGTGCGATCGTTTACAAAACCTCGCCGGAACAAATCGGGTTTTACAACTATCATCGTTGGGCAGTGGATCCACGGGAGTTCGTGACCAACGCCGTGGCGGAACAGTTGCGCGCCAGCGGAAACTTCAAACAGGTAAAGTTGTACGATGGACGTTCGGACGTGGATTATGTTGTTAGCGGACGGCTTGAGAAACTGGAGGAGATCGATTACGAGGGCGGCGTCAAGGTCGAGGTCGCGCTTTCCGCTCAGATGACAAACCTTGCAACCGGGGTCACCGTGTGGTCAAACGATGTTTCCGAGGCGGGGGCAGTCACCAAGCGTGATGTGCCCGCAGTAGTGGCCGAGATGAGCGCAACCATGGACCGGGCGATCCAGAAGCTACTCACGCCCGCGCCTCTGGCGAGCCAGAAAAATTAGGTGAACCCAAAGGCCATACCTTTCATCATTGAAACTGGACAAATAGGAGAAACGCATGACTCTGCTGGAATCACTCAAGCAATACACGACGGTCGTCGCCGACACAGGCGATATCGAAGCCATCCACCGACACAAGCCGCAGGACGCAACCACGAATCCGTCACTGCTCAATAAAGCGGCGCAGATGCCGGCTTACCAAAAGCTTGTAGAAGAGGCGGCTGAAAAAGCATCCGATCTCGGCGGCAGCCAGGAGCAAATGGCGGAAGAGTTTATTGATCAGATGTTCGTCCTTTTTGGAAGCGAGATTCTCAAGGTCGTTCCCGGCCGCGTCTCAACTGAAGTTGCCGCCAGCCTGAGTTTTGACACGCCCGGAAGCATCGCCAAGGCGCGCAAGCTCATCTCGCTGTACGAGAAGAAGGGCATCTCGCGCGAGCGCATATTAATAAAGGTAGCCAGCACCTGGGAAGGAATTCAGGCGGCGAACGAACTGGAGAAGGAAGGAATTCACTGCAACCTGACGCTGCTCTTCAGCTTTGCTCAGGCGGCCGCTTGTGCCGAAGCCGGCGTCACGCTGATCTCCCCGTTCGTCGGACGTATCTACGACTGGTACAAGAAAGAAGGAGGCGGCAAAGAAATTCCTCCTGACCAGGACCCTGGAGTCGCCTCCGTCACGCGAATTTACAACTACTACAAGAAGTACGGTTACAAAACGCAGGTCATGGGTGCGAGCTTCCGCAATGTGAACCAAATCGTCCGCCTGGCAGGCTGCGATTTGTTAACCATCAGCCCCGAACTGCTGGATCAATTGGAGCAGACGCAGGGCACCTTACAGCGCGCACTTGATCCAGCAACGGCAAAGGCGAGCAGCGACGAGCGACTACGCTTGAGCGAAAAAGCGTTCCGCTGGATGCACAACGAAGACGCCATGGCGACGGACAAACTCGCGGAAGGCATTCGCAAATTCAATGCCGACGCGACGAAGCTGCAGCAGTACGCGCTCTCCCAAGTTTCTAAAAAGGCGGTTGCGTAAAGAC
>DATIYR010000384.1:0-18746 GCA_035517535.1 Terriglobales bacterium
CGCCAATGCAAACAACGCCAGGAATCCGAAGGCCAGCACGGTCATAAGCGCGCTGATTCTGAAGAGAACCACCAGTGCAATGGCTGCGGTTAGAAAACCCCCGCAAAGATCGACGAGGCCGGTGCCGATCAGATTGCGTACGCCTTCAACATCGCTCATGATCCGCGAAACCAGCACGCCGCTTTTCGTCGAATCGTGATACGCAACCGGCAATCGCTCCACATGCGCCTGCACTTTTTGGCGAAGTTCGGCGATCAGGCGCTGCGCGGCTTTCGAGAGCAGTTGTGTCAGCGAAAACGATGTGATGCCCTGGACCACGGTGGCAGCCAGCACCGCGGAAATAATCGGCCTCAACAACTGAACGTGGTGCTTCACCACCACCGAGTCGATGAGATAGCGCGTGGAATAAGGAAGAACCAGCGAGGCGACGCGGTTAACCGCCATGAGTGCGAAACCAGCCACCAATAGAGCGCGCCGCGGCCGAACCAGTTCCCACACCAGCGGCAGAACGGCCTTGAGCTGGGGGCGTGGCGAGCCTTTGGACGTAAGTTTCGGGGCAGAGGACATGCTGGGTTATTAGATAGTACACGCATTGAATTGGGCGCAATTTCAGGTATGCAGGTCTGGGAAGCTCCGCAATTCTTGGTGGCTCTGTCACAGCTATGACAACACCACTCACCGACCGGCCACTAGCCACTACCCGCCGACCACTTGTATCATCAAAGTGATAGCGCTATGCCTTCATTCCAGACTGATGATCGCCGACTTGAAAGCATTCACGAGAAAGTGCTCGCGAGAGAGCGGCTCAGTTTCGATGACGCAGTCGCTTTATATCGCACCGGCGACATTCTTGCAGTCGGCTGGCTGGCCAATCACGTGCGCGAGCGGATGCACGGCGATAAAACCTACTTCAACGTAAACCGCCACATCAATCCCACGAACGTTTGTGTCGCCGCATGCCGGCTCTGCGCATTCGGACGTCGGAAAGATGCGCCCGGCGCGTACACCATGGCGCTCGAGGAAGCGTTCCAGACCGCCGCATCAGGTTATAGCGAAGCGGTTACCGAATTTCACATCGTCGGCGGACTCCATCCCGATCTGCCCTTTCAGTATTTTCTCGATCTCGTATCCGGGCTGAAAGAACGCTTTCCGCAGGTTCATCTGAAGGCGTTCACCATGGTTGAGGTCGCGTATCTCGCCAAGCGCGCCAAGCTCTCAATTGCAGAAACCTTGCGACAATTGAAATCCGCCGGCGTCGATTCCCTGCCTGGCGGCGGCGCGGAAATTTTCGCCGATCGCATCCGCCACATCATTTGCGATCACAAGATTGATGGCGATCAGTGGCTTGACACCGCCCGCCTCGCCCACAACATCGGATTGAAGTCGAACGCGACCATGCTCTACGGTCACGTCGAGAACGACGAAGACCGCGTCGATCACCTGATGAAGCTGCGCGCCTTGCAGGATGAGACCAGCGGATTCCAAACTTTCATTCCGCTCGCTTTCCATCCCGACAATACCGCGCTTGAGCACCTCCCGAAAACCACCGGCATGCTCGACATCAAGCAGATCGCCGTCAGCCGGTTGGTGCTCGACAACTTTCCGCACATTAAAGCTTATTGGCAGATGCTCACGCCGAAAATCGCGCAGATCGCACTACGCTTTGGCGCTGACGATCTGGACGGCACCGTGATCGAAGAAAAGATTTACCACGATGCCGGCGCAACCACGCCGCAAGGCATGAGGCGGCTGGAATTGATCCGCTTGATTCGAGAAGCCGGTCGCGAACCCGTCGAGCGCGATACATTGTATCGGCCGGTAATTCGAACTGAGACGTCGGTGACGGTTGCCGTCTAGCCGGCTGCCGACTAATTTCCAGTAAAGAACTCCGCCATGTCCGGCGCGGTTGCGGCTTCCCCCGGAAAATCGCTGATTCCCAGCAACTCCATGGTGAGTCGAAGCGTACTCTCGTGCTGGTAGAGGTTCGCAGACTGATAGCCGCGCTTGACCGCGGACCCGACCAGAATTGTTGCAATATGTCCGCCGCCATGGGTGGTATCTGAATCCTCGGCTTCGTCCCAAGTCAAGATCATGACTGAGTTGCTGAATTGCGAGCTGTTGATCAGCGGAGATACGTTCGTCTTGATCCAGTTATCGACGTTTGACAAGGTCTTGGTTTCCGTACAAGGCGGCGCCTCATTCGGACAATCGTGGCCGTCGTTTGCCATGTCCGGGATGATCATGCCGTAATCCGGTAAGGTGTTGCTTTGCATGTCGGTGGCGAGTTGAGTAAACGGCACCATATTCGCGGCCTGCGTGCTGTCGTTCGCTACGTCTGACAGGTATGCGAATGGATTGTGATTCTTGTCGTATGGAACGATTGTTGGTCCCGTGTACCCCACATCAGGCAAGTCCTCGGCATAAATTTTCCAGCTCTTGTTTGCAGCCAATATGGCGCGCGCCACATTATCACTGGTCACGGTGCCTGTAAAAGCATCGGTGTCGGTTACAAGATTTCCGGTAGCCAGCATCAAGTAGTTCGGCAAAGACGGATGCGTGTTGGAGTAGTACTGCATTGCGAGTGCATACTGCCCGGCCAGCGAATTGAGATACGGCATTGCAGGGTTTCCGATTACATCGTCATAGCCGTGATTTTCATCGATCACAACGAATACATGCGCCACAACCGGTACACCCGCCGGAGACCCCGACGGAGGCGGCGTCTGAGACCGGTTGGCATTAGCGCCGGCACACCCAAGCTGCATGGCCATCATGATCACCCCGCCCAGGCTCAACATCACCGGAATTGGGTATAGAGAGCGTCTCTTCACAGCGTGATTAGAAAGCAAAGAAGCTGTTGGAGTTGTGTTCTGAGGTCAGCAGTATTCCGCTCCTTCCTGAATCGACACAAGCCGAAACTATTGTGAAAGCGTCCTCTCGATTTTCCCGGTTCCATTTGTATCGCGGGTGTATGATTTGCTCAGCGAGGCTTCACGGGACCTTCTCCCGGCATCAGAGGCAATGCATGAATGTCCATGTCAGCTATAAAGTCCAAAGAACTCCTGATATCGACAAAGAAATTCAACACGGAATCGCAAAAGTTCAGAAAAGGCTCCAGATTTTTCGCCCGGAACTTATACATTTGAAAGGGTCTGTCGAGCAGAACTCGCCGCGGGAGGGGACCGTCGTCTCATTCAACCTGCGGCTCCCTTCCGGGCAGATGGCGGTGCAAGAGGCTGCCCCGAACGCGACTTCGGCGATCAAGGCCGCCTTTGACGATCTCTTGGAGCAGATCGGAAAACACAAGGAGTTGCTGCGCAGCTCGCATTCCTGGCGGCGTCATCGTGCGCTGGAAGGAACGCCCGAGCCCAAGGTTGCTTTCGAACAGACCTTTGCCGCCATTCCGCCGCAAACTGCCACCGACGAAGATGTGCGCTCCTATCTCAACGCGAACTTCCGCCGGCTCAGGATGTATGTGGAGCGCGAGATCTCCTTCCGCGAGAACTCCGGCGATCTTGATCCGGATTCGCTGAGCTGGGAAGAAGTGGTAGACGAAGCCGTCGCCCGTGCACTCGATGAAAAAGCCGACAAGCCGGACCGCATCACGCTCGAGCCCTGGCTCTATCGCCTGGCGATTCGCGCGCTCGATGACTTTGGACGCCGCGAACGCAGCAATGGTGAAATCGAAAGCTCACGCAAGCGCCGCGTCATCACCGATGCCGCTCGCGACGAGGACCGGCTCCAGTTCTATCAGCCGGATGAAGCGATCAGCACGGAGAGCTCTATTGCCGATGACCGCATGTCGACTCCGGAACAGATCGCCTACTCCGAAGAGATGATCTCGCTCGTGCAATTCGCCTTGCGCAAAGCCAATCCGCGCGACCGCGAAGCGTTCGTCCTGTACGCGATTGAAGGATTTTCCCTGAAAGAGATCGCCGCCATCGTCGACCGCACACCGGAGCAGATACGGCAATCGATTCAGAACGCACGTCATGCGTTGCGCCATGGCATGCAGGTGCAAAATCCATTGAAAGACAAACTGCTGCAGCAAACCGCCAGCGACTAGTTCGGAGTGACTCATGATTTCTCGTGAAGAACTACGACAGCTTGCCTCTTTCGAATGCCGCCATCCCGGCGAACTGGCAATCAGCTTCTACTTCAAACCGACCACGCCACAAGACAAGTCGCACCGCGAAGAGGCGATTCTGGCAAAAGATCTGGTTCGAAAAACATTGCAGGAACTGTCGGTGAACGCGGACGGCCGCGACGCTACCAACGACTTAGAACGTATTCTTCAGCTCGCCGAACGCATGCACGGGAACCAGGCGCGCTCGAAAGCCGTGTTCGCCTGCCACGCGCGTGGAATCTGGCAGGAGTTCGACGTTCCCGCGGTTGCGCCATCCACCAAGCTTTACGTCAATCGCCGCTTCCACCTGAAACCGTTGGCGCCGGTTTTTTCCGACTACCCGCGCCTTTGGATTGCGCTGATTGATCGCCAGAATGCACGCTTCTTGGAATTGCAGTTCGAACAAATTCGCGAGAACGGTTCTCTCAACAGCTCCCTCACTCGCCACGGCCGCAGCGATGGCTACGCAGGCTATGACGCCGGTCACACGCAGCGTCACGAAGAAGATGAAGCCCGTCGGCACTTTTATGCTGTTGCCGAGTTCCTGAAGAACGGAGCCGAAAAGAAGCAATTTGAAGCGCTCGTGATCGGCTGCCATGACGTGAACTGGCCGGACCTCGAGGCTCAGCTTCATCCTTATGTAAAGAAAAAATTGCTGGGCCGTTTCTCAGCAGATTTAGGGACTTTGACTGATGCTCAGGCAAAGCAGCAAGCTGAACGCATCCTTCACCAGTCACTGGAGAAATATCACCAGGAGCTGGTTCGCGAAGCAGTGGATGGGGCAAAGAGCAATGGGCTCGGCGTCACCGGTTTAAGAAGAGTGTTGCGCGCCACCGAAATGGGCGAGGTTGAAACCTTGCTGATGACCAACGACTACACCGCTCGCGCTGTCGAGTGCACGTCGTGCGGACACATCGACTCGCACCTCGTTCCATATTGTCCGCTGTGCGGTCGGGCGACGCGAGTACTGATTGATGTGTGCGAAGCATTGGTTCCGGTAGCCATCAAGAACAATATCGGCCTGGTGCTGGTCCCGCGCGATGAAAAATTTGACAGCATCGGCAATATTGCTGCACTGTTACGCTTCCGCGCCGACCGCAACACTAACCAGATGCAGGCCGCATCGTAATCTCGGTTGCGGTTTTTACCGATAAGCGGCCCTGCACGCCGCTCACGCTAGTGGTATAACTTCCCCCGTATCGTTTCACGATATTTCATTCGAAGGATTACTATGCCCGTTTCCCGCCGTGATTTCCTTACTTCCGCAGTGGCTGGATCTGTTGCCCTTGGCTTATCAACTGACGCGCCTGCCGCGCAAAATTCGGAGAACGGAGGAAAAGACAGGCGAGCCGCCAAACTGCCCATCATCATCTGTGCTTTTAACGGCTACAACTATCTCGATCAGGCATACGGCTTTCTCGCCGGCGGCGGCGACACATTAGACGCTGCGCTCAAAGTGGTGCAGGGGCCGGAGAACGATCCCAATGACGAAAGCGTCGGCCTCGGCGGACATCCCAACGAAGATGGCGTGGTTGAACTCGATGCCTGCTGCATGCACGGGCCAACGCGCACCGCGGGATCAGTCGGAGCGGTGCACAACATCAAGAATGCTTCCCTGCTCTCGAACACGGTTCGCCTTCATACCGGGCACGTCATGATCGTTGGCGAAGGGGCGGAAAAATTCGCCGTAGACGAAGGCTTTCCTCGCGAGAATCTGCTCACCGACAAATCACGAAAAGAATGGCTGCTGTGGAAAGAAACACATTCTGACTGGTGGGGTCCCGGCCTCGACAGCCCCGACTGGCGCAAGCGCTTCGAATCGCCCGAGCATGCGGACGAATGGCAGTTTCGCATCCAGCGCATGCAACAGATCGCGGCAGATATTGGAATTCCTCCTGAGCTTCGCATGGAAGCGATTCGCTACGTGATCTTTCCACCGACCGGGACCATTCATTGCTCCGCCCTCAACGATAAACAAGAGATGTCCGGTTGCACCACCACCAGCGGCTTGGCGTGGAAAATTCCCGGGCGCGTTGGCGACTCGCCATTGATCGGCGCCGGCTGCTTCACCGATCAGGACGTAGGCTCCGCAGGCGCAACCGGCAATGGCGAAGAGAACATCAAGATCGTCGGCGCGCACACCATTGTCGAAAACATGCGCCATGGCATGTCGCCGCTCGAGGCCGGAATCGACGCGCTCAAGCGCATCGTCCGCAACTACAACGGAGACAAGGAACGCCTGCAGTACGTCGACATGGTCTATTACATTCTGCGCAAAGATGGCGCGTACGCCGGGGTTTCTCTCTGGGAAGGATATGAAGCCAACAAGCCGCACCAGATTGCCGTCCACGATGGAAGCAGGCGTCTCGAAAAAACTGTGAACATGTTCACGGGCGCATCACAGAGCTGGCCGCCGCTGCGCCTGCTTCACTGATCACGAAACGCTCTTTGGCCAGTCGAAATCGCATGCGACCATTTCACGAATTTTGTATCTAACCTAAAAGTTCACCTTGAATCCCGGGTTTCAGATCGGCCGCCGAATTACTGAATACGATCATTTAATACGTGACTCATGCCTAAGCCTATTTTGCTGAGTGTAGATGACGATACCGACGTACTGCGGGCAATCGAACGCGATCTTCGTTCACAGTACGGCGCGGATTATCGGGTGATTGGAAGCGATTCCCCCGAACGGGCTCTCGACATTCTGAAGCAGCTTAAGGTGCGCAATGACAGTGTTGCGCTCCTGCTCGCCGATCAGCGCATGCCGCACATGAACGGCGTCGAATTCCTGCAGGAGGGGATGCAGATTTTCCCCGACGCCAAGCGTGCTCTGCTGACTGCCTACGCCGACACGAGCGCCGCCATCAGCGCCATCAACGAAGCCAACATTAATTATTTCTTCATGAAGCCGTGGGACCCTCCCGCCGACCATCTTTATCCTCAGCTGGACGACCTGCTCGATGATTGGCGCGCCGCTTACCGGCCAATATTCGAGGGTATACGAGTATTGGGAACGCGGTGGTCGCCCAAGTGCTATGAGCTTCGCGACTTCCTGGCGCGCAACCATGTGCCGTATCAGTGGATCGATGTGGAGCTCTCTGCCAGCGATCCGGAGACGAAGCGCCTGCTGGACGTTCTTGGGCCTGAGGCGGCAAGCTTGCCCGTCGTTCTATTCCCCGACGGAACAAAATTACTCGAGGGAATGCCGGCGGAGGTCGCGCAAAAAGTTGGCCTGCGTACCCGCGCCCAAACCGACTTCTACGACTTGGCGATTATCGGAGGCGGGCCCGCTGGGCTCGCCGCAGCAGTCTACGGCGCCTCCGAGGGCCTGCACACGGTCATGGTCGAGCGCGAAGCTCCCGGCGGACAGGCGGGAATGAGTTCGCGCATTGAAAATTATCTTGGATTTCCCACCGGCCTAAGCGGCGGCGATCTCGCTCGCCGGGCGGTGGTGCAGGCGCAGCGTTTCGGAGTGGAAATTCTCTCCCCTCAAGAAGTGACGAGTGTTCGAACCGAGGGTCCATACCGCATTATCAAACTCGCCGATGGCAGCGAGATTTCCTGCCACGCATTGATGGTCGCGACCGGCGTGCAATGGCGGCGGCTGGATGCTCCGGGAATCGATAAGCTGCAGGGCGCCGGCGTCTATTATGGCGGCGGCGCTACCGAGGCGCTCTCCTGTAAGGGTGAAATCATCTACGTGGTCGGCGGCGCAAATTCTGCCGGTCAGGCCGCAATGAATTTTGCCAAATATGCAGATCGCGTGGTGATTCTGGTTCGTGGCGAAGGACTCTCCGCCACCATGTCGCAATACCTGATCGACCAGGTGAAGGAAACGCCTAACATCCAGATTTGGAGCCATGCCAGCATCTCCGAGGTACACGGTGACACCCATCTGGAGGAAATCTCCGTGCTGTGCTCAGACACCGATAAGATCGAGCGCGTGCCGGCCAGCTCCATCTTCATTTTTATCGGGGCGCTTCCCCGAACCGATTGGCTTGCCGGCCTGGTCGAGCGCGACGATCGCGGCTTCATTCTGACCGGGCCCGACTTAATACGAGACGGCGAACGTCCCAAAGGATGGTCGCTCGATCGCGATCCATTCCTGCTGGAAACCAACATCCCGGGCATCTTCGCGGTTGGTGACGTCCGCCATGGTTCGGTGAAGCGAGTCGCATCGGGTGTCGGCGAAGGCTCTGTCGCGGTTCAATTCATTCATCAGTATTTGAGCAAAGTCTAATGGCAACCGCACAAGAACTATTGTCCTTTCCCGCGTTCGCGGATTTGCCTGAAGACCAGGTCGCGTGGTTCATCAGCCAATCGCAGGAGCTCCACCTCGATGCAGGCGAGGTCTACGCGAAACAAGGTGATCCGCCGGAAGCGATGTTCGTTCTTCTCGCAGGCGACTTCGAATGGCGCGGCGAATTTAATGGCGAGACGATCACATTGCCGCTCAAGGTAGGCGACGTTACCGGCGCACTGCCGTTCTCGCGCATGAAGCACTACACCGTCACCGGGCGTTCGATCACGGGAGGCCGCATCCTGCGTTTCCCGGCGTCGCTGTTTCCGGAACTCACGCAAAAGATGCCGGAACTGGTGAAACGGCTCGTCGGCATTATGACCGATCGCGTGCGCGAAGCTACCCGCATAGAGCAACAGCGAGACCGGCTGGCCAGTCTGGGAAAACTTTCCGCCGGGCTCGCGCATGAACTGAACAATCCTGCCGCCGCTGCAAAACGTGCAGCCGCGCAGTTGCGCACCACCCTCTACCGCATTAAGGAAGCCAGCCACCAGCTTGGGCGGCGCGAACTGACGCCAACGCAAAAAGCGGAGGTCGAGAAGCTCGAATCGTCATTCACGCGCCAGGATGGCCCGCCGCCGGATGCGTTAACAATCAGCGACCTGGAAGAACAAATCGACTCTTTGCTGCGCAGTCACGGGCAGAATGATTTATGGCAACTCTCGGCTGAATTGGCGCAACGTGGAATCAAACCTGAATCGCTCGAATCTCTGTTCGAAAATCTCGACGCCGGTACTGCTCGCGCCGCGCTGGTGCGAATTGCCGCTTCGGTTGAGATTGCGAGCCTGCTGAACGAAATCGAAAGCAGCACTTCGCGCATTTCTGATCTGGTCCGCGCGATCAAGGAATACACCTATATGGACCAGTCGCCGGTACAAAATGTCGATGTGGTCAAGAGCCTGGAAACAACGCTCACCATCATGCACCACAAGTTGAAGCGCGGGGTCACAGTACAGCGCGACTATCAACCCATTCCCTTCCTGGTGAATTCGTTTGGCAGCGAGCTAAACCAGGTTTGGACGAACCTCATCGACAATGCCATTGATGCGATGAACGGAAATGGTGAACTTCGAGTACGCACTTTTCGCGACGACGGCTGCGTGGTGGTTGAGATTGCCGACAACGGCCCGGGAATTTCACCAGAAGTGCGATCCCATATCTTTGAACCGTTCTTCACCACTAAAGGAGTGGGCGAGGGCACTGGATTGGGGCTCGACACCGTGCAGCGAATCGTGCGCAAGCACCACGGCAACATTCAGATAAATTCAAAACCTGGTGACACGCGGTTTCAGGTCTGGCTTCCGCTGGCGAATGCTCCGGTTCACTAGCTCGCCCTGAAACAATGCTGATTTCCCGGAATTTGGACATGGGTGCGACATTCACAGGTAAAGTAGCTCTCATCGCCGGCGGCACCGGCGGATTAGAGTTTCCGAGGCCAGAGTGATTCACGGCGCTTCGATACCGGTGTACGGGAATGAGTAACTAGCGATCGCAGCGAGACCGGCGCGACGAACCGGGCTTGCGTTCGCAATAGTAAGCACAGAGTTCTGTCTTCCATAGGAGAAACTTGTGACCGATGCGGTCAAAGTTTTCTTGCTCACCATAAGCGCGCTCTTCCCCATCGTCGACCCGCTCGCGGGAAGCCCGTTTTTCCTCGCCATGACGGATGGCTATTTGCCGGAGACACGGCGGGCGCTTTCGTGGCGCGTCTCGTTCAATAGTCTGTTCTTGATGCTCGGCTCGTATTTCATCGGAGCCCACGTTCTCAACTTCTTTGGCGTATCGCTGCCCGTCGTGCAGGTCGGAGGTGGATTGGTTGTTGTCTCCATGGGCTGGACCATGCTGATGGAAAAGGAAGAATCGCATGAGACCGCGCGCAAGAGCGTGCAATCGGAGGCGGTTTTCGGCCGGGCATTCTATCCTCTGACGCTGCCTTTGACTGTCGGCCCAGGATCGATTTCCGTTGCAATCACGCTGGGTGCCAATGCCACGCATCGCTATGGATTTCACATCCCCGTGATTCTTTCCGCGATTATCGCAATGGTTGTGATCGCGGCGACCGTCTTCCTTTGTTACGGCTTTGCCGATCGTCTGGCTCAAGTGCTGGGAAAAACCGCAATGAGTGTCATCGTCCGCCTCTCATCGTTTCTCCTGTTGTGCATTGGCGTGCAGATTGTGTGGAATGGAATTAGCGCTCTGGTCTCATCGCTGCACTTTTAGATCAGGCCGCCCCGATGGGATCGAGAGGAGGGGCCTACCTTCCGCTCATCGTGTTAGACTGCCGCCATGCCATCCAAGAAGAAGACGAAAAGCCAGCGGAGGAAATCAAAGACCGTAAGGGTAAAGGCCAAGGGCTCGCCGAAGAAAAGGGCTGTCAAGACTAAGAGTGCAACAAAGTCGGCAAAGCAAAAATCGCCACCGAAAAAGGCGCGCCCAAAAAATACGAACTCCCGCAGAAAGCGAAGCACAATCAATGTCGAAAGGGATCTCATCCAGGAACTGCAACAGCAGAAAACGGGTGTTGGAACTCCGAGCCGGCGACTGACAGACTTTCAAGGTTTACCTGAGACCGAAGATGCAGACTCGGAGAGCGTGGATGAATTGGTTGAAGAAGGAAACATCTTCGAAGCCGGCGCGGTTGCGGGCGTAGAGGAAGCCGATGACGCGGGCGAGCGCGAAGTGCACACTCATGAGGTCCCTGAGGACGATGTTCCCGAGGAATACCTCGACAAAGATTGAAGAACTGCGCCGTCGCGCTACATCCAATTCTTAGCGAACCACGAAAATGTTTGAGAGCATTCTCTGCCAGGTTACGGATTACGACCCCGAGATTCTCGAGTCCCTGATTGAGCTCGCGGTCGAGATCGCACGCGAGGGCCGCGAAGGCCGGCGCATCGGCACTTTGTTCACGCTGGGTGATGAACAAACCGTGCTCGCGAAATCGCGATCGCTGATTCTCGATCCCCTGAGCGGCCATCCGGAGTCGTCCCGCCATGTCAGCGATCCAAATCTCCGCGGAACGATTAAGGAATTGGCGCAACTCGACGGCGCATTCGTGGTGAGCCGCGACGGGGTCGTGCTTTCCGCGTGTCGCTATCTCGATGCGACCGCATCAGAGGTCGAAATGCCGCTGGGCCTTGGCAGCCGTCATATTGCGGCCGCGAACATTAGCGCGGTAACGAATGCCGTCGGCATCGTGGTTTCGGAGAGCGCGGTCGTAAGGCTCTTCTGTCATGGAAAATTAGTCGGCGAGATTATTCCTGAACTCTGGATGATCGATCGCAAAGTTCAGCTGCGCGGCCCGGTAAAGAAAGAAACATACGGCGAATTGACCGTGCTCACTCCCAGCCCGCGCCGCGCTTCCAGCGCACGTTGACCGCACAATCTTCTTCAGCCTGTTCAACAATCCTTTTATCTCTACGTGCTAACATTGGCGATTCGGTTGTTGCGAATGCGCCCGGGGACCAATTTCACACGCCGCAGCTTCGTGCGCTTGAGCATAGGGGCTGCGCTCTCGTTGAGTAATCAACACATCTGGGCGCAAGGCGTCTCGCCTCATACTGCTAGAGCCCTTCCGCGACATAAAGCTTCCGGCCGCCCTTTCAATGCACACTTCGTCGATGTCGCCCAAGAAGCCGGCTTGCGCGAGCCCGTGATCTACGGCGGCACTGAGAGCAAGAAATACATCGTCGAATCCACCGGCTGCGGTTGCGCCTTTATCGATTACGACAACGACGGATGGATGGACATCTTTATTCTTTCCGGCACGCGGCTTGATGGCGCTCCCGACGGCACAAGCAACCGCCTTTACAAGAACAATCGCGACGGAACCTTCACAGATGTTACCGACAAGGCGGGCCTGCGACGCCTGGGCTGGGCTGCCGGAGTCTGCATTGGCGACTATAACAATGATGGCTTCGACGATCTTTTTTGCACATATTTCGGCGAAAACGTCTTATACCGCAATAATGGGGATGGAACTTTCACCGATGTGACCAAAGCGGTGGGGCTCTGGAGCGCCGAGCAGCGCTGGGGAGCCGGCTGCAGTTTTGTCGATTATGACCGCGACGGTCATCTGGATTTATTTGTCTCGAATTACGTGCGCTTTTCGTTTGAACACGCGCCAGTTCCGGGCGAAAACAGCAGCTGCAGTTGGAAGGGCGTGCCTGTCGAGTGCGGACCACGTGGGCTGGAAACCGGAAAGCATCACCTATATCACAACAATGGCGATGGAACCTTTACGGACGTCAGTGAGCGTGCCGGAATCACGAAAGCATCGCCCACCTACGGAATGACCGTTGCCGCAGCTGATTTTGATGAAGACGGCTGGCCAGACATTTATGTCGCCTGCGACTCAACTCCCAGTCTGCTGTTCATGAACAACCACGATGGAACTTTTCGCGAGGAAGGTGTTCTGCGCGGCGCCGCGCTAAGTGACGATGGCATGGAACAAGCCGGCATGGGAGTTGGCGTCAGCGACTATGACCTGGATGGTCATCTTGATATTTTCAAAACCCATTTTGCCGATGACGCCAACATCCTTTATCACAACGACGGAAAGGCGAACTTCGAAGATGCCACGACATCTTCCCGGCTCGGAGTCGAAACTCGCTACGTATGCTGGGGCGATGGAATTGAAGATCTAGATAATGATGGCTGGCCAGATCTCTTCATGGTCACCGGCCATGTTTATCCCGAGATTGAGAAAACCCTGCCTCAATACCCCAACAAAACTCCGCGCGCAGTTTTCCGTAATTTGGGCGGAGGAGTTTTCGAAGAGCTCATCGCAGAGGCCGGGCCTGGCGTCGCCGCGCCGCACTGCAGCCGAGGCTGCGCTTTTGGGGATTTCGACAACGATGGCGATCTCGACATGGTCATCGTAAATCTGAACGAACCTCCTTCTCTTTTGCGCAACGACCTCACCGGGCACGCGAATTGGATAAAGGTGAAATTGGAAGGCGTGAAGTCGAACCGGAGCGCAATTGGCGCGCGGGTTCTGGCGCACTACGGTGGCAAGGTGCAGGCGAAGGCCGTGCTGAGCCAATCAAGTTTCTTTTCATCCAACGACCCGCGCCTGCACTTCGGCCTGGGAAATTCCACTTCAGTCGATTTCGACGTGTATTGGCCGAACGGACTGCATCAAACACTGAAAAGTATTTCTGCAAACCAGCTCATTACCATTCGAGAAGGTGCCGGAATTATCCCGAATCGTGGTTGGGCGCGATGAGCTTCACGGTTGTTCGATCGGCTTTTTCTGTCGCAGCATTCTCAATCTGCATCCTCGCGAATCAATTACCCGCAGCAACCAACGCTCCCACGCCGGCGAGCGACGACGAATCCACCACCACCGAAATGCGGCTTCTCGATCCCGGCTGGTGGCCTACGAAGGGCACGGCGGCACGTGACGAATATGCCGGTTCGGCAGCTTGCGCTCGCTGCCACGCAGATAAATCTGCGAGCTATGCTTCCACCCAGATGGCGCATGCCATGACTCCTGTCAGCGCAGAAACTTTGCCCGAGCTTGCGCACGGTCCCATTCACCACAGTGTCGGGCCGTACAGCTATTCGTTAGCTCAAATGCCAAAAGGCCCGGTGCTATCGATTTCTGACGGAACACAATCGCTTTCGGCAACCATTGGCTGGGTCTTCGGTGTGGGAGAGATTGGCCGCACCTACGTCTATCAGCAGAACGACCATTTTTACGAAAGTCACGTCAGCTACTACGCCGAGCTGCAAAATTTGGATTTCACCACCGGGCACGACCGCTCTGTGCCAGGCCAACTCGCGCTCGCACTAGGCCGCCCAATTGCCGATCCTCGATTCTGCTTCGGTTGCCATAGCACAGAGGCGACCACGAGTGGCCACTTCGATCCGCAGCGCCTGATTCCCGGAGTCACCTGCGAGGCGTGTCACGGCCCGGGTGCTCAGCACGTGGCGCTCATGAGCGCGGGTCAAGGCGGCCAGGTGCCAAGCATGATGTTTAATCCTGCGAAACTTACTCCAGTGGCCGCGGTCGACTATTGCGGCGCATGTCATCGTACTTCCGTTGACGTAAGCTTCCTGGGAATCAGCGGAACGTTTACGCTGCGATTTCCGGCATATCGGCTTCAGGCCAGCCGATGCTGGAGCAAGCCCGATTCACGACTCACCTGTTTCGCTTGTCATGATCCGCATCAGCCCCTCGTGCGTGATCTGGCCTCTTACGACAAGAATTGCTTAGCCTGCCACCGAGGCGGACCAACGACGAAAACTACGTCAAACACTAAAGACGAAAATCATGCCCGAACCGGCAAGGCTTGTCCGGTAGCACAGAAAGCCTGCGTTACTTGTCATATGCCTCGATATCAGGTCCCAGAAATGCATGCCACTTTCACCGACCACACGATTGCAATTTACCGGAAACACTAAATCGCATTAGTTTCATATCTAAATCGGATTAGTACAAACTTTCGTCGTCCGGTTCAAGTTCCTTCTCATTCTTCTGTTGCTCGATGAATTCGCTTGAATAGCGAATAAAAACGATTTTTTGCTTGACACTCTTCATTCAATCGGACTAAAACTCCCGACTAGTTCTCTCTTAAATACCTCGTGGTTTTGTCGCTCCAAACTAATCTTGATTCGCGTTGATTGCAGTTAAGTGCGTTCGCAGGTTTCGAGGGGTCGGCGGAAGTAAAAACAACAACAATCGGCAACCGTCGGAGGAAAAATGCCGCAATTTAGAAAGATTCAGCTCTTGTCTCTGGGCTTTGTCATTGCTCTAGCTCTCTCAATCCCATCTCGAGCTCAGAACGTGTATGGGACCATTGCCGGGACGGTTACAGATACCACCGGCGCTGCCATCACCGACGCAACCGTGACTCTGACAAATCTTGCGACCAACGAAAAGCATCAGGTCAAATCCGGTGCGGCGGGTGAATACACGTTCGTGAATATCCTGCCCGGCCGCTATCGTGTCGAAGCGACTAAGACCGGCTTCAAAACCTTCGTGCGCGAGCCCGTAGTAGTTGATATCGAAAGCGGCATCAGGGTCGACATTGCCATGCAAGTCGGAGAAACGACCGAGACCATCGAGGTCTCGTCGGAAGCACCGCTGCTGCAGCCTGAAACCCAGTCTCTCGGCCAGGTTGTCGAATCGCGAACAGTTACCGACATGCCCTTGAACGGGCGCAACCCCCTCGCTCTCGTGGCCCTGGTTCCCGGTGTGGTTCCGCAAGGTGCGCCGTCGGTGGGCGGCAATTCAAGTGGCAGCCCGGTCGGAGCCAATCCTTTTGCTATGGGTGATTTTCAAATCGGTGGCGGACAAGCCGGCCAGAGCGCGGTTCTGCTTGATGGCGTTGCAACCAACGGTTCTTACCTGAACGTCGTCACGATAGTTCCGGATTCAGAGGACATCCAGGAGTTCAAAGTTCAGACCAACAACCTGGGCCCCGAGTATGGCCGGTTTGCCGGCGGTGTGATCAACCTGACCACCAAGTCCGGAACCAATGGCTTCCACGGCTCAGGATATGAGTTCTTGCGCAACAACGTTTTTGATGCCAGTGGGTTCTTTGCGCGAACGTATGATTCCACTACGGGGACAACTACACCTATTGCCAAACCGGCACTCACCCAGAACCAGTTCGGAGCCACCATTGGCGGGCCGATCATCAAAGACAAGCTGTTTTTCTTCTCGAGCTATGAAGGGTTCCGCTTACGGTCAGGACAAACCCTTACAACGACCGTGCCTACAGCTCTGGAGCGGAGCGGCGACTTTTCGCAGTCGGGCTTCAATATTTACGACCCAAACACCACCGACACTAGGGCTGCGAACCAAGGCGGGGCTTGTGCATCCCTTAGTACGACTGGTTGCAGGACACAATTCGTAACCAACGGTGTCGCAAACGTCATTCCGACGAATCGACTCGATCAGACCGCCGTGGCGTTGCTGAATTATTTCCCTCTGCCGAACCAACCCGGCGAGAAAAATAACTTTGTTGAGAATTTCAGCGGCGGCGGCGACATTAATCAAATCAATGAACGCATCGATTACAACCTGAGTGAGAAGCAGAGAATTTTTGGCCGTTTCACCCGTAACTCGATTCTGTCTCTGCCCGACAGTCCATTCAAAGATGTGTGCTCTGATCGTTGCACGGAGAATACGGTTGCCAAGCAGATTGCAGTGGGAGATACCATCGCCATCTCGCCCAAGACCATCCTCGATCTGCACGCCGGCTTCACTCGTTATGTCTACGTGCGAACTCCGCTGAGCGAGGGTATAGACCTTTCGCAATTTGGACCCAACTGGGCAGCGCTTGCTCCTCAGATGGCCTACACTCACCTTCCAACGGTTTGCATTTCACAGACGCCCAACGATGACCTGTGGGGTTCTGGTGATTGGTGCTCGGCTGGGACGGGAAGCGGAATCGGCGCCTACGATGGAACTCTGGACGTCGACCCCATGCTCTCGAAAATCTTTGGGGCCCACACCTTGAAGATTGGCGGCGAGTTCCGCCTGCTGCAAAACAACTACTATCAGTCGAATGAGCCGGCCGGCCTATTTCAGTTCGACGGCGGCATGACCGCTGCGAATCCACTTGTTCAGCCTGGAGTTGGGGTCAACGGAGGGCAGGGTGTTGCTTCCTTTCTGCTTGGCCTTGGATCAAACGTAAACACGAACTCCAACGTAACCACACCCGGAAAGATGGCCGAAGAAATTAAATACTATGCCTTTTATGCCGGAGACACCTGGCAAGCCACTCGCAAACTGACCCTGAATCTTGGAGTTCGTGCCGACATACAGGGAGATTGGACTGAACGTTACGACCGCCAAGTTGTCTTTCTACCGGACGCAGCCAGTCCAATCGCCGGTGCTGTCGGAATGCCAGGACTAAAGGGCGAGTTCGCCGTGGTGCATTCTCCACTATTTGGAAATCGCAGTCCCTTCGGTCCCTGGAAAAATATCGCACCGCGCATCGGCTTCTCCTATCAACTGGACAGCAACACCGTGATTCGAAGCGGATACGGCATGTTCTATTTGCCGGTTGATGTTCGCTGGGACGATGCTCCGCACAACCTGTTCACCAACAGCTATTCGCAGCCATGGCTCGCGACCACAAGCGTAAATGGGGTACCCGTGCCTCTCAATCCCCTCAGTAATCCGTTCCCGGGCGGAATCATCCAGCCAATGTATAGAAACCAGACATTGATCGACGAGCAAGGTTCAGGCATTGGTGCAGCTCTCGATAACTTTCCACCACCTTACGTTCAGCAATGGAATTTAGACATTCAGCGCCAGCTTCCCGGCGATTCGCTGATTGATGTGGCCTACGCTGGATCCAAAGGCACGAATCTGCCGGCACACAGCCAGGATCTCGACCAGATGCCACTACAGGATCTACCGCAAGGTGGGCCGAGCCAAACGAATACCAACATCGTCAATGCTTTGACGGCATCGATCCCGAACCCTTTCTGCGCCGCTCCTTGCGGTACGGGACCGGTTGTGTCGGGTGGCGTAGGCAGCGACGCGAATATTCCAGCGGGTCGGCTACTCCTGCCGTATCCGCAGTTCGATGACGTCTCCATGGAAGAACCTGACAATCGCGATTCCATTTACCACTCATTGCAGATGAAATTCCAGAAACGCTTCTCTGCTGGGGCCAGCATCCTTGCCAGTTACACGGTATCGAAGTTGATCGATGACACTAACTCCGAGATCAATTGGCTGGAAACTGCGTCGCCCCAATGGGGAGACTCCAACGCCTACAATCTGCGCGGTGAAAGAAGTCTGGATGGGTTCGATGTTCCGCAGCGGTTTGTGCTATCCGGCGTTCTGGATATGCCGGTCGGCAAGGGCAAAAAGTTTGGCGGCAACATGAGTCCAGTGGCCGACAAAGTGCTCGGCGGCTGGGGAATCGCCCCAATCATCACCTTCCAGAGCGGCTTCCCACTCAGCATGGGTTGCAGCGGCGCCTATGGCCTGCTTGGCAGCTCTGGAATTCCGAACGTAGGCTGCCCGCGTTTGACCGTCGTGGGTAACAGAGGAAACACCTCGGGGTCGCTGGATGCAAAATTGGCCCAGTGGTTCAACACTTCAGCCTATGCCTTTACGAACAATTATGGCTACGGCAGCGACGGGCGAACTGAACCAAATGTTCGCGCCGACGGGATCAAGAACTTTGATTTCACGGCGACCAAGGACACCAAGTTTGGCCCGGATGATAGGCTCACACTCCAATTCCGGGCGGATTTCTTCAACATTTTCAATCGAACCCAATTCAATGCTCCCAACACGAGTTTTGGATCGCCGAACTTTGGCCAGGTCACCGCTCAATACAACCT
>DATIYR010000385.1:0-2762 GCA_035517535.1 Terriglobales bacterium
GCTCGTGCGCACCTCTCTTGAAACCGCCGAGATGGTGAAATATGTGAACAACAGCTGGCACGCGCTGAAGATTGGGTTTGCCAACGAAATCGGGAACGTTTGCAAAGCGAACTCGATCGATGCGCATGAGGTGATGAAGATCTTTTGCAATGACAAGAAACTCAACATCTCAAGCTCATACCTAACGCCTGGGTTTGCCTTTGGTGGTTCGTGCCTACCGAAGGACTTGAGGGCAATTTCATATCAGGCGAAGACGCACGATCTTGAATTGCCCATACTCACGTCGATTCTTCCGAGCAACGAACGACAGGTGCAGCGCGGGTTGCAGCTCATCATGCAGCGCGGGCACAAGCAGATTGGGGTGCTGGGCTTCAGCTTCAAGGCGGGCACGGACGACCTGCGCGAGAGCCCGGTGATTGAAGTGATCGAGCGGCTGATTGGCAAAGGACACGAGCTTCGCATCTACGACAAGAACGTGAAGATGGCGAAGCTGGTTGGAGCGAACCGGGATTTCATTCTCAATCGCATTCCGCATATTTCGAAACTCATGGTCGATGACATTGACGCGGTGCTCGAGCACGCGCAGACCGTGGTGATTGGAAATAATGATCCGGAATTCCGAGAGGTTCCGGCGAGACTGCGCGAAGACCAATATCTAGTTGACTTTGTTCGCGTGCTGCCGAGCAAGAGCAAGAACGGCACCTACGAGGGCATTTGCTGGTGAAGGCAGTTGCTGAGTTTCTATTCAAGGCAGTGAGTTTTTAATTTATGCATGTCCTTCATGTGGTTGGGGCGCGGCCGAATTTTATGAAAGCGGCTCCGGTGCTGCGTGCGCTGAGAGGAGTTGCAGCCAAGCAGACGCTGGTTCACACCGGGCAGCACTACGACCACAACATGTCCGATGTTTTCTTTTCGCAGCTGGAGATTCCTGCACCGGATGTGAATCTCGAAGTCGGCTCCGGCAGCCATGCGCGGCAAACCGCCGACATTATGACGCGCTTCGAGCCGGTCGTGCTGGAGCGGCAACCGGACGTGGTGCTGGTTTACGGCGACGTCAACTCCACGGTGGCAGCTGCGCTGGTGTGCGCGAAGTTGGGAATTCGCACCGTGCATGTTGAGGCTGGGCTGCGTTCGTTCGATTGGACGATGCCGGAGGAAATCAATCGCGTTGTCACGGACCGGCTGGCTGAGATGCTGTTTACGCCATCGGAAGATGCTGATCTGAATTTGAAGCGGGAGGGTGTTCCTGAAGACAAGATTCATCGTGTCGGCAACGTGATGATCGATTCGCTGGTGCGTCTGCTGCCGGCGGCAGAAGGCATGCCAAAGAATGGTTTTCCTGATCGTTATGCGCTGGTCACGCTGCATCGGCCATCGAATGTGGATGACAACGAGAGTCTCGGGAGCATCTTGGAGTCCTTGCAGGAAGTGAGCAGGGAATTGAAAGTTGTCTTTCCGGTGCATCCGCGGACACGGCAGCGGATTGGGGAGTTTGGTTACAGCGCAGAAACCCTGCACTTTTTGGATCCTTTGCCCTACGTGGAGTTTCTGGCCTTGGAAAACCGGGCCGCGGTGGTGATTACGGATTCCGGTGGCATTCAGGAGGAAACCACGTATCTTGGCGTTCCATGTCTTACGCTGCGGAGCAACACCGAGCGACCGATCACGGTGGAGATGGGAACGAACGTGATTGTTGGGCAAGACCGTGAAAAATTGCGTGCGGAGCTGCGGAAAATTGTTGAGGGCAAGGCGAAGACGGGGGCCATTCCGCCGCTGTGGGATGGCCGGACCGGCGAGCGAATCGCTCGAGTGCTGCAGAGTCTTTATTAGTTATGTCACTAGCCAACCCTGCTTTTCCAATACCATCGAGCAGACAACCATCGTTATCCGGCGTGGAGAACCCGATACAATAATTAAGGAGGAGCAGAATCCGAGACTTTTCATGTCCACGGGCAAATCCTGGCTCCGGCGCCGAATTGAGAAATCATTAACGGCTGCGCTGATGCGCGCGTACAAAACCGTGCGCGTCGAGCCGAACCGGTTTCTCATTGAACTGCGCGCCGCATATGGTGTTCCGGTCAGCAGCTTTCATGGCATGTACTCGCTCGACATGTCTCTGCTGGATGATGTCGCGGAAAAAGTCATTCACAGTTCGATGAAAATGGCCTCGGCTGAAGGCGCGGGACTGGGCATCGGCGGATTTTTGACCATCGTGCCCGACTTCAGCATTCTCGCCGGGATCACGCTGCGCATGATCCAGAAGCTCAGCCTGATTTACGGCTACGAGTACAAAACGGACGAAGAAGTTTCAGAGTTGTGGATTGCCGCCGCCAGCGCGGCGGGCGTGGATCTCGGCCGCGACCTGTTGGAGAAAAACGTGGTCAATCGCCTGATTCCCCGAATCATTCAGCAGATCGCGGCGAAGGCGAGCACCGAGCTGGTTGAAAAATGGTCGGCGCGGTTGGTTCCGATTGCGAGTTCGTTGATCGGCGCGGTCCTCAATTATTATTTCGTGCGCGGGTGGGGTGAGCGGGCACATGCCCATTTCCGCGAGAAACATTTGAAGGCCAGGCAGCATATGCTGCAACCCGGACTGGCCAGCGCGGGCTCCGGCGCCTCCTAAGCTAACTTCCTGATCCACAAGGTAGTTACTACCCGACGAAAATTCGTTGTATTCTGCCCGGTGAGAAGCTATATTCCGTAGGCGATGCGAGTTTGTCCGGTCACAATTCACGTTGTTCTATGTTCTTCGCCCCTTCCCA
>DATIYR010000386.1:0-7999 GCA_035517535.1 Terriglobales bacterium
GTCGGGGAAGAATCCTTCAGCCATTGGGTGCAGTCGCAGGCGAAATTCCGTTTTGTGATCAGCGTGTTGGGAAGAATCATCACATCGGAGCAACTGGCAAAGATCAGCGCGGCGATTTCAACTCACGGCTTCAATATTGACCGAATTGAGCGGCTTTCGGGCAGGCTTTCGATGACTGGGCGCGTGGAAAACGCGAATGCTTGCATTGAACTCGAGATCAGTGGTGAAAAAGATGCCTCGGCTGGGCTGCGCGCCACGCTGATGGAGCTGGCGCAAAACTTCGAAATCGATATTGCTTTTCAGCGGGAGAGCATTTACCGGCGCAACCGGCGGCTGGTTGTGTTCGATATGGATTCAACGCTGATTCAGGCAGAAGTGATCGACGAATTGGCGAAGCTGCAGGGAGTGGGAGAGCAGGTTTCCGCAATCACCGCGGCTGCAATGCGGGGTGAACTCGATTTTCGACAGAGCCTGACGCGGCGAGTCGGTTTACTGCGCGGACTCTCGGCGCAGCGTCTGCAGGATTTGTTGCACACGGTCCAGCTTGCGGATGGAGCGGAGAGGCTGATTTCGACATTGAAGTTGCTTGGCTACAAGACAGCGATCCTCTCCGGGGGATTTAATTTTTTTGGCAGGCACTTGCAGGCGCGGCTGGGGATCGATTACGTGTTTGCGAATGACCTGGAAATCGAAAACGGAGTGATTACCGGCCGGCTCGCTTCAGAAATCGTGGATGGAAAAAAGAAAGCTGAGCTGCTCGAAGTGATCGCGCGCGAAGAAAATATTTCTCTCGATCAGGTCGTGGCAGTCGGCGATGGCGCAAACGATTTGCCGATGCTGAACCTTGCCGGCATGGGAATCGCTTTTCACGCGAAACCGCTAGTGCGGCAAAGCGCGAACCATGCGGTCTCGCACTTGGGATTAGATAGCATTTTGTATCTACTGGGGGTGCGCGATCGCGATCTCGAAAAAGCCGAATTCCATTCCGGCGGTGCGAATTAAGCGAAACGGCAGCCCTACGACGCGGCGATCCTTCCGAAATGCCTCCAAGAGTAGTTTTCCGGCACACCCACGTTCTCTCGATTTATAAATAAGAGCTTGATCCGGCTTTGTCGGGTTTTCAAACTCATGCGAATCGCGATTGACACCGGTGGCACGTTCACGGATTGCATTTACGTGAAAGATGGCCTGCCGGTTGTCTTGAAGTTGCCTTCCACGCCGGATGATCCTGCGAGATCGGTGCTCAACGCAATTCGCCAAATTGCCGCCGAACAAAACGTCGAAGTGCGACATGGAACGACGATTGGAACGAATGCGCTGCTCGAGCGCAAAGGCGCGCGGGTTGCGTTCGTGACCACGGCCGGGTTTGAAGATACCATCGCCATCGGCCGTCAGGCTCGACAGCATCTTTATGACTGGATGGCGACACCCGCACCCTGCATTGTGCCCAACAAATTGCGCTTCGCCGTGAAGGAACGGACTAGTTCTGACGGCGAAATTCTGCTTGCACCGACAGAGCAGGAATTGGCGAAGCTGCGCAAAAAGATTCGATCGAGTGGCTCAGAGAGCGTTGCGATTTCCCTGCTTTTTTCATTCGCTAATCCGGCAAACGAAAAGAAAGTTGCGAGGTCACTGCGTGGGCTCGGAATTCCGATTTCCATTTCGCACGAAATTCTTCCCGAATTTCGTGAATATGAGCGCGCGGCCACGGTGGTGGTGAACGCATATCTGGCGCCAAAAGCGGGGGACTACGTTCGCCGTTTGGGATCACAGATCAGGAAGCAAAACAGTGGTTCGCTGTATGTGATGCAGTCTTCTGGTGGAATTATTTCGGCAAAGCTCGCGGGAGAGGAACCGGTTCGAACGGTGCTTTCAGGTCCGGCTGGCGGCGTGATCGGAGCACACCGGGTTGCGCAGCTTGCAGGATTCGACAAGATCATCAGTTTTGACATGGGTGGAACATCGACCGATGTTTCGCTGATCGATGCGCGCGGACCGCAGACTACGAACGAATCGCGCATTTCTGAATTTCCAATCTCGGTTCCCATGCTCGACATTCATACCGTCGGTGCCGGCGGGGGATCGCTGGCGCGCTTCGATCGTGGCGGCATTTTGCGCGTGGGGCCAGAATCGGCGGGAGCTGATCCCGGGCCGATCTGCTATGGACGCGGCCAAGAGCCGACGGTGACGGATGCGAACCTGGTGCTCGGACGGTTGGACGCGGAGCTGGCGCTTGCCGGAACGGTTCATTTGGATGAAGCACGGACTCGATCTTTTGTGAAAAAAGCACGGGCGCCGATTCCGTCTATTGAAGAGTTTGCCGCAGGAATTGTGAGGTTAGCCGAAGCAGAGATGGAAAAAGCAATCCGGCTGATCTCGGTGGAGCGCGGGCACGATCCGCGGGAGTTTACGCTGGTGGCCTTCGGTGGCGCCGGGCCGCTACATGCGTGCTCGCTTGCGCGGGCATTGGAAATTCCACGCGTGCTGATTCCAGTGATGCCCGGCGCGCTCTCGGCACTCGGGATTTTTGGGGCTGATGTGGTGAGGGATTATTCGCGAACGGTGATGGTATCAGTTACTGCTCCGGTCCGCGACTTTCTCTCAGTGCTCGAACACCATTTTGCTGAACTCGAAGCCAAAGGCGCTGCGGAATTCAAGAAAGAAGTCCTGAACAGCGCAGCTCTACGCTCCGCCGATTTGCGCTATGCGGGTCAGGGATACGAAATCAATGTGCCCGCCGGGCCACAAATGTTGTCGTATTTTCATGAGGCCCATCGCAAGCGGTACGGTCATGCGGATGAAACCAAGCGCGTGGAGATCGTAAACGTGCGCATACGAATGGTGGCAGCTTCGACGCCACTTGAGTTGGAGCGAAAACCCGCAGGCCGGAAAGATTGTTCACGCGCAATCATCAAGACCAAAAATGTAATCTTCGCGAATGAACGGATGACGACTCCGGTTTTCGATCGCCAGTTACTTTTGCCGGGGAACACATTCGAAGGCCAGGCCATTGTGCACGAGTACAGCGCGACTACAGTTGTGCCACCGGGATGCAAGGTAACCGTGGACGAGTATTCCAACTTGGTAGTCAAGGTGTAAGGGCGGCAGGACCTGGGATCCGCGCCACGAGCATGGAAGAATGAAATCGTTCGATCCAATTGAACTCGCTGTTTTCAAAAGCGCAACCCGGTCGGTTGCGGAGGAGATGGGTGCGTCGCTGCGCCGAACCGCCTTTTCGCCCAACATCAAGGAGCGTCGCGATTATTCGTGTGCTGTGTTCGACAGCTCCGGCCAGGTGATCGCGATGGGCGACCACATGCCGGTGCATCTCGGCTCGATGCCGATGTCGGTGCGCGCGGCTGTCGACGAGCTGAAATTGGAGCAGGGCGACATTGCAATTTTGAACGACCCATTCGCTGGGGGAACGCATTTGCCGGATATCACGATGGTATCGCCGGTCTTCGTGGGAGCTGAGCCCACGCCGCTTTTCTACGTCGCTTCGCGGGCACATCATGCAGACGTGGGAGGGCGATATCCCGGCTCGATGGGACTGTGCCGGGAAATCTATGAAGAAGGACTGCGCATTCCACCGGTGAAGCTGGCGAGGCGGGGCGAGACCGACCCATCCGTATTGAAGATGATCTTGAATAACGTTCGCACTCCGGAAGAACGCGAGGGCGACTTGGCGGCGCAGATTGGAGCTTGCCGAGTCGGCGAAGCACGATTGCAGGAGCTCGTGGCCAGAACCGGTAAGACAAAAACAGTACAACTCTGTGGCGCGTTGCTCGATTATTCCGAGCGGCTCATGCGTGCAGAACTCTCGCAAATGCCTCTGGGAAAATTTACTGCGAAAGACTTCTTAGATGGCGATGGTTTTTCCGATGATCCAGTTCGAATTACGGTTTGTATCGAATTCGATCCCGGCTCCGCGTCGGCGAGAGTCGATTTTGAAGGGTCGAGCCCGCAGGTCGCGAGCAGCATGAATGCGGTTTTCGCGATTGCCTATTCAGCCACGTACTACGTTTTACGTTGCCTGCTTCCGGAAGATGCCCCGGCGAGTGCTGGGCTGATGCGGCCGATTGCAGTGCGCGCCCCCGAGCGAAGCATCGTGAATGCCATGCCGCCCGCTGCGGTTGCGGCCGGCAATGTTGAAACATCGCAGCGAATTGTGGATGTGCTGCTACGTGCCTTAGCGAAAGCGATACCCAGGCGGATTCCGGCCGCGAGCTCCGGAACCATGAACAACTTGACCGTTGGCGGAATCGATCCGCGAACGCGCCGGCCTTTCGCCTACTACGAGACGATTGCCGGAGGGATGGGTGCACGGCCCAATGCTGACGGGCTTTCCGGCGTGCATACGCATATGACAAATTCGCTGAATACTCCGATTGAGGCGCTCGAATATGCGTATCCGTTTCGTGTACGGCGATATTCATATCGACCGAACTCAGGCGGAAAAGGAAAATTTCGCGGAGGCGATGGTTTGATCCGGGAAATTGAACTGCTCGCGGACTCGCGAGTCACGCTTTTGAACGATCGGAGAAAGTTTCGGCCGTATGGGTTAGCCGGGGGCGAGTCAGGCGCACCCGGTAGAGCAGTTCACATTTCGGGCGCGAAGAAGAAAGAGATCGCCGCCAAAACCAGCATCCTGGCAAGAAAGGGCGATGTTATTTCAATTGAAACGCCCGGCGGCGGAGGCTGGGGAAAGTCTAGGGCAAAACCCCGAATCAATTTATCTCGATCAACGCGGCCCTAAAGCGCCGCTCTCCCACACTCGTCGTCCACGCTCGTCCCAAAAGTGTTCCCCCGGTGGAGTACGAGAGATTAGTGCGAAACCGCGGCAAACAAGCTCGTATGAATTAGCGACTGGAACTGCTTGTCATCGGTCTTGAAATGCATCTGCAGCTTTGAGCTGTCCGAGTTAACCGAGACGTCTTCCAGCGCTGCCTTTTCGACAGGCGATGCAGTCATCTTCTTGTAAATAACACCGGCTTTTACAAGCGAAGAAAGTGTCGCAGCTGTAACCGAATCGGAAGTGATTACATCGAGATCAAACTTTACACCGTCGTTGAAACTCATCGTGTAGCGCGAACCAATGATGTGCTTCTTAATCGTGTCATAATCGGCCAGTCGCGCAGCATCGCCCAGCGCGGAAAGCATCATGTTTTGCGTTCCCTTTTGGTCGAGAATGCTCCACACGGTTCCGTAGGCAACATCGTCAATCATGTCGGCGACGTCAGGATTCGAATCGAGGGTCTGAACGTATCCGTCGCGCGCATCGATTGCGCCGCGCAGTGCCGGGCCACTGCCGAACAGCAATGTGGTCTCATCGAGGAAGGACATTTCCATGCCATCCGACATGGGGTAAATATCCGAATCGTGATATTTCGCGGGCCGAATCTTTTTGTATCGCAATCTGCCGAGGACCGTTTTGGTCGAAAACACTCCTTGCGCCGCGCCGACGATCTGGACGCCTTTCTTGGGCTGCCGATACGAAACGAAGGTCAGAGTATCAACGTCACGGTCGGCGACAACGCCGATACCCTTCAGCGCGGTTTCAAATTCCTTGAGGTTTTCGGGCAGCACCTGGTCCTTCAGTTGTTGCGCGGTGGGCGAATCTTTCAGCGCGCGGTAATCGACGCAGATAATTTGCTGCACATCGGCCGGGATTGCCGGTCGCAAGGAGGAAGGCAATGGCGCGGCAAATAAGCCGCCGCTCAAAAGACCAAAAGTAATTGCGACAACACCCCGACGCAGGAAATGAGTCATATTAACCTCAGAGAATCTATTACTTTGATGCGGGGCTGGATTCAGCAGTCACCCAGCTACATCGTCATTGTAGTCGAAAGTGATAAGGCCCACGCTGATAACCAAGGTACGAGACCCTGGGCTCTCGGCGTTAATGCTGCAGCAGTTACGCCCCGAAGGATGCGGTCCGCCTGCGGACCTGGGCCACGAATTCCGGGTCTTTAAGCGATTCCAGATTGATCTCCACATTCGCCAACGCACCCTCGGTCGCAGCCTGCGCGAGGGCGCCAGCCGTGGTCAAATCCGACTTCATGTTCGGATTTGTAATCGGACGTAAAGTTTCGACAATATCAAGCACTTCCCTCGCCCGCTCCGCGACGCCCAGCGGAACATTGGTCGCCTGCTTGAGAGCGGAGTCGATGAGCCCATCGGCAGATGCGGACTCTTTCGCTTTTTTATAAGCCGACATTACTGAGCTATACGATTCAGCGTCGGCGTCGATTGCCGCCTTGAGCTCCTCACGCAGTTGCGACAGACGAGAAATGGCTTCGCTCAGTTCGCGCTCGAATTGTGCGTAAGCTTTCTTTCCGCGAGACATGGAAGCCACCATATTCGCCAGTGCTGCAGCCATCGCCGCGCTCGCCGCGGCGGCGCTGCCTCCTCCGGGAGTTGCGGTAGGCGCGGCCAGCTGCTCGATGAAAGGCTCGACTCCGGCACGCAAGCCGCCGATCGCCATCTTGCCGCCCATGACTGCCGCAACTCGATTCTCCAGAATCAGAGATGAATCGAAGTTCTCTACTTGCAAAAACCATTCCGCCGCGTGCTCCAGCGCCTTCTTCGGAATGAGACCAACAATTTCGCTGCTCGCGGGGGCGACACCGTAGCGCTCAGCCTCGCGCCTGACCATCTCGAAAACGCGATGGATCGGCGTCTGCTCAAAATCCGTGAGATTCATCGAGACTTGCGCCTGGCCACGAACTAAGAACCCGGCGGCTTTAACGAAACGCAATCCTCCGGTTGAAAACCGAATCGCCTTGGCAATTTTTTTCGCGATTTCCACATCGGGCGTGTTCAGGAAGATGTTGTAAGCGATCAGGAACTTGCGCGCGCCGACGACGCAAGCGCCGGCAGTTGGATGCAAGCGTGCATCGCCAAAATCCGGCCTGCGTGCGGTATTCGTGGCAATCTCATCGCGAATGCCTTCGAACTGCCCGCGACGAATATTTTCCAAATTCTGCCGCTCCGGCGAAGTTGCCGCAGCTTCGTATAGATAAACTGGGACCTGGTAACGCTTCCAAATCTGTTCGCCGACGTGCCGCGCCATGGTAACGCAATCCTCAATGCTCACACCTTCAATTGGAATGAAAGGAACAACGTCAGCCGCGCCGAGGCGGGGATGGGCTCCCTGGTGTTTGGTCAGATCGATTAATTCCGCAGCCTTGCCAACGCCGCGAATCGCGGCTTCCTGAATCGGCTCCCGTTCGCCGGCGATTGTAATTACGCAGCGATTGTGGTCAGCGTCCATTTCGCGGTCGAGCAGGTAGACGCCATCGAGTTTCATCGCTTCGACAATCGCATCGACTTTGGATTTATCGCGTCCCTCGGAAAAATTCGGGACGCATTCCACCAGGGTTTGCATAGGCGAAGAATATCGGGTCGCTCATGGTTTCGCAAAGAGTCCGGAACTAGGGACGACTGAACATTTCCAGCAGGACGGTTGAAGCCGATTCGGCCGCTCCCGGCGATATCTTCCCGAGCCTGCGCACGAGACGTTGAGCATCGACGGTTCGAAGTTGATCAAGGACCACCTGGCCCGACTTTCCTTGAAAGCGCGCAGGAACTCGAGTTGGATAGGGACGCATTGCGGTAGTCATTGGAGCAACGATGACCGTCTGCAGATATCGGTTCATTTCGTCGGCAGAGACAATCAGGCAAGGCCTGGTCTTCTTAATTTCAGAGCCTAGCGTCGGATCAAGACTCACCAGCCAGACCTCGTCTCGGTGCGCAGGACGAGTCACCACCGCCACTCCTTCACATCAAATTCATTCACACCGGTTGGGTCGAGCAGGAGTTCGTCTTTTTCGGACGGTCCTGCTGCGCGAAAAGCGTCAGCCCAACCTTGCCGCGGCCTGCGCTGGGGTGCGATGACGATCTGATTATTCTCAACGCGCAACTCGACAGCATCCCCCAATCCAACCTGCTCGATAAGCGGCTTGGGGATTCGTACGCCGCGTGAGTTACCAATGCGGAT
>DATIYR010000387.1:0-3759 GCA_035517535.1 Terriglobales bacterium
CAGCGCGATAATTTTTCGCATCAACAACTCCGTGATCGGAATTAAGACTTCGGCGGGCGATTCTAGCACGCGAGCAACAAGTTTCTTCTAGAGTATGCGTGCCTGAAACTCGCAAAGCTATTTCTTGAGGTTTTTGATCAGCGCCGCCAACGCATCCATCGCCAGCTGGCTTGCGTGCGTCGATGCTGGCGGCAATCCGCCGACCTGCCGCACCAACTCCTCCCGTCCAACCCCCGAGGCCTCTACTAGCGTTCTTCCTTTTATTAACTCCGTAATCGCCGACCCACACGCCATCGCCGGCACGCATCCCTTGGCCAGAAATCTGATCTCGGCAATTTGGTCATCGGCGATCCGCGCACTCAGCTTCAGCACATCGCCGCAAACTGGGTTCTCGACCTGTGCGGTCGCATCCGGCGAGTCCAGCACGCCCGCATTGCGCGGATGCTCAAAATGATCTAACAGTTGGGGTGAATACACGGCTGTCCTGTAATACTAATCGAATGAACCACGCTCCCAGGCGCGTCGTGGCATTGCAGCCAAGTGCCACAGTCATCCTGCGCGATCTGGGCAAGCTCTCGTCTCTCGTGGGCTGCACAAAATATTGCCTTGACGTCTGCCCCGAGCTAAAAAACTCTACCATCACCATCGTCTTCGATTCCTGGACGGCGCAATCCGCGCAGATCGCCCAACTCAAGCCCGATCTCGTCATCGCCTCCGTGCCTTATCAGGAAAAAGCCCTGGCAGAAATCATGAAGTGCGGCGCACGTTTCCTCGGTCTCGCACCAAGATCCCTAGCCGACATTTACATGGATATAGCGGCGATCGCAGGAATCATGGATGTGATCGATGAAGGCCGGCGAATTATTGAGAGGATGCAGGCCGAGATAGAACTTATTTATTCCTGCGTCAAACACCTTCCCAAACCGCGCGTCTTCTGCGAAGAATGGGGCAAACCGCTGATCGCGTCCCAACTTTGGGTCGCCGAATTCGTCGAAGCTGCCGGCGGAGAGTTCGTTGCCAAGCCCGGCGCGCAAATCTCATTCAACCAAGTCGCCGCGCTGGCGCCTGACGTGATCATCGCCGCCTGGTGCGGCGCCGGCGACCGCGTTCCGCTCGAAAAGATTATTGCGACACGAAAATGGCACGACCTGCCGGCTGTCAAAAACCATCGCGTCTACTGCATTCGCGACGAATATCTCAACACGCCCGCTCCCACCCTGGTTCTCGGACTGCACGCGCTTGCAGCCGCAATCCATCCCCAGCGTTTTCCACAGTGCGAGGGGCTACGATGTATTAACCACGGGATTTTGTAATTGGGTAATTCTGTAAGAGCTCTCGACCCGGATTTTCTCTGCGCTCTTAGCGATCCCTCCGCGAACTCTGCGGTTGAAAGCTCTTACCGCAAACCGTACCAAAGCAAGGGAAAGGTTGCGAAAAAAAGTTCCAATTACCCGACTACCAAATTACCCGATTACAAAATGTCGATGAAGCGCGTGGTCGCAGCACTGATCTGGCAGGACGGAAACGTCCTCGTCTGCCAACGCACGCGTCATCAGACCATGCCTCTCAAGTGGGAGTTTCCTGGGGGAAAAATCGAAGACGGCGAGCAGCCGCGCGATGCGCTTCGCCGCGAACTTGAAGAAGAACTCGGCATTCAGGCTATGGTTGGAGACGAGGTCTCCCGCATCCGCCACCAATATCCGAACGGCAATGCTGTCGAACTACGTTTCTATGACGTTCGCGAATACACAGGCACGCTTGAGAACCGGATTTTCCGGGAAATACGCTGGGCGGAGCCGGCCTCACTCCAGTCCTACGATTTTCTCGAAGCTGATTTGGAACTGATCAAGGAACTCGCCGCCGGCAAGTTAAACGGATGAACTAGTTCTGCTCTTCCGGAAATTCCCTGCGCCGCAGCGTCGGCCGGTTTGCATTCTGCAGTTGCAGGTTGCCGCGGTTTTCGAGCTTCTGCAGCTCAACCTTCGTGTCTTCGAAATCCGAAGTGTCGACTACATACTGCGTCTGCGGCGGCAGCAGCGTATTGATCTCCGCCTGCGTCTTCTGAATGCGGTCCGGCGTTTGCGGGTGGGTGCGGAAGGCCTTTGCCACCACGCCCTCTTTCCCCTTTTCCATCACTTTGATCTTCTCGAAAAATGCCGTCAGCGCCTGCGGGTCATACCCGGCCTTGTACATATATTGAACGCCCAGGTAATCCGCTTCCGATTCAAAGTGACGCGAAAATCTCATGTAGCTCAACGGCATCGCGACGGTCAGCGCCTCGTATCCCGCATAGCCAATGGGCCCGCCGATCATCATCAGCGGGATAGATGCCATGTTCATCAGCTTGCCGCGTGTGGTCTGCCGCGCCATGTGGCACGCCGCCACATGGGCAATCTCATGCGCCATCACTCCGGCCAGCTCCGCTTCATTATCCGCCGCCTCGATCAGCCCCGAGTCTATGAAGAAGAACCCACCGGGTAGGGCGAACGCATTTACGTCGTCCGAGTCGATCACCCTGATGGTGAATGGCACCACCGAATCCGAATGGCGTACCAGGTTCTGACCAACCCGATTGACGTAATCCGTGACCTCGGGGTCGGTGATCAGCCTGCTCGTCTGGATGACCTGATCGGAGTACTGTTTCCCCATTTCAATCTGGCGCTCCAGGCTGTACCAATTCCCGATACCGCGCGAGCACCCGATATTGCGGTTGCCGATGTCATCGATGTCGCGAATGCTGTGGTCGTGATAGGACTTGAACGGCGGCTGTGGTTTCGCCGGGGCCTGAGCGGTCGGCTGCACGGCAGTCACATGCATTACTTGAGCCAAAGCTGGTAACGCGCAGAATGCAAACGCGAAGAGCGCAAGAGGGAATACTGAGCGGAGCCGCATGTTTGCTCCAGGGAGCCCGAAAACGCGAGAGCACCAAGTGCAGAAAAGTTAGCTCAGGTCAGCTCTGAAAGCAAGTTCAATTTTTGACAGAGAGGGCAAAAATTCAGGTGATTGAGCGGGTAAACCGTCGAATCCTGAGAGGCCGCACTCGGCGTTCTTCTGCAAAGACTCTGCGTTCTATGCGGTAAAAAGCTTTTGCCTTGGATCAAACCCCGTTTGGCCGCTGCCGGATCAGGGAAAGGAACTCGGTCCGCGTCTCCTGCTCCTCGCGGAAGCAGCCGAGCATTGAGGACGTTACCGCAGCCGAGTGCTGCTTCTCAACTCCCCGCATCATCATGCAAAGGTGCCGCGCCTCAATGACTACACCCACTCCTTGAGGCTGGATTACTTTCTGAACGGTTTCCGCGATCTGAGTCGTCAGCCGCTCCTGAATCTGCAACCGCCGCGAGAAAATTTCAATCAGCCGCGGAATTTTGCTCAGCCCAATCACTCTGCCGTTTGGGATGTAAGCAACGTGCACCTTGCCGAAGAACGGCAGCATGTGGTGCTCGCACAGGCTGAACATCTCAACGTCTTTCACAATCACCATTTCGTCGTAAGTGACCGTGAAAAGCGCATTCTTCAGCATCACCTCGGGGTCTTCGTTGTATCCCTTGGTGAGAAACTCAAAGGCTTTCTTCACCCGCTCCGGCGTGCGCAGCAACCCCTCGCGCTGCGGATCTTCGCCCAGGCGAACGAGCATCTCCTTCACCAGATCTTCAAACGTCGCCGAGGTTACGGTCGGAGTTTCGGTTGCGTTCTTCATTACGATTAGCCGATGTCATTCCGAATGGCTTTAGCCATGAGGAATCTGCTTTTCCTCCAAGC
>DATIYR010000388.1:0-5680 GCA_035517535.1 Terriglobales bacterium
AAAACCAGAATTTTTTTCATACCGTTAACTCCTCGTCGTGCAACACCAGGTGGAATGAACCGATGACGGCGATGAACAAGATCAATGGAACGAACTGCACCGGCTGGCCGGTAATGGCGGTATAGCTTTGCAATTCACGCAGCAGGCTTCCCCAGGAAGGCAGCGGCTCGGAGATGCCCAAGCCCAGCATGCCAAGGTTGGCTTCGGTAATGATGAAGACCGGAATCGAAATCCAGAACTGGGCAAGAGCAATTGGCCGCAGATTCGGCAGAACCTGACGCCACAGCAGGCGAAAACCGCTGTTGCCGGAAGCACGAGCCAATAAAACAAATTCTGATTCACGAATGCTGCGAGCATCGGCGCAGATCATGCGGGCAGCTCCCGCCCAGCCAAGACAACCAAGGAGGGCAAACGTGATCGTCACGCTGAGTATGGGCGAGACATTCAAGGGCAACACTGCTCTCACGGTGAGCAGGAGAAAAAGCCACGGCAAAGACAAAAAAAGATCAGTCGCGGACATTACCAGGCGTTCCGTCCATCCACCCGCAAATCCCGCGAGACCGCCGATCAGCAATCCAAGCAAAGATGCCAGCACCGCTGCGGCGGGAGCAAGCAAAAGCGAGACACGAGTGCCATAGAGAAGGCGCGAAAAGCGGTCGCGTCCGAGGTCGTCCGTGCCGAGAGGATGATGCCGCGAGACCGCAGCATCGGGTTCCTCACGAAACTGGTAAGCGTACGATGCCGGAGCAACGAAGTTGGCGAGCAAACATGCGCCCGCGACGGTCAGCAGAAAAATAATCGCAGCCATGCGCGCCCACTTCATGCGTGCCTCGTGCCAAGCATGTTGCCCAAAAGTTCACAAGTGGAGTTTGCGATCAGCGTCACCGCGGTCACGAGGACCGTCAGCGTGACCAGTAAATAAAGGTCACGCCCCATTGCCGCTTTCCAGGCAAGCTGGCCGACTCCGGGCAGATCGCAAAGCGCTTCGACCGGAATTGCGGCGGTAAATGCCAGGCTGGCGGAGACGCCCGCAACGGCTAGTAGCTGTGGCGCAGCTGGCCGCAGCACATGCCAAAACAGCAGTCGTAGATTTCCTAGTCCCTTCGCCCATCCCGTAAGCACGTGGGGCTGATTCATGCTGCGAATCAGCAGATTGCGTGCGTAGCGGTATATCTGCGGAAAAGCCACAGCGGCCAGGACCAGCCGCTCAGGCGCCTGTGCGATTACGAAGAGTATCGCAAGCACCGCTGCGGGTATGCAGAGCAGGGTGCCGCAGAAAATTCCAGCAATCGAATCGAGCGCTGCCGATCTTGCCATTGCGGTTAAGCAGGCGAGCGAAAGCCCTAAAGTCCAGCCGAGAAGCAAGCCGAGAGCAACAGATTTGAGCGTCTCCGGCATGCGCTCTCGTATTAGCTCTGCGACCGGCCGCTCCAGCGTTCGTGACATCCCAAAATCACCACGCAGCAAGCGTTCGCAATAATGAACATAAAAAGCTCCGAGACCTTCTTTCGATTGCCGCTTGAGTGCATCAATACTCTGATTATTGAGCCGGATGTCGAGCTGGGCCTCGTCCATACCGAAGCCTGGTGCGAAGCGTACGAGCGTGGCCGCAAGCAAACCGCCCAGTAACAGCGTGATCACCAACTTCAGAACGTGTTTTGCCAACTGACGCAATCAAAGATTCCTTGGACAAGATCAGACCTGGGTCGTTAATTCTTCAGCAGGTTGGGTGCCTCGATCTGCACCACTTGCTTTTCGGCGTGCTCCACAATGCGTTGCACGCGGTCGCGCTGGCCCGGTTCCTCCACATCGAACTGCACGGCAAACCCAAATCCCGGTTCGCTCAGTACGACCTTGCCTTTCACGTGGAAAGTTTCATGCATGATGCGAAACGCCAGGCGAACAATGGTCCCAACTTTGACCAAACCTCCCGCTTCCACGTAACACCCGCCGAGTGAAACCGTAATGACGTTCGCCGGAACTGGAGATTCGTGGCCTTCGGGATGAAAGTCGATATCGAGCAGGCAGCGCAGGCGCGGATGCAAACGTCGGTTTTTGCGCACCGGTCGGCGGCGTTTCTCCATGTACATGCGGCGATCGGCTTCAGCAAGCAAATCCTCGGCGTCGAGACCGGTTTCGGGATAGACCGCCTGCCCGATGCTCAACGACAACGAATTCTCACCACACACTTCCTTGCCGGCTTTCTGCACCAGTTGGCGGAGATTCTCAATCTTGCTGTTTGCGGCCTCCGCAGTCAGTCCTGGGGCGATCACCACGAATTCATCTCCGCCCATGCGTGCGACGTAGTCGTACTCACGGCAACTCTTTTTCAGCATTTGTGCGAAACGAACCAGCACGCGATTGCCTTCCAGATGGCCGAAGCGGTCATTGATCTGCTTGAATCCGTCCATGTCGCAGACCATGACGGTCAACGAGCTGTTGCTGCGCTTGCAGCGGGCCAGTTCATGATCGAGTTGCAGGAAGAGCGAACGCGCATTGGGCAAACCCGTCAGATAATCGGTGGTCGCCGAACTCTCGGCCTGCCGGAAGCGCAAAGCATTCTCTATGGCAAGCGCAATGCGCGAGCGAATCGCGAGAAGAATACGCAGGTGATCGGCGGTGAATGCGTCTTTTGCAGCGTGATACAACGTGAGCACGCCAACGACGGCCTCAGGACTTTCGAGCGGCACCGCCAAAGCCGAACGCAGCGGCGTAAACTCGCCGGGATCCCGTGGATAACCGGGCTCGAGCGCTGGATTGCCATTGAGCACAGGCTTCTTGTTCTGCGCCACCCAACCCGATAATCCCTGCCCCATCGGGATGGTCAATCCCGCAAGCAAACGGAAGTTGTCACCGGTCACATGCTCAGGTAGAAGATTCTCGCTATGGCGCACGTAAACTGCGATCGAGCTATAAGGCACAAGCCGCTTCAGCTTGGCGGAGAAAACTGAAAGCGTTTCGTCCAAGCTCAGTGACGAACCCAGGTCCTGCGTGAGTTCGAACAGAGCCTGCACTTCCTGGCGAGCTGCCGCGATCGACTGCAAGAAACCCGCGCCTTCGGGCCGGAGACCGCTTTCCATAAGACCCGTACCCGGAGCCGCGCCCCGGTCCACTTTCACCTCGGTCGAGAGCTTCGTCCACGGAATCTGGCCGGAAGCGCTTTCGACCAGCTTCTCAATCTCTGCGTAGCGCTCCTGTAAAACGTTAACAATCTTCGGATCAAAGGATTTTCCGCACTCCTCCTGCAAACGGCTCATGACAACTTCAATCGGCAATGCGTGGCGGTATTGTCGATCGGAAGCGAGCGCATCCAGGAAATCGACCGCAGAAAGAATCCTCGCCCCGAGCGGAATCTCCTCCTCCTTAAGTCCGAATGGATAACCTGAGCCATCCCATTTTTCGTGATGGGCGCGCACGATGGGAACCACGGGATACGGGAACTGCACCCGTTCGAGGATCTCCGCGCCCACGATGGGATGAATCTTCATCTTCTCGAATTCTTCCGGCGTCAGCTTGCCGGGTTTCGAAATGATGTTTTCCGGCACGGCAAGCTTACCGATGTCGTGCAAGAGCGCGGCCGCCTGCAGCGCCTGCAGTTCGTCCTCATCTAACTCTAAAATCTTGCCAACCTCGGTCGCGTAGACTCGCACGCGTTGCAGGTGATCGTGCGTGGTATGGTCTTTGGCTTCGATGGCGAGGGCAAGCGCTTCAATCGTGCGCAGGTGGAGATTCGACATCTGCTCCACATGGTTCTTTTCGGACTCGAGCTTCCCAAGATAAAGGCGATAAGAGCGATAAATAAGGAAGACGGTAGGCAACATCAGCATCGATGTCTGCCAGTCGAAAACCCGATTCAGCCAGCTCATCAACCCAACGATGCCGGCGCCCATCAGGTAATACGGGAATGACCAGAAGTAGCAGTCTGCCCAGACTTTTTTGACGGGCTTGTTTTCGGTAAGTGAAATTACTGCGGCGACCGGAATCGTATTCGCGGCGAAGTACGCCGAGGCGCCGAGCAGCAACAATAAGGAAGGATGACTTAGCGACGGATGCAGCTTCGCCCAGTGATACGCGCCATATCCGAATCCGATCGCCAGCGCCGAAGCACAAAGATTGAACGCGACCTGGACAGCTTGTGGTCGTTTGCGCGAAAAACACTGCACCAGGATGGCCGAGCATCCCAGGGCCAGCGTTTGAGAAAAACTCAGCTCGATGATTCCGAGCAGAATGAAGAGAAAATTGACCGACATTGTGCCGGTCACACCAGGCAGATTCACTTTCAGGCGAGACGCCAGCAGCGCGACTGCAAGATAGCAAAGAAACTTAACCGGCTGGTGGCCAACAGGTTGTAAGATCCCGAAGGCAAGCACTACTGAGCCGGCTGCGACGATCATGGCCACGTACACACGCGTGCCGATCGTCATCTCGCGCCACGTTTGCGGTCGAGAACCCATTCTTTCTCTCAACTACACCTGTACCCTCAGGGGAACACTAAGCAGTATTACTAATAGGCCGCAGCATTCCCACAAATTGCGGGAATAGGCGAAAACTTTGGTAACTAGCGAATGGCAATCCAACGTATCGAAGTGTCGGCCAAATCGTCTGGGATGGCGGCACCGTTTACTCGAACACAGTACGCCGGCAGATCACTAATCTCGCTGGCGAAAACCTGTTTCGCTGCCACTACGGGTGTCTTGAGTACGTAAGTAACCTAGCCGTCTTAAAGAACGCATGCTAAACACCTCTTGGGAGTGTCTCCGTCCACGCTCGCCAGCTTTCCTACTCCCAGTTTTCAGATGTTGACGAACTCCAGCACCGAAACTCGACTGGTAAACGGCACAACCGTCGTCTTTCGCAGCGAGACCATGCGAAAGCTGATCACAATGGTTGAGCGTGTCGCCCGGCATGAAGCGGCAGTGCTGGTCTCCGGCGAAACAGGTTCAGGAAAAGAAATGATTGGGCGCACGATCCACGAGCAATCCTTACGCTGCTCGAAACCTTTTGTCGATATTAACTGCGCTGCCTTTCCTGAGCACCTGGTCGAGAGCGAACTTTTCGGGTACGAAAAAGGCGCATTCAGCGGAGCCGAAGTAACCAAGCCCGGGCTGTTCGAGCTGGCCGACCAAGGGACTTTATTTCTCGACGAAGTCGGTGAGCTGGATAGCAGAGTACAGGCCAAGCTACTTCGGGTCCTTGACGGCACACCGTATTACCGGCTGGGCGGCAGCAATAAGGTATCGGTCAACGTGCGCGTTGTGGCCGCAACCAACCGCGATTTGAAACAGGAAGTTCAATTGGGAAAGTTTCGCCGCGACTTATATCATCGGCTGGCGCAATTTGAGCTGCATGTGCCTGCGCTTCGTGAACGGGCGCAGGACATCGTTCCGATCGCCGAATTTTTTCTGCATCAGCATTGCCCGGGAGCAAAGTTCGCGCCCGACGCCATCGAAGCACTGGAAGCTTATCAATGGCCCGGCAATGTTCGCGAACTGAAGAACGTCATCCTGCGGACCGCCATCGGATTAGAACCGGAAGCCACCGAAGTCCGCGCTTGGCACCTGCCCGGAGTCATTTACGGTGCTCCCGTTCCCGCATCATCCGGCGGCGGCGGAAACCTGGAGGAAGTCGAGAAGCAACTCATACTGCAAGCCACCAGTGAGAACGAAGGGAACCAACTCAA
>DATIYR010000389.1:0-2923 GCA_035517535.1 Terriglobales bacterium
GCGTACAAATCCCAGCAGTAATAGTCGAAGCGCGGCTCTCTGATCAGGCGCTCGATTTCAGCACGAGACTTCTTTTCGAGATGCTGAAAGCCAACTACGACGTCCGCAACTTGAACGCCGGTGTTGTCGATGTAGTTCTGCACATCGACTTCGCGTCTGGCAAAGCGCAGCAGGCGCACGAAGGTGTCGCCGAGGATTGCATTGCGCAGATGGCCAACGTGGGCCGCTTTATTCGGATTGATGCTCGAGTGCTCAACCAGAATCTTGCCGGACGAAGTTTCCGCTTGCGGACTCTCATCTTTGACGAGAGCAAGCGCAAGCGCGCCACGATTCAGGCGCGCATTGATGTACCCTGCTCCGGCCACTTCAAACTTCTCGAATCCGTCTATCGTGCCTAGACCACCGACGATCTCCTCCGCGATCTTCCGCGGAGCTTTACGCAGCTTTTTTGCCAACTCGAAGGCGAGAGGCAGCGCATATTCTCCGAACTTCACATTCGGCGGCTGCTCGATGACGATTTTTTCCAACTCCACGCCGAAAGCGCGGTGCAGAAATTCACGCATATGCTGCGCGAGTCGGCGTTCCAGTTCGCGGTACAAGGGTCCTCGGAGCGATCAGGGAAATATGTGATTCTAACAAAGTAGTTGTGGGTCGTTCGCCGTGGGTCATTCGCATCGGCGCACCCCGTTTTTCTGCGGCCTAATGCGCGTGCATGCGGCGAAACAAGAAAAACTTATAGAATCGAGGTTTCCGATTCTCTGCCAACCACCGACGACCAACGACTGACTACGAAATTAAGACGGCTGTCATGCGAATCGCTTACTTAGACTGTTTCTCTGGTATCAGCGGCGACATGTTCCTGGGCGCGCTGATCGATGCCGGAGTTTCGCCGCAAATATTTGAGCGAGTGGTCGAGTCGCTGGGCGTCGGAGCGAAACTGGAGATCTCCCGCGTGAATCGCAGCGGAATCAGCGCAACGAAAGTCGATGTGCTGATCGAGGGGCAGAAAGATGAGCCAAGGCGAGAGGTCTCCGAGCCACACGGAACCACAAGCCGATCCCCGGCCAAGCACTCTCATTCAGATTCACACAAGCACGCTCATGCGCACGAGCGTCAGCACGAGCACGATCTTCCTCATGGGCAACACCATGGCCGTGGGCTGGTTGAGATTCGGCAGATCATCGGTAAAGCCGCGTTGCGCGACTGGGCCAAGAAGACGGCTGGCGCAATATTCGAGAACCTCGGCGCGGCGGAGGCGAAGGTTCACAACATCCCAATCGAGAACATCCACTTTCACGAAGTCGGGGCAGCGGATGCTCTCGTCGACATCACATGTGCAGCCGTCGGGGCTGAAGCGCTTGGAGTAGATGAGTTCGTCTGCTCGCCACTGAACTTAGGCGGAGGAACGGTACAGTGCGCACACGGAACGTTCCCGGTGCCTGCCCCTGCAACCGTTGAATTACTTACGGGCGCGCCTGTTTATTCATCGGGACTCGAGGCCGAATTGGTGACTCCAACCGGCGCGGCAATTGTTCGTACCATCGTTAACCGCTTCGCGCCCTTTCCTGCCATGAAGGTTGAAAAATCGGGATACGGAGCCGGCACACGCGATTTCCCAGGGCATGCAAACGTCCTGCGGATCTCAATCGGCGTTGAGACTGCCCTTTTCGAGGCGGGCGAGCGCGTGACACATGGTTCGTTTGAAACCATCTCGGTCCTCGAAGCCAACCTCGACGACCTGAATCCGCAGGTGTTCGGCTACGTTATGGACCGGCTTCTTGAGGCCGGAGCGCTGGATGTTTTCGGCACGCCAGTTCAGATGAAGAAGAACCGCCCAGGCACGCTGCTTACTGTGCTCGCCAAACCGGAAGAGGCGGACAAACTGGCGCAGATTGTCTTTGCGGAAACCACGACCCTCGGAGTTCGACGCCGCGAGGAACAACGTCAGGCGCTCAATCGCGAATGGCAAACGGTCACCACGCGATTCGGCGATGTGCGCATAAAGATTGCCAGCATGAACGGCTCAGTCACCAGCTACGCCCCTGAATACGAGGACTGCCGCCGCATCGCTGCCGAGCAGCGTGTACCATTGAAGATGGTGATGCAGGAAGCGGTGCAGGAATATCTGCGCTCTGGAAAACGATAGACCACAAGGGACACGAAGGCGCGCGAAGTAAAATCTTGTTGGTTTTCCTTCGTGGAACTTTGTGTCCTTTGCGGTTCATGAGCTATGCCTAAAAAGTTCTACATTACGACACCTATCTACTACGTCAATGCCCGGCCGCACATCGGGCACACGTACACGACGATCGCCTGCGACACTATTGCGCGCCGCGAGCGCATGCTGGGTGCCGAGACTTTTTTTCTGACCGGAACCGACGAGCATGGGCAAAAAATTCAACGTGCAGCGGAGGCTGCGGGAAAATCGCCGCAACAATTCACCGATGAGGTCTCCGCCGAGTTCCGCGCGCTTTGGGACCGGATGGGCATCACCTACGACGACTACATTCGAACAACCTCCGAGCGGCACAAGCGCGGGGTGCAGGAACTGTGGAAGAGAATTCGTGACAACGGATACATCTATAAGGGCAGTTACAGCGGCCAGTACTGTGTTTTTGACGAGATGTACGTCGAGGTCGGACCGGGCGAACCCTGCCCGGAATGCGGCCGTCCGACGGAAACGGTGAAAGAGGAGAATTATTTCTTTAAGCTTTCGGCGTTCGCTGAACCGTTGCTCCAGCTGTTTACAACTCAGCCAGACATTATTCGTCCAGATACGCGCCGCAATGAAGTTATCGCGTTCGTGAAGTCGGGCCTGCGGGATCTCTCGATCAGCCGCTCGACTTGGGGTGTTCCGGTTCCTGATGATCCAAAGCATGTCATCTATGTGTGGTTCGATGCGCTGGCGAATTACATCACCGCG
>DATIYR010000390.1:0-7533 GCA_035517535.1 Terriglobales bacterium
TAGGAATGAGAACGGAGAACTGCGGTTCGGAACCTGGCTCGGGGACCAGTTCGAAGCCAAGCCGCTTAAGGATCGCGACCACCTCATCCGTTTCTAGCTTCGCGCCAAGAATGCGCTGAACTTGCGAGATGCGAAGGACGACAGGCGCTTGTACCAACTCGCGGGCAACCGCGTCGATTTGGGCGCCGTCGAGTTCGCCGCCGCCGGATTCGATGATGCGCTGAGCGACGAGAGAACATGCGATCGTAGTGGCTCCATAATCCGCGCCGCGCTCAAAGCGATGGGAAGCATCCGTGTGCATGCCGAGGCGCCTTGCCGTTTTGCGAACAGCGACTGGGTCGAACCACGCCGATTCGATCAAAATATTGTTTGTCTTGTCGGTGATCATGGTGTCGAAGCCGCCCATCACTCCGGCAAGGGCAACGGGCTTTTTTGCGTCGGCGATGATCAGGTCTTCAGGAGAAAGTTTGCGATCAACACCGTCGAGAGTTTTTAGCGTTTCGCCTGCGCGCGCTTTGCGCACGATGATCTTTCCGCCTTCTAACAAATCTAGATCGAATGCGTGTGTTGGATGGCCCATCTCCCACAGCGTGTAGTTCGAGGCATCAGCCGCGTTGTTGATCGCCCGCTGATCGACGAGCGCGAGTCGCGAGGCGATTCTCTCGGGCGATGATTGAATTTTTACCCCGCGCACGATTTGCGCGGTGTAACGAGCGCAACCCTCGACGTCGTCGATGTCGATTTCGCAATCTGCTGAGGCGTGGCTTTGGGTAGAGTTGCGCTTTGGCCTTTCCCCAGCCACGAACGGGAAGGGCACGGCTTCAGCCGTGCCGCCAGACTGCGATGAATTAGCGGCTTTAGCCGCTGAGGCATCCAGCGGTTTGAGAGGAACTCCATAGAACGCCGTCGCCTCCCGTGCCACCCCGTAATGATTCATCGCGTCAGGACGATTCGTGCCGATCTCCATCTCGAAGACTGTATTCGCGGCTTCGCCAGAAATTCCTTCGACGGCAATGCCAATGCTTGTCAGGTCTTCGGCAAGCTGGCGATCATCGACGGGAACATCAACGAAGTCACGAATCCATTGGGAAGAAAGTTTCATGTTTCACTAAGAGCTCCGCGGGCGAGGGCGCCCGCGCCACATGTTCACCCAAACTGCTGTAGGAACCTCACATCCCCCTGAAAGAACAGCTGCAAATCATCCAGGCCATATTTCAACATCGCGATGCGGTCCACGCCCATGCCGAAAGCGAAACCAGAAATTTTCTCCGGATCGTAGCCGTTATGCTTTACGAACTCGAAGACGTTGGGATCGACCATGCCGCAGCCGAGAATCTCGATCCATCCGGTCTGCTTGCACGGGCGACAAGGGTCGGCTCCTCGCTTACCACTTCCGCCGCATATGAAGCAGGAGACGAACATCTCCGCGCTCGGCTCGGTGAAGGGGAAGAATGACGGCCGGAAGCTAGTCTTCACGTTTGAGCCGAACAGCGCTTTCATCGCGTGGTCGAGCGTGCCCTTCAGATCGCCGAAAGTGATATTCGTGTCGACCGCAAGCCCTTCGATCTGGTGAAACATCGGCGAATGGCTCGCATCGGGCGGATCATTCCGATGAACTTTGCCGGGAATAACGATACGAAGCGGCGGCGTCAACTTTTCCATGGTGCGAATCTGCACGGGAGAAGTATGCGTTCGCAGCAGCAACTGCTCGCGGCGCGGCTTCGATTCCTGATTCGCAAGAAACAGCGAGTCCTGCGTATCTCGCGCGGGATGATTCGGCGGGAAATTCAGCGCCTCGAAATTGTAGTAGTCGGTCTCGATCACCGGCCCTTCGGCAACAGAATACCCGAGGTTCTTGAACACGCCCACGATTTCGTTTTGCGTGCGGATGATCGGGTGCTCGGCGCCAATGGGACGCCGAATGCCGGGGAGGGAGATGTCAACTGAGGATTCATTTTCGGCGGCGGCCGATTTCGCGAGTGCCGCTTCGACCTTCGCTTCAACTTCCGCTTTGAGTTTGTTTACGCGCTGGCCGACATCGCGCTTAGCTTCTTTCGGCGCAGCTTTCAGCCAGAGATCGTTGATTTGGGTCAGAATGCCGTCTTTCCGTGCGAGCCAACGATCGCGGAAGGTCTTTTTGTCCGCTTCGCTTTTAACCGAGACAGATTCGTTTCCCAGTGCAGAAAGGAGTTCTCCGGCGGCCTTATCGACCGCCTCCGGCGAGAAATCTTTCAGTTTGGGAACGGTGTAGGCCAAGAAATTTCACCAACCATGATGTCATTCCGAACGACTTTAGCCGTGAGGAATCTGCTTTCCCTTGCAACCAAAACAGAAGCAGCTTCCTCGACTCCGTCGAATGCTCCGCTTCGCAGATCATTCGCTGCGCTCGGAATGACAGAGTATAAGGGATTCGCATTCAGCACGGCTTAAGCCGTGCCCTGATACGAATCTGGTTCGCTAGGTGGAAGAGCGGCTCTTTAGAGCCGCGTTATTGATGATCCCAGAGATGCCCTTTAAGGCTGGCGGGCTGAAGCCCGTCCATCAGAATGCGAAGCATACGCGGCCATAAATGGCCGCTCTTCCACGGCAACCGATCATTCCGCGCCAGAACCAGTCACGCCCACGCAAGCCAAAGTAAGTGGGGTTAGGATTTACCATCGAGCTTCGCTGTTACCTCGCCAACCTTAATCGCCTCTTTCGCCTGCTCGGCGAGGCTCTTAAAGGCAGCGGCGTCGTTCACCGCCAGGTCAGCCAGGATCTTGCGGTCGAGCTCCACGCCAGCCGTCTTCAATCCATGGATGAACTGGTTGTAGCTCATGCCATTCAGCTTGGCGGCGGCGCCAATGCGCACGATCCACAACGAGCGGAAATGGCGCTTCTTCTGGCGGCGTCCGGCGTAGGCGAACTTCAGGCCACGGTCGACGGCCTCTTTCGCGGCCCGGTACAGCTTCGATTTTGTCAGGTAATAACCACTGGCGCGGTCCAGTAGCTTTTTGCGTTTGGCGCGGCGCTTGGTCCCGCGTTTTACACGAGGCATGTTGTGCTCCTTTTATTTTCTATTTAGCGGCTGGAGGCAGGATGTGCCTCTTCACTCGCTTTGCCACTGCTCACGTAGGCCCGGACGCCTCGTCCGGGCGGGCGGGCATTGCCCGCCAATCTTGCGGAGCTTTGCTCCGCCGGACGGGTGAGGGCACCCGTCACTACGTGATCGTTAATACGGAATCATTCTCTTAACTTTTGGCGTGTCGGCTTCGCTGACCAGCGTCGCGCCGCGCAGCTGTTTCTTGCGCTTCTTGTCTTTCGAAGTTAAGATGTGGCGCAGGAACGCATGCGAGCGCTTTACCTTTCCCGTCGCGGTCTTCTTGAAGCGCTTGGCGGCGCCTTTGTGGGTTTTTAGCTTTGGCATATCGATATCCAGTTTAGCATTCAGCGCTCACTTGGCAGTCAGCATTCAGTAATCAGCCTTCGCCAGTTTGGAGCTTCGCGATCTCCAGATTCCCTCTGCGATCTCTGCGGTTAAGAGCTTTTTAAAGACCTTAACCGCAGAGTACGCGGAGAATGGGCAAAGTGCGCGGAGATACCTCTGAAACTGAGTGCTGAGTGCTGGTTCTACGCCTGGGCCCTTGGCTGCTGCGGCGGCGGTCCCTGCTTTTCGCCCGGCTTCTTAGCATTTGGCGCGAGGATCGCGTGCAGCGTATTGCCTTCCTGACGAGGCCTGAACTCGACGATCCCCTGATCTCCGATATCTTTAATCAGACGTTCCAGAATCTCGCGTCCCAGGCCGGTGCGAGTCATCTCGCGTCCACGGAAGAAGATCGTCGCCTTGACCTTGTCGCCTTCGCCCAGGAAACGGAGCACGTGGTTCTTTTTGGTCTCGTAGTCGTGATCGTCAACGTTGATGCGGAACTTCACTTCCTTGACCGTGATCGTCTTCTGGTGTTTCTTCGCCTCGCGCTCTTTTTTCTCCTGCTGATACAGGAATTTCCCGTAATCCATGATGCGGCAAACCGGAGGCTGCGCTGTCGGGGAAATTTCTACCAGGTCAAGGTTACGTTCGCGGGCCATCTTGAGCGCTTCGAACGGTGGCAGGACGCCTATTTGTTTGCCTTCGTCATCGATCACGCGAATTTCGCGCGCGCGAATACGCTCATTTGTGCGGATAAATCTCTTGTCGATGCAATACCTCCGTGCGCTTTCAACGGCGTGGGGATAGAAAAGTATAGCATGGAGCACTCAGCGAGCGGACCCGGTGGGAAGGCACCGGTAATGGGCTACTTTGAGGTCCCGAATAAATCTACGCAGATCAAGAACGCCATAACCGCAGTCGCGGATACCAATACAAGAAATGCGAAAGCCCCTATAGACACACTGATCCAGTACCTGACCGGTTCCTTGTCACGGCGAGAGGTGCGACCCTTAACAGTGAGGACGCCGCTGCGAAAGGATTCGTAATAACCCTTTCCAAGGAAGAAGGCCAGAGTCACACACAACATCAGTACGAAGAGTTCACGTGCCACTTAAGTCACGATTCTGATTTTCATACCGCACTTCTTTGTCATCCATTTTCATCCTGAGGGCTCTCAGGCCAGAGTAATCTGCAGTTCCGAGGCGAAAAGCAGATTCCTCACTGCTAAAGCAGTTCGGAATGACAGTGTGCTCGAGTTGGCATGTTAATTATCCATCACTGAAAATCCACAAGTTTTTTCAAGCGGCTCTGCATTCATGCTTGAGCCTGCTCTGCCTGTTTTCTAGAATCATCTTCATCCGCACGACAATTCCAAAGACGAGGAGAGCACTATGCCACTACAATCCCAAGAACAAGAGACGCTCAACGTAAAACTCGTCCACTTTACTAAACAGAACTCACCGGATGAGCCAGTACAAGTCGCATTTTCCGTGACCGATGAGCAAGGGCGGGAAGAAATTATCACCGGAGAAATCCCCTACAGCTACGACCTGTTCAAGCTGTTCCAGGAACAAGGTTGGCTGAACGTTCGTCGTGGTGTGTCTTCGATTCGTGAGAGCCGTGGACAACGCCGCGCTATGTCGGCATAGCCAAACCCCGACTCAGCGTGAAGAAAAACCTTGCCGGAACTTGCCATGCAGGTTCCGGCATTTTCACTGTTTTCCCAATTTCTTCCGGATGAGCTCTTCCGCTTTTTGCAGAACCTGGTCCTCGGTCAACGAAGTGGAATCAATAATCATTGCATCGTGAGCCGGCACCAATGGCGAATTTGCCCGGGTGCGATCACGACGGTCCCGTTCTCTTAATTCCGCTGCCATGGTTTCGGCCAAAGCGCCGCGGGAGCTCTGCTGTTGAATGCGCCGCTGCTCGCGGATTACCGGATCAGCGTCGAGAAAAATTTTTACGTCCGCGTGGGGAAAAACTTTTGTTCCAATGTCTCGGCCTTCCATGACCACTCCGCCGTTTGCGCCGAGCTCCCGCTGCCGGGCCACCATCCACTCGCGAACTTTGGGATGAACAGAAACGCGCGAAGCTGCCTGCGAGACATCTTCTTCGCGCACCCGCTGGGTAACATCACGGCCGTCAAGCAGCACACGGTTCCCGCCGAGTGTCGGCTCGATTTTTGTCCTTGAATTGTGTGCCAGCTGATCGAGCGCATCTTCGTCGTCGAATGAGATGTCCCGTTCGATCGCCTTCAGGGCGAGCGCACGATACATCGCGCCGCTTTCGAGGTTCGCATATCCCAGCTTGCGAGCAAGCCGCGAGGCGATGGTGCTCTTTCCGGCGCCGGCCGGGCCGTCAATGGCGATGATGAGTTTGCGCTGGGAGGAGGGGTGGTTCATCTCCGAGTGCGATTGTACATGGGAGTATCATTTTCGCGCCTTCCTGCTTGTGGTTGTCTTTTTTGTTTCCGGGCTTGTCGTTGTTCGGCTTGGCTTGCGCTTTTGCCCGGGAATTTTGCCGATGCGATGATCGCTGGCGGTAATGAGTTTGCAGGCTCGCAGCGCGGCTGATTCGAAGTCTGGCGCGTCAACCGGGAGAACCTGCCATCCGGTGACTTCCTTTTCAAATAGCCCGACGGATCGCATGTTGGGAAACTCAAGACGGAGGCTTTCGTGATGATCTTCCGTTGTGGCAAGCCAGACTCCGTTATCGCGCTGATAAGTCGGTTTCTCCCGCAGACAGAGAACAATCTTCTCGCCGACATAGATTGCCGTGCAACCAAATAACGGTCGCGTCCACGGCGACGATGAGGCGAGCGCATCGAGTACGAACTCGTAGGGAATGCGTTTGCGCGGTTTGACTGAGAGGGCAACAGCGTTCGGCGCAGCGGACGCTTTCGGTTGACTGCGGTGTCTTGGCATTATCTTGTTCCCGATCTTCGCGCCGGCTGCGCCGGCGTGATTTGAATGAGTGAACGATGCGCCACCGGTACGAAACTCAGCTCCCGCGCCGCGAGCAGCGCATTGACCGCTTCCCGCACCCGCGAGCGGGCCACGAAATTTCCGAAGAAAGACTCGAGTTCCTGCTCATCGGCGGCGACGACGCAATCCAGATATTTCGAGAGCAAAGCCGAAAGGGCAGCGTTGACCGAGCAATTCACCCCTTCTGAGACGATCTCTGGCGCCCAGCGCTGCAGCACATCCCAGGAGGCGCCTTCGCGCTCGTGATAATCGACGCGCGTGATGCGCAGCTTCGACCAGAGGTCTGCCAGTGCGCGATCGAGCGCGGGAACGGAAATTCCCTTGCCGAGTTCTTCGAGCAACTTGAGCTTTGAAATCGGCCCCTTGCGATGAACAATCGCGTAAGCATCGCAGGCAAGCTGCGAATAAGGAGAGCGTGGTCCCGGCTTCGGCGCCTGGCGCGGATTGCGCTCGCCTACCAGCGCATAGAAGTAAGGGAAGACAGAAGCCGAGAGCAGAAAGGCATTGTTCTCATCGAAAAGATTTGCCTCAAAGGCAGACTTGTCGCGCAGTAAGCGGACCATCAGCTCAGTCGCATCTTTTACGCGCGGATCGGTGAAAGCCTGCTTCTGCGTGGGCAGCTTCTCGTCCGATCCGGACCACGCACCAAGGAACGTGGGCACCAGAATAGGCGTCGGCAGAGGCAACATGAGGCAGAATCCGGCTGACTCGATGAATCCGCGCGCATCCTCCAGCGTGCGCACGGAATTGCCGTTGACGTGCCACTTCTCGCGGCGAAGCTGGATGAGTTCGTCAGAAGTCATAGTGGGACGTCAGGCATCAGGTCACAGGCGCCAGGAAATCGAAGCCCAAAGCCTCGGAAACCTAGAGCCTAGAGCCTAGAACCTGAAGCCTGAAGCCTGGAGCCCGGAGCCTGGAGCCTGGAGCCTAGATTCTCTTAAACGCCCGCTGTATGTCCTTCATCGAGTATCGCAGAACTACGGGACGCCCGTGCGGGCAGGACATGGGGCAATCGGTCTTAGCCAGCTCCGCCAGCAGCCACTCCATTTTGTTGTGCTCGAGCGGCATGTTGACCTTGATGGCCGCGTGGCAGGCGATTGAGGCGGCAATGCGCCCGCGAATCTGCTCGAGGTTCAGCGCCTG
>DATIYR010000391.1:0-4421 GCA_035517535.1 Terriglobales bacterium
TCGAAGCGGAATGATTCGCTCGGAAAAACGGACATTTGTTTCGCGCGATCGAGTCCGACCGTGACGGCAAAAATTTCCGTTAGCACGGCCACTTCCGACGGCAGATCATCCGGCACCTTCACCAGAAAACTTCCCGGAACAATGTAAATGTATTGAGACCATCCGCCAAAAAGATGCGGCGGATTTTTGGCGCTCAAGTTATTGCCATAATCCGTGGTGTTCTCGCAGCAATAGTAGGGAAAATCGTGGGTGCAGTAATAGCAGCGGCCGCACGACACATTGGCGCCGACGACGACACGATCGCCCACTGCGAGCGCTTCTCCCTCGAAATCCGTGAAATTGCCGGTTCCTCCGATGGCGGCGATGGTGCCGACGTTTTCGTGGCCCTGGATGATCGGAAATTGGAGTTTTCGGCCGCCATATTGGGTCGTGAAACCCTGATAAGTGTGCTTGTCCGTGCCGCAGATGCCGGAAAGCTCCATGCGCACCAGAACGCAGCCGGGAGCCGGTTCGGGGAGAGGATATTCGCGAATCTCGTACTCTCCGGGTCGGACCAAAGTTGCGGCAAGAACTCCTGGGGCCGGCATGGATGTGTACCCATTGCAGAAGCGCGTTTCAGTTGCGTCAACCGTTACTTTGTGACGATTGCTGCCACGGACCGGGCGATCCCGGTTCCCGGCAGGTAGTGGTTCGTGCGATCTGAGCTGCCTGGAAATTACTGCTAATAGTTCAATTTCAGAGAAAGCTGGCCGATGCGACCTGGTAGAGTGCCGGGAACCTGGCCGAAGGTCGTCGAAGTTGCCACCCCTCCGCTGAATCCGGTTATGCCGCCCGGCGTTAAGAACTGGGCATGATTAAAAATGTTAAAAAATTCAGCACGGAATTGCAGGTCGAGCCGTTCCTTAATCCGCGTATCTTTGAGCAGAGCCATATCAAAGTTGTTTATCCCCGGCCCATGGAAAAACCGGCGGTCCGCATTGCCCTCGGTGCCCAAAGCCGATGGCCCGAAAGCTGCAGGACTGAAGTATTGGCCGCCTGTCTTCCGCGGGTCCGTGATATCGAGGGGTCCGACAATGTTGGGGGTGTCTACTGGAAGAGTAATCGGGCCGCCGAAAGCCGTGCCTAACAATGATTGGTCATCCGTTTCGACCAAGGTAACCGGAAGGCCGCTCGCGAAGCGCGTGATTCCGCTGATGATCCATCCATTCGTCAGAGGTTTTGGTCCCGCCAATTTATCGAACGGCAGAGTAAAACTGTAGCTGGCGACGAAATTGTGCGTGTTATCAAAGGCCGAAAGACCGCGGGTTATCCGGTGGTTGATTGGATTGATCTGCTCGCCATAGCCAGACGAATCGTCGATGGCCTTGCTATAGGTATAACCAATCAGCGTTTGCAGGCGGCCGCTGGTGTGGCGGTAATCAATCTGCAAGGCGTTGTAATTTGAAGCTCCGGCGGTAATGAAATAGGAGTCGTTGCCGAATGGAATGATTCCAAGCTCACCGTTCGGCAGCACCGTATCGCAACCTGGCGCGCAAGGCAGTACCGTACCGGCCGGCAAGGCCACGCCGCTAAACGGCGCGCGCGTTCCCAGTACGAACGAGTTGTCCGGACGAATGTAGACATTATTTTCTCCGCCCGGGCCGCAGGGGGTAACACCAGCTTGAACCTCGCTTGTCTGACTGAGACTCAGACACAACGCAGGGTTGCCGGGATTCGCCGACATTGAAGAAAGCAGCCGATGAGCTTGTGTGCCTACATAACTCACAGTCACCAAATCAGAACGCGTGATTTGATGTTCGATGGAAAGTTCATATTCTTCCGCATAGGGGAGACGGTTGCCGCTGAAGAAGGCCGGCGAGCTGCCGATGGTGCCAAAAGCACTAAAGAATTCGGGCAGCGTATCGTACGGAGGACCGCTGGCCGGATGTGATGCCGAAAAATTCCTCGGCGGCGCGGCTACGGGGAAAAAGTTTGGAATAGACGTCCCGGCAGCTCGGTTGGTAAATGGAGCAGCAAAGGTCGGCTCAGGCTGGCCCGTGTAGTTTCCGAACGGAGCGTCTCCAATTTCATTAAAGTCCGTCGCGCCTTCAAACGTCTGGTAGAAGATGCCCCAACCTGCGCGGATACTGGTGGACCCGGAGGCGCCGAGGATTTTGCCGAGCACTCCGCCATGATCACCAAATGAATAGGCCAACCCAAGTCGCGGCGCGAAATTATTCCAACGGGTAGGCGCGAGCGTTGTCGGGACGTGCGGATCGCCGGGGAACAACCAACCTGTGGGTGAACCTGGGAAAACAACGGATTGTTCGCCGGGAATTAGCGTCTGAAATTGATTGAACTTTGTCTTCCATGGCGCGCTTACGTCATATCGCACGCCATAGTTGAACGTCAAATTCGACTTAACGCGCCAGCTATCCTGGGCGTACAAGCCAAAATAACGGTTGCGCCCGTAGGAAGGAAACGACTGCCCCTGAACAAACTGGCTCGGAGCGCCGATGAGGAAATCGGCAAAGTCACTCCCAGTTTCGCTGGGCTGACCATTGAAGCTACTACCGAAGAAGAAGTTGCCGTTCGACACGTTGTCTAGCAGGGCTTCTTCAAGTTGGTCGAAGTGATATTGCCCACCGAATTTGAGTGCGTGAGTTCCGATGATTCTGCTGTAGTTGTCCAGGACCTGATAAACATTGTCGATCAAACCGTTAGGACGGCTCGGCACTCCGATGATGAAGTCGTTGAAATCGATTTCCGGAACGCCTTCGAGAGAGGGCACCAGCGGTACGATGCCCGGCGCTCCGTTTGCCCCGGACTGGAATCCCAGACTGGTGAGAGTGACGCCCTTGCCGCCTTGGGGTTGGTTGAATAACGTATCCAGGCGGAAATATCCGATACGAAATTCGTTAACAGACGCGGAGCTGAATGTTTTTGTGTCGCCCAGGTTGATGTTGTGGGTCTGGCCCTTGCCATTCACATTGAATCCCGGATATACCGGCGCGTTTCCCGGCCAATAAGGATCAACTCGATTGTAGCGGTCGAAATAGTAGTACGCAGTGAGCAGCCCGAAGCGGGTGTTAGCGTCCCCACGAACGCTGAATTTGTTGTCATCCAGATTTGTGGCGCCTGTGTTTGTCGTGAAGGTCGGCAGCCCCGAGCTATTTGTCCCGTTTGCCGGCAGAATGAAAGGCAAAAGGTTCGCCGAAATTGGATTGAAGGCGGTCGTCGGCAACATCCCGTTTGCGAATACGCAGCCCGTAACGGGGTCGGTCGACGCACATCCCGGGAAGAAATACTTTTCGCCGGCCATAACAGTTTGTCCGGTGCTGGCCGCAAATTGTTGCGTTAGCTGATTCGCGAAAGCCACGCCATTCACCGTGGTTGCATTGCCATGCGCGTCGACGAAACTGCTCTCCACGCTGGACAAATTTCCAGACTCGAGATCCGTCGTAGGAGCTCCCGTAATGCGTTGGGTAACGCCCTGAATCAGCCGGTTTCCCTGATAGTCGGCGAAGAAAAAGATCTTGTCGCGCTTGACGGGGCCGCCGAACGTACCACCGAATTGGTTCTGGTGATAGCTGCCTCGCTGGCCCTGGTCAAAGAAATTCCTGGCATCGAAATCCGTGTTACGCACGAACTCGAACAGATTGCCATGGTAATTGTTCGTCCCGGATTTGGTGACGACGTTGATTAATCCGCCGCTGTAGTTACCATACTCCGCGTCGTAATTGTTCGTGATGATGCGAAATTCCGCGAGCGAATCGAGATTGGGAATTGCTCCCGCGCCTGAAAATCCCAACTCTTGCACCAATACCCCGTTCAAAATGAAGCCGTTTTCCGCCTCGCGCATGCCATTCACGGACACTGCGCCTGAGTTCAACTCACCGGAAACCAGTGGCGCAGCAAATCCAGCAGATATGAACGGACCCGCATAGGCTCCGGTCATCTGCGACGCCGTCGGCGCCACACCTGGCTGCAATGCCAACAAATCGGTATAACTGCGCGTCACCAGCGGAACATCGGTCATTTCTTTGCCGGTGATCACTTCGCCCATTTGCGTGACTTCAGTGTCGACGTGCAGCGCGGTGCTCGATACCTCGATCTTCTCCGACGAAGCGCCGACCTGCAGTCTTACATCGACGACCAGCGCCGAGTTCACGTCGAGCACGAGACCTGTCTGCGTGTAGGTCTTGAATCCGGTCTGCTGGACACCAATGGTGTACTTCCCTAGAGGAAGGGATTGGAAGGAGTAAAACCCCTGGGCGTTGGTGGCCTGCGTGGCGACTACACCCGTATCCACGTTGGTCGCGGATACCGTAGCGCCCGCGACGACCGCACCGCTGGCATCAGTCACCGTGCCGGAAATGCTGGCGGTCACGCCGGCCAGTAATTGCCGGCCCGTGAATAGCGCGAGTGCAAGAACCAAAAGG
>DATIYR010000392.1:0-4650 GCA_035517535.1 Terriglobales bacterium
CCAAATAACTCGACTTTGTCGCCGAGCCCCTGCGCGTGGAGAGAGAGTGCCGGAACTAGGATCAAACCTGCCAAGAGCACGATTCGCCTTATCATCGAAAATCCTCCGTGAAACATATTGGAATCTGGACTAAACCCCGGAAGTCGGTCTGCGGTTGGCAAAGGCCAACCGGCGATTTAGACCCGAGGTGGGTAATGGCCGGAGTTATGTAAGATGCAACGGCCGAAGATTGGGGTGGCTCGCACGTGTCCGTGTTTATGGCCGGTTGGAGATTCCATACGTCAGCGTACGGAACAACAGACGAAACGCGGCAAAGCTATGACGACATTGAAGTGAACTCGGGCGACGGAATAGAATTCCACGCCAAAGATTAATTCCAATTTGCATATATATCGAAACGTAGCAGACCTAGCGAACGCCAATTCATGCCCACGAATCATTTTGAAAATAAGTAACTTAGCAGTTTCGTTCAATGGAGCGTGACTTGCGATAGCTACCGCAGGCGTGTGTCCGTGTTACGCGGGGCGATTTTGGGGCGTGTCGATTCCACTGGCCTGACCGGACGCCAATCCCTTAGGAGGCGATATGAACCGCAAACTCTTGGTCGTGATTTCGCTTTTGGCAGCCGTTCTTCTGAGCTATCGACCGGCGTGGTCGCAGACGGAAACCGGATCGATTAACGGTACTGTTACCGACTCGACCGGAGCAGTGATTCCCGGAGCGTCCGTCACGGCCAAGAGCGTCGCGACCGGTGCCGAGCGACCCGTGAAGACGGGAAGCTCTGGTGAGTACCTTATCCAAGGGCTTCTACCCGGCTTCTACGACGTCACGGCGACCAGCGGCAACTTTTCGCCTTTCACAACGCGCGTCGAAGTGACTGTGGGCGGCAAAGCCACAGTCGATGCACAGCTCTCGGTTTCCGGTAAGACTACAACGGTGGAAGTGGTGGGCGCGGGCGGGGCGGTGGTTAACACTCAGTCCCAGGAGCTTTCGCAACTGGTGGATACAACGCAACTGGCGCAGTTACCCAGCTTGAATCGCGACCCGTATGCTTTTGTGGCCCTCTCAGGCAACGTCAGCAACGCGGACACCACGAGCAATGCAGGCAGCCCGAATCCCTCCTTCACCACAGGCCAGAGCCTGACGGATCGCGGGGTAGGTTATTCGATCAATGGGCAACGAGAAAGCGGTACGGAAATCCTTCTAGATGGTGTGGAAAACGTCGGTATCTTTACCGTTGTTGCCGGACAGACGGTTCCGGTCGATTCGATTCAGGAGTTCAGCATTATCACGAACAACTTCGGCGCGGAATACGGCCGCGCATCAGGCGGCATCGTGAACGTGGACACGAAATCGGGGACGAATGAGATTCACGGATCCGCGTTCGAGTACAACCGCCTCTCTGCTTACACCGCGAATACCTTCAACGATGAAATCAACGACATTCCGAAGGGCACGTATGTGCGCAATCAGTTCGGCTACAACATCGGCGGACCGATCATCAAGAACAAGCTCTTCGCAAACTTCTCCGAAGAATTCGTTCGCGTCCGAAGTGATGCTGCCGTTCAAAACGACATACTCGATCCCACGTTTATCTCGATGCTGCCCGGCAACGTCCAGAGCTATTTTTCGACGTTTGGTACGGGAGCGTTGCCCTCAAGCGGCACCCCAGTGACTGCGGGTGATTTGGTGGCCGCCGGAACTTTTGGAGGTTCTGGCTTTCCTTTGATAGACGGTATAACCGCTGTCCCCGACTCGACCCCTGTCTTCGATCACGTCTTTTTCAGAGCCCCATTCGACGCGGGCGGCGGCGTTCCGCAAAATACGTACGATCTGGTGGGCCGTCTTGATTACAACCTGACGAACGAGACAACGATGTTCTTTCGATTTGCGCGCTACAGCGAAAACGATTTTCCGGGCGCCGTCAACTACAGCGCCTATCCCCAGTACGATTCTGGCGGCACCAACTTCGACAACAGCGCGCTGCTTTCTCTCAGCCACACGTTCTCGAGCAATTTGCTGAGCAGCACTAAGCTCAGTTTTACGCGGTTTAACGTCGCAACAAGTTATGACACAAAGCTGACCAATACTCCGAATCTGTACATGAGCACAAATAACTACGCGCAGGCGACGGACCCAGCCGGCCAGGGTTTCGTGATCCAACTGCCCGGATTGGAAAACACCGCTGACGGGTCAGGCGGCCTTCCCTATGGCGGACCGCAAAACACCATACAGGTCCTGCAAGACGTGGCGTGGACCAAGGGGAAGCATTCGATGCGGTTTGGCGGCGAGCTTACTTACATACAGCTAAACGTTGCGTACGGCGCATATCAGCAGGCAAACGAGGTGCTCGGTTCAGATGTTGGACCGTCATTGAGCAGCTTGGTGGACGCTGGCGGCGTCCAATCGGGTGGAGAATACGTCGCTCCTTTGCTGCAATTCCAGGCCAGGGTGAATGCGGAGGGCCAGTTGCCGTGCGCGACGGACATTTTCGGAAATTCAATCGTTACGCCCGCCTGCACAGTGGCTCCGCCGCTGCCGGCGGCTGATCCCGCCCGAAGCTACCGTTACCATGACTGGGCTTTGTACGCGCAGGACAGCTTCAAGATCACTCGAAAGCTGACACTAAATTACGCGCTTCGCTACGAGCACTTTGGCGTGCAGCATAACAACCATCAGGGTCTCGACTCGAATTTTTACTATGGCGCGGGAACTTACCCAGAGGATGTACGAAATGGCGGAGTGGAATTCACGACCAAGAGTTCCGTGGGCCAGTTCTGGCAACCAAATTGGGGCACTTTGGCGCCGCGGATCGGCTTTGCATACGACGTCTTTGGAGACGGCAAGACGGCGCTTCGCGGCGGATTCGGAATCAGCTACGAGCGCAATTTCGGCAACGTGACGTATAACGCGAGCTTCAATCCGCCGGCGAGCGCGGTACTGAGCAGCATATGTACCGCGGATGCCAACGGCGTGATCGGCAGCAGCTGCACGCAATCTGTAACTAACAATGATCTTGGTCCGTTGGGGCAACCTGGACCTGCGACCGCGCTCACGCCCACAGAACTCCGCATGCCGGACCCGCGCATCAACACGGCGCAGACGCAGTTCTGGAGCTTGGCCATTGAGCGCGAACTAGCGCCAAGCACGCTGCTCAGAATCTCCTACAGCGGCGCGCACGGCGTTCACCTGTATGACATCAACAACATCAATCTACTTGGCGCCGGACAGGCTCTGCTTGGCGATCCCCTGGTAGTCGATCCCGCATGCCCCTATTCGAATCCGTTGACGGGCGACCCAACGTGCTACACGCGTCCGAATTCGCAGTATGCGGCGATCAACGACCGTGGCAGCAACGGCTCGAGCGCCTACGATGCTCTCGACGTGAGTTTCCAAACGAACAATCTGCATCACACGGGTTTGAACCTGGTGGCCAACTACACGTGGGCCCACTCTCTGGACGACCTCAGTTCAACATTCTCCGAGAGTGAAACTGCTGCATCGCTTGGCTACACGGACTATCAGAATCCCAGGCTCGATTGGGGCAGCGCCGATTACGACATCCGGCACCGCGTCGTGATCTCCCCCGTTTGGAACACGCCCTGGTACAAGGAAGGGCGAGGAGTTCTCAGGCAGGTGCTCGGAGGTTGGACAGTTTCCGGTATCTTTACGGCGCGCACCGGAATTCCGTTTTCAGTTTTCGACTTGGGCTACCTGCTCAACTACTACGTTATTCCGAGATTGACCCCGGCCACACCCATCACTCAATACCGTACGGGTACGCCAGTCTTGCAACCTGATTCCGGCAACACATTCTTTGCGCTAAACATTCCGGCCGAAGCCGATATCGGCCCCTTGAACCCGGCACTCGGTATTTCCGACTTCGGACCGTACCCAGCCAACATGACCCGCAGAAACGCATTCCGCGGGCCGGGAGCATGGAACACCGATTTTGCGATTGGAAAGAATTTCAAGTTGACGGAGCGGTTCGCCTTGGACTTCCGAGCCGAGGCGTTCAACATATTCAACCATCACAACTTCTACGTGAACGGCGAAGACAACTACGATCCAAGCAACATCGTCGAGGAGAAGGGCGGTCTCGGAAGCGGCGCTCTCGGTGGCGATCACGACGAGCGACGTTTCGGGCAGTTCTCGCTGCGGCTGAGCTTCTAGCCGCAGTTCAGATGATTGGTTGAAGTTTGCAATGGGGAGCCGCAAGGCTCCCCATTTGCTTTTAGGCTCGATCCTTCGGTAGCTAAGACTTCCCGTTTCTTCGTTTTGCAATCCGGGCGGGGCCCACTGTTCATTGCAACTTTGCCTTCCTCCGCCACGTATAATGAAGTGGCACCAAGCAAACCCATGGCAATGAAAACCTCGATGACGCTTGGCGAGGCGGTACGCATCGCAACGACCAGCCTCTGGTCCCACAAACTGCGCAGCGCGCTGACGCTGCTTGGAGTGGTGATCGGCGTGATGTCCGTGATTGCCGTGGTGAGCCTCGTGAACGGACTGAACAAGTACGTCGCCGAACGCATCTTCAATCTGGGCGCCGACGTCTTCATGATCAATCGCTCACCCTCGATCATTACAAGCGTGGATCAGTGGGAAGCAGCCCAGAAGCGAAAAAAATTTCATTACGATGACTACGAA
>DATIYR010000393.1:0-2965 GCA_035517535.1 Terriglobales bacterium
AAGAGCAGGAATGTCTGCTTTTCCGCTTTGCTTGTGGCTGCCTCAGCTGCCTTTTCGACCAGCGCACGTTCACGTGCTTCGGTTACAACACTCGCCCGTTGCGCGAGTCCCAGGACATCCAGAATCAGCGCCACCCTGCCGTCGCCCATGATGCTCGATCCGGCGAAGGTCTTAACCGTCTTCAATTGTTTGCGCAGCGGCTTGACCACAATTTCTTCCGTGTCGCCGATGCCATCAACCACCAGCCCAAACTGGCGCTCATCGGCCTGAAGGACAACGATGTTCACCGCGCTCTCCGCGTCTCCAGACTTTGCGACGCTCTGCACTTGCAGTTCCTTTCTCAAATAGACCAGAGGCAACAACCTTCCCCGCAGCCGGTGAACCGGAACGCCGTGCACCATCTCAATTCCGGTTCGTGCCTGCTCGGCCTCCAGCCGCACCAGTTCGAGCAGATTGACCTGCGGAATGGCGAAGCGCTCTTCACTGCAATTGACAATCAATGCGGGAATAATCGCGAGCGTTAGCGGGATTTTGATTCGCACGGTCGTGCCCTGGCCGGGTGTGGATTGCAAATCGACCGTGCCGCCAATTTTTTCTACGTTGGTGCGCACCACATCCATGCCTACGCCGCGCCCGGAAACATTGGTGACTTTTTCGGCGGTGGAAAATCCCGGAAGAAATATCAAGTTGCAGATTTCGCGCTCAGACATGCGCGCCGCCTGCTCGCCGGTAATCACTTTACGTTCGAGCGCCTTCTGGCGGATGCGCTCACGGTTCAGGCCCGCGCCGTCATCGCTGATTTCGATGTTGACCTGACCACCTTCATGGAATGCGCGGAGAGTGAGACGGCCGACCGGGTCTTTCCCGGCTCTCATGCGATCTTGGGGAAGTTCGATTCCGTGGTCGACGGAATTCCGCACCAGGTGGGTCAACGGATCCTTGATGGATTCAATAATCGTTTTGTCGAGCTCGGTCTCCTTGCCTTCCATTTCGATGGTCACTTGCTTGCCGCAGCCAAGCGCAACGTCGCGCACCGTGCGCGGGAACTGGTTCCAGATGTTGCCGATGGGCTGCATGCGTGTCTTCATTACTTCTTCCTGCAGCTCGCTGGCGATCAGGTTCAGGCGCTGGCAGATGGCGTTGAGCCCGGTGTTATCCAGCGAGTTGGAAAATTGCAGTAGCTGGTTACGCGCCAGCACCAGTTCGCCAACCAGGGTCATTAATTTGTCGAGCAGATTGACGGCAACGCGGATGGTCTCTGCTGAGCCCTCGCGCGGTTTGACTTCTGGCGTTTCGCGCGCTGTAACATTTTCTTGGCGCGAGGGACCGCTTGCCACATGCTTCTCGATCTTTTGTTCCTGCTCAGGTTTCGACGCGAAGACGGCTGCTTTTGCAGCCGGCATCGGGGCAGACGCAGCCGCTGCAGTTGAGGCTTGCAGCCTGGTCAAGGTCTCGCGCAATTCCGGGTACGTGTTTTCGCCATCCTGACCAGTCGACTGAATTGCGCTCAGCATCTGCCGGATTGCGTCCACCATCGATAAGAGGGCGGTGGTGATCTCCGGATTAAGTTTGAGCTGGCCATCCCGTAGCCGCGTCAGCAGGTTCTCTCCAACGTGAGCGACGCTCTCGAGCTTGTTGAAGCCGAGAAATCCGCAGGTGCCTTTGATGGTGTGAATGGTGCGGAACACACCGGCCAGGGCATCTTTGTCCTCGGGGTTCTTTTCCAGCCCGACCAGCTCCCGGTCGAGCCGGTCCAAATTCTCCGAGCTTTCGACCAGAAAATCTTGAACAATGTCGTTGTCGCTCATGAACAGTTTCCTGATTCGTGCGCAATTCGCCGCGGTGGCGCCGACGAGGACGAGTGTGCCTCCACGGCGCATGCCATCGGGGCGCCGATGGGTTCCGAATTGATATATCGTCGGCTGGCGCGGATTCATTAGCCGCAATCGCGCAAGTTTGTTGAGATAAAGCTAATCTCTCTACAGGCGCTGGGATCAGGTTGGAGTTCAAAACTCGAAGTAAGCGCGGGTGGGACTATACTAGCGGCCGGAATGGGACTCCGGTCGTGTCTAAAATTCAGGTAGTTCGGAGCAAACGTTGTGAATCGTACGTTTACCCGTCGTTCGTTTCTGAAGACAGCATCATTTTCGATAGCTGCGGCCGCATCCGCGCGCTCGCGACTTTTAGCGGACGATTCTACTTGTGCCCCGCTCGAAGAATTCCATTACGGCGATGTGCAGCTTGCGCCCGGTCCGGCTCTCACTCAGTTCGAGCACACCCAATCGGTCGTGCTGCAGATGAATGTGGACAGCCTGCTGAAACCGTGGCGGCTGCGTGCGGGTCTGCCGGCTCCCGGACCTAACATGGGCGGCTGGTATGACGAAGTGCCATGGCGTTACACCGCTTCCGGCTGGCAAGGTTTTGCCCCCGGGCATGCGTTCGGTCAATGGATTTCGGCTCTGGCCCGCGGTTATGCGGCGGATCACGATCCGGCAAAACGGCACAAGATTGAAGAGATTCTCGCAGGCTATGGGCCGGCCATTTCCGGCCGTTTTTACGCCAATTTCCGCTTCCCAGCGTACGTTTACGATAAAACCGTTTGCGGATTGATCGACGCCAATGCTTTTTGCGCTCTCGATCCGGATTTCAGTCTCCTCAACCGAACTACGGATGCGGCCGAGCCGCATCTTCCGCCCCATGCGCTCGATCGCGACAAACCGCAACTCGAGTGGCGCGCTTCAATCGGAGAGAACACAAGCGCCGACTACGGCTGGGATGAGCCTTACACATTGCCGGAAAATCTTTTCCTGGCGTGGCATCGCGGCGCGGGAGACCGCTACCAAACCATGGCGGCGCGTTTCCTTCTCGATGAGACATATTTCGACCCGCTCTCGGAAGGGAAGAATGTGCTTGCGGGTCATCACGCTTACAGTTTCTGCAACGCTTTAAGCTCGGCGATGCAAAC
>DATIYR010000394.1:0-40183 GCA_035517535.1 Terriglobales bacterium
CCGCTATTACGGCGATGACCCAAATACTCACAGCATTCTGATGTATATGGAATCGGTCGGCGACGCGCGTGCGTTTGTTTCGGCCGCGCGCGAGGTGGCGCTGCAAAAGCCGATCATCCTGATCAAGGCCGGCGCTTCAGAGGCAGCCGCCCGCGCGGCGGCATCGCATACAGGCGCGCTCACCGGCAGCGACGAGGTCCTCGACGCAGCTTGCCGCCGTTGCGGAGTGCTGCGAGTAAGAAACATCGCCCATCTTTTCTACATGGCCGACGTGCTGAGCAAGCAAGTGCGCCCAAAGGGGCCGCGCCTCACAATTGTGACCAACGCCGGCGGTCCGGGCGTACTCGCAACCGACGCACTCGTCGCCAATGACGGCGAACTCGCTCCCATTTCTCCGGAAGCGATGAATGCATTCCACGAATTCCTTCCCCCGCACTGGAGCCGCAATAATCCAATTGACATTCTCGGCGACGCTGAAGCTGACCGTTATGCGAAGGCGGTCGAGATTGCCGCGAAAGATCCGAACAGTGATGGATTACTGGTCGTGCTCACTCCGCAGGGTATGACCGATCCCACCGTCGTCGCCGAAGGCCTCAGACCTTATGCCCATGGCCGGAAGCCGATCCTCGCCAGCTTCATGGGAGGCGAGAGCATTGTGAACGCAAAGCCGGTGCTGAGCAATGCTGGTATTCCGGTATTTTCCTATCCCGATACTGCCGCCAAAGTTTTCTGTTACATGTGGCGTTACACCTACAATTTGCGGTCCTTGTACGAAACCCCGGTTCTCGCGGCGGAAAGCTCAGGGAAAGTTTCTCAAACGCTTGCTGCCGCGATTATCAACGAAGCCCGGTCGCGAGGCCATTTCCTGCTGAACGAATTCGAGTCGAAGAAATTGCTGGCCACCTACGGCATTCCGACGGTGGATACTCGAGTGGCCCGAACCGAAGACGAAGCCGTTAAACACGCGGCCGAGATCGGCTATCCCATCGTGCTGAAGTTATTTTCGGAGACCATCACTCACAAAACGGACGTTGGCGGGGTGAAGCTCGATCTGAAAAACGAAGCGGCGGTGCGCGGCGCATTCAAGGAAATCCAAGCGGCGGTCACCGAGAAAGCCGGAGCCCAGCATTTTGGTGGAGTGACCGTGCAGCCCATGGTGCGAATGGGCGGCGATGGTTACGAACTGATCCTCGGCAGCAGCATCGATCCGCAATTTGGTCCCGTATTGCTCTTCGGTTCCGGCGGGCAACTGGTCGAAGTCTATCGCGACCGCGCGCTGGCGTTGCCTCCGCTGAACACAACCCTGGCACAGCGCATGATGGAGCAGACGCGGATTTTCAAAGCACTGAAAGGAGTTCGCGGTAGAAAGCCCGTGAACCTTGTAGAGCTTGAGAAATTGCTCGTGCGTTTCAGCCAATTGGTCGTCGAACAGCCATGGATTTCTGAAATCGATATCAATCCACTTGTGGCTTCACCCGACCGTCTGCTCGCGCTCGATGCGCGCATCGTCCTTCATGGAAAAGAGACGATTGCAGACAGATTGGCAAAGCCCGCCATACGGCCATACCCGATTCAATATGTCTGGCCGTGGAAAACGAAGAACGGAACCGAAGTTACAATCCGGCCCATCCGCCCGGAAGACGAACCGCTCATGGTCAAGTTTCACGAGACGCTCTCCGACCGCAGTGTTTACCTGCGCTATTTCGGAATTTTGAGTTTGAAGACTCGCGTTGCCCACGAGCGTCTGGTTCGAATCTGCTTTGGGAATTACGACCGTGAACTGGCGCTGGTGGTGGAGCACCAAGGCGCAACCGGTTTTGAAATTATCGGCGTAGGGAGAATGAACCGCGTCTCCGATGGCCACGAAGCAGAAGTTGCCGTGGTAGTTACCGATACATATCAGAACCAGGGGATCGGTGCCGAACTCTTGCGGCGTGTCGTCGAAGTCGCGCGCAACGAAGGCGTTTCGTTCATCTCAGCAGAGATGATGCCAGATAACGTGGCCATGCAAGCCATCACGAAGAGAATGGGATTTCAAGTCGCGCCGCACCGGGACTTCGATTATTTGCGAGCCAGCATGGAACTCTGATCCTAACCGCAGCTTGACGAAAACTCTCGGTTGCACTAATCCATGTGATTTGCATCACTGAGGTTTCACCCAGGCAAGTTGAATATTGGACTGTAAGGAGGTGCAAAATGCCTTCGCTGCTTCCGCTGATAATCACTTTGACTCTCCTTGCAATCATTCCCATTGCGATTGTGCTTGTGCTCGGCAAAACTCCGCCGCTCTCAGAAGAGCCGCAGCAAGATTCGTTCTCGGTTTTTTCGATGGAACAAGCCTCGGACCCCGATCACGCCATCATCTGGGACACTCAGCTTCCTGCGCTGCAATTGCTGGCATCCGCCGGGCCAGCGGGTATGGCAGCGACAAATTTGTACGCGTTCTACATGAAGTCATGCCACCAATACCCGGAACTCTACGACGGTTCGACGTTTGAGAGCTGGTTGGAATTCTTACAGCGTGATCACCTTATTACTATCGATGGCGGCAAAGCATCCCTGCAGGCAGAAGGTCAGCATTTTCTTCGTTATCATGTAACGGCTGGGGTTCTCGCGGCAGGAGTACACACCGAGGTAAGGTCTCGCTAACCCTGTGGCAACGTTGCGGCGCAGCGTATTACGCTGCACAGCAGTGAATCAGGAAGCCTCAGCATACTCACTTGTGCGCAACTGGCTCAGCATAGACTCGATCAATGTCTCATTCCTGCGCAGCATCTGCTTAAAGTCGCGATGAAATGTGTGCGAGATCTGCTTCTGCAGATCGTGATGGCGCTGTTCCAGAATCTGCAACAAGAGTTCCCGTTCTTCGACACTCAATATCAGTTCCATACAAACCTCCCGCTGTACGGACTCGCCATAAATTGAAAGCGGCGATTCAGAATCAAGCTGATGCCGCCAGATCGCTTGACCACGCCTCGGCCACAATCCGCCATCCCTTCCCGGTATGCTTCCATACGCTCAGATACTTTCCGCGGTCTTCCTTGCTGGTGCCGTCACTTTGCGGAACCATCATGCTGTAAGTGCCAACATCCCACGCCATTTGTTCCCAGTTGCTTGATATACGTGACGGTGAAACCCAGGTTGCAAACGCCGTGCGTGAGCGGCGTTCTTAAATATTCGCGGATTGCTTCACGGCCATGGACGGCGACATGGTGCGGCGGAAGATAGACCGCTTCATCGGCATATAGAGCGGCTATGCTGTCCGCATCTGCTGCGTTCCAGTGACGCGCCCACTCATTCCCAATCCGCCGGATTACCTCGGTGGCGTCGGCGGGCTTTCCCTTCAGGGTGGAACGCAACGGTGTCCTCTTTGTTGGCTTCTTCGCAATGGCAGGCATGATGGGCCTCCTTTATCGACTGAGCCGAGTTGGTGGAGTTTGCGATTCGTTGCCGGGCATCGTCACGCTCGCGCCTGTTAGGACAAACTGAAGTTGAGCGTTGGTCTTTCGGCAGACGCCCGGCCTAATTTCTGTCTACTACGCCAGAGCGTTGGTTTCAGTGATTGTGGACACGTCAAATGATTTCGAAGCCAGTGCTTCTCCGCAGCGTGATGAGTTGCTCGGTGAAAACTGTGAAGCAGGGTGACTCTAATCACAGCAATAGTTTTTCGTTAGTTCAAGAATGGCGCAGAGGCCAAAACAGCTGATGCAGGCGGCTTGAGCTTGTGAAACAGCCGCCAAATAAAAGTTCATCGACAGAACGGAGAGGCAGTCATGGTCATTGCATCCGAATTGCAAGCAGGAATGGCTGTTCGCATTGATAAAGAAATCTACAAGGTTCTCGAGGTCGAGTCGAAGGCGGGCGCGGCGAAAATGAGCGGCGTGGTCAAGACAAAGCTGCTCAACGCGCATAGCGGGACAATGTGGGAACCTCATTTCCGGCCGCAAGAAAAGCTGGAGAATTTGGAACTTGAACGGCGCACGATGGAGTTCTTATATTCGGAGAACGACAGCTGCACATTCATGCGCCCCGACACTTTCGAGCAGATCGAAGTTCCCATCACCGTGATTGGGCCCGCAGCGCGGTTTCTGAAGCCTGGCGAAGAAATTCCCGTGGAGTTTTTTGCGAGTGAACCAATCAGCGCCGTGGTTCCTGATATTGAGGAGGCGCGCATTGCCACGACCGCACCGCCGTCGCGATCACAGCAGGACAGCGCGTGGAAAAACGCAATCCTGGAAAACGGATTTGTAATCCGCGTACCTCTGTTTATCGGGCCGGGAGAAATCGTACGAGTGGATGTGCGGACAGGACGCTACGTTGAACGTGCGCGGGCTGAGCACAAACGCAGCGCGTAAACGGTTTCGTGCGTACCGGGGAAGACGTTCAGCCGATACTTCGTAATCCCTCAACAATACGCGTGCGGCTGGCGTAATAGGCCGGGATGGCGGAACTGAGGAACCCGGCTAAGGCGGCAATTGCCCAGGCGACCGGCGCGGTCGTTTTCCAGTCATGCAAGGCCACAAGAAATAGCCCGCTGAGCTGAGCAATGTGAGACATGCCCCAGAGGATGGGAAGCGCGACCAGCGTACCGAGAATTCCCCCGAGCAAGGTCAGTCCGACAGCTTCTCCTACGAACAGTTCGAGAATCGTGTGCCGCTGAAACCCGAGCGTCTTCAGCAGCGCCACTTCCCGCGTTCGCTCGCGAATTGACATTGCCATGGTGTTTCCGGAAACCAGAAGAATCGTGAATACCGCCGCAAGTGAGATCACCAGTATGAAAGTCTTCACGTTCCCTAGCATTGCAATAAAGCTCAACATGAAGCCTCTCTCGGTTTCCGTCTTTGTCGGTTCGGGCGCGTTGCTGAACATCTGATCTACTGCGGCGGCGACGCGGTCCATATTCTGCGGAGAATCGACCAGAATCCAAAGAATTCCCACGTGGCCCTTGGCCCACGAGACGCCCTCCTCGACGTATTTCCAATTGAAGTACAGGCAATTGTTCGGCAACGGGGAAGTGAATAAACCGCGCAGCGTCAGTTCCAGCCTGATCGGATAGACGTCACCCTGGATTACGATCCGGTCGCCAATTTTCCATCCCTGTGTCTTCGCCAACTGAATATCGGCTACGGAGCCCGCCCGGTCGTGTTTCCAGGCCTCTTTCTGGTCCGCGGGAATCGAGAGTTCCGCGTATGTCTCGAAGAACTCGTCCGGATCAGTTCCGAAGCGGCCGAACATATTCTCGGGCTTGTTGTCCTTGTAGACTCCCTGAAACCAGTTCAACGGAATGACGTGAACAACACCTGGAATTTTGCGAATCCTGTCGCGGTAGTAAATCGGAATAAAGTTCGCCAGCGACACTTTATGCCGCACGATCAACCGCTGCGCAGATGCCGCGCTGCCCTTATCGATGTAAAACGCCCTCCACACCGACATCAGAAACGAAAGCAGCAAAAGCGAAAAAGCCACGCTGAGCACGGTAAGCACACTGCGCCGCTTATTGCGTAAGGCATTCTTCCTGACAAACTGAGCCAAAGTCATAGTGCATTGGGGTTGAACGCCGCGAAAGTAACGCAGGCACACATTACCCCTCTTTATCTGACTTGAAGGAATGCCGTAAGCGCCGTGCGGAAGGTCACATGGGCGAGTGACAAGCCGCACAGCCCCTGTTCAGGGCCAACGAGACAATAAAGTCGCGGGTTCTGACAGGGGGCAAGCCCATGAAAAGAATCCTCATTCTGGGGGCCGCTGGACGAGACTTTCATAACTTCAACGTTATTTTCCGCAGCAATCCTGAGTATTACGTCGTTGGCTTCACGGCCACACAGATTCCCAACATTGCGAATCGCAGATATCCGGCTTCGCTCGCCGGTCCGTTGCTCTACCCCGATGGCATTCCGATTTACGAAGAAACACAGTTGGAAGATCTGATCGCGAAAGAAAGGATTGACGAGGTTGTCTTTTCCTACAGCGATATCTCGCACCAGAACCTCATGCATCTCGCATCACGCGTGGTGGCGGCCGGCGCTGACTTTCGCCTTCTGGCGGTCGAGCACACGCAACTCAAATCATCGGTGCCAGTGATCTCGGTGTGCGCCGTGCGCACGGGTTGTGGGAAAAGTCCGGTATCCAGATTCGTGGCCAGCAGACTTCGACAGCAGCAGTTGAGAGTTGTCGTGGTTCGCCACCCGATGCCTTATGGCGACTTGGCTGCACAAGCTGTGCAGCGCTTCGCGACAATGGAGGATCTGGACCTGCAGCAATGCACGATCGAAGAACGAGAGGAATATGAGCCGCATATCCGCGAAGGTACGGTTGTCTATGCCGGCGTGGATTACGAACACATACTGCGGCGGGCGGAAAGAGAAGCCGACCTTATTCTTTGGGACGGCGGCAACAACGACACGCCTTTTTATGTTTCTGATCTTGAAATTGTCGTTGCCGATCCGCACCGCGCCGGGCACGAACTCGCTTACTTCCCTGGAGAGGTAAACCTGCGTCGCGCCGACGTAGTGGTAATCAACAAAGTGGACACCGCGTCGCAACAGGGTATTGAAACCGTCAGGCGCAACGTTCACGAAGTCAATCCCCATGCGGCGATTGTCGAGATGGCCTGCCGGGTTTCAGTGTCGCAGCCCGAACTCGTCGCGGGGCGGCGCGTGCTGGTGGTTGAAGACGGGCCGACCTTGACGCATGGCGAGATGCCTTATGGCGCGGGTGTAGTCGCAGCGAGGCATTTTGGAGCAGCGGAGCTGATTTGCCCCAAACCGTTCGCGGTTGGCTCTATCCACAGCACCTACGAAAAATATCCTCACATCGCCAACATTCTTCCGGCAATGGGCTACAGCGCCATACAGCGTCACGAACTAGAAGAAACGATTAATCGCACGCCCTGCGATCTGGTGCTGATCGCCACGCCGATCGACCTCGCCCGAGTGATCAAGATTAAGAAGCCGGCGTTGCGCGTCACATATGACGTCGAGGAGTTGTCGCAGCCCGGGCTGGTGGACATCCTCTCACAATTCGAAGTGCCGATGGGGGTGGGGCGATGAGAGTCAAAGACTTCGTTACAATCCGCGCTTTCACGCCATCCGAAATTGAGTACTTGATTCTGTTGGGGCGGCACATCAAAGCCGCGCCCCGCCTTCATGGCGAGTCGCTCAGGGGCAAAACCCTGGCCATGATCTTCGAAAAGCCCTCGCTGCGTACACGGGTCACGTTCGATGTCGGCATTCAGCAGTTGGGCGGCTTCTCGCTGTACCTGTCACTGGCAGAGATCAACCTTGGCAAACGCGAGTCGGTGTATGACGTTGCCAAGAATCTGGAGCGCATGGTGCAGGGCATCATGATCCGCACTTTTTCGCACGATATTGTCGAAGAGATGGCACGCTATGCTTCTATTCCTGTGATCAACGGGCTGAGTGATTTCAGCCACCCCTGCCAGGCGATGGCCGACTACATGACCATGTGGGAAGTAAAGGGAAGACTCGAAGGACTGAAGGTTGCGTTCGTCGGCGACGGCAACAACGTTGCCCATTCGCTCATGTTTGCCGGCGCACAAGTCGGCGCCGATGTGAGAATTGCTTCTCCTCGCGGCTATGGACCGCAACCGCCCGCGATTGCGTGGGCGGAGCAGCGCGCAAGCGAAACCGGCGGCCGATGCCACATTACGAATGACGTGAACGAGGCAGTGTCGGGCGCGGATGTCGTTTACGCGGATGTATGGGCCAGCATGGGACAGGAGGTCGAGGCAGAGCGGCGGCGCGAAATCTTTGCTGGATATCGAGTAAACGCGGCGCTGTTCGCACTCGCGAAACGGGACGCGATCTTTATGCACTGTCTGCCTGCGCACCGTGGTGAAGAAGTGACCAACGAAGTGATGGATTCAAATCGCTCCGTGGTTTTTCAGCAGGCCGAGAACCGTTTGCACGTGCAGAAAGCCATCATGCTGGAACTGATGAAGCATGTGCCCGTCGGGCCAGTGCATCCTGTAACCGTGCTGGAGCTGGCGCATGCGTGATCGGGAGCCGCCATGAAAACCATGCTCCTTGCCATCGGCGGTAACTCCCTCATTCGCGCGGGCGAAAAAGGGACCACTGCTGAACAACTCGTGAACGCCCGCCGCACCGCGAGAGAAATCGTCAAATTAGTTCGCGAGAGATGGCGGATCGTTCTCACTCACGGCAATGGGCCGCAAGTTGGCGCCGCGCTGCTGCGTTCCGAGCGCGGGGCCAGCCAGGTGCCGGGGCATCCGCTGGATGTTTGCGACGCTTGCACGCAAGGCGAAATCGGTTATCTGCTGCAGCAGTCTCTCGATACCGAACTCCAGCTGGCCAATTTGCACATTCCGGTGGTCACCGTGCTGACGCAGGTACTTGTCTCGCTCGATGACCCGGCAATGTGCAACCCCGCCAAGCCGATTGGCCCCTTTTATTCGCGCACAGAAGCGGAGGAACGCCAAAGGCTTTTCGGCTGGCACATTGTCGAGGATGCGGCCCGCGGCTACCGACGGGTAGTGCCTTCGCCAGACCCCGCGGAGATCGTCGAACTTCAGACCATCCGAGAACTGGTCGAGCAAGGCGCTTTCGTCATCGCGTGCGGCGGCGGCGGCATTCCGGTGGCGTGGAAAGACGGCCGGCTGCAGGGTGTAGAAGCCGTGATTGATAAAGACCGCGCCTCGGCTCTGCTAGCTTTGAGCTTGCACGTGGATCTATTCGTGATTTCAACCGACACAGATTACGTTTACCTCGACTACAGAAACATAAATCAGCGCGCGCTAGAGACCGTTGGCTCACGCGAATTGCAGGAGTATGCGGAAGAGGGGCATTTTCCGCCGGGAAATATGGGCCCAAAGGTTGAATCTGTTTTGCGGTTTATCGATCAGGGCGGACGAGAGGCGATCATCACCTCAGATGTGAACTTATCGCGCGCGGTCGCGGGATTCGCCGGTACTCATGTGGTTCCTGAAGATGGCTTAATTGAAGTCGCTATGCATGAGCAGATCGAGCTTCCAGCAGAGAGCAGGTGAATTATGGCGCAACCAGCCACAGAGCTGACGTTGAGGAATGCCCACATGAAAACCGCGCCGATGCATGAGACCAGATTGCGCCATATCATCGAATCCCAGCAGTTCACTGTGCCGCTGTTAATGGAATTGTTTGACCGCTCTCGCGGCATGGAACGACTAGTTGCCCGCGGCGGTTCGCTCGAGTACCAGAACCGCATCATGGCGACGCTCTTCTATGCGCCTTCGACCCGCACGCGTTTGTCTTTTGAGGCGGCTATGCACCGCCTCGGCGGCAGTGTTCTGGCAACCGAGCACGCGCAAGCATTTTCCTCTGTGGTGGAGGGTGAACAGCTGGAGGACACTATTCGCATTGTCGGCAGCTACTCTGACGTGATTGTCATCCGCCATCACCAGGAAGGCGGGGCGAAGCGGGCGGCGCAGGTGTCTCCTGTTCCTGTGATCAACGCCGGCGACGGCGATGGGCAACACCCCACGCAGGCATTGCTCGATCTGTACACCATCTATCGCGAACGGCCGCTGGATGGCTTGAGCATTGCCATGATCGGCGAGCTGGATAAGGGCAGGACGGTGCGATCGCTTGCTTATCTGTTGGCGAAATTTGAGCGTGTGAAGATTTTCTTTGTGAGCCCGCCCGAGCAACAAATGAAAGCTGACATTCTCAATTACCTGAATGAGCACGGAGTGCGCTACGAGGTGGAATCGCAAATCGATCGCATTATCGGAGAAGTTGACGTGGTGTATCAGACGCGCATCCGGCCCCAGCCCATCAGCAGTCTCGGCGCGGCGCAGCAGTTTGCTATTAACTCGGCGGTGTTGCAAAAGATGAAGCCGAATGCGTTGATCCTGCACCCGCTGCCGCGCACGGCGGAACTCGACAGCTCCGTGGATCAGGATCCGCGCGCGCTTTATTTCCGGCAGGCGGTGAATGGTTTGTACGTGCGCATGGCCCTGTTAACCATGTTGCTGGAGTGATCTTTAAAGTGAGGTTGCTATGACGAGCGAAGTCGTAACGGAAGAGCGCTTGCACGCGCGTGATTACATTGAACTGGAGAACGAATTTGGCGCGCATAACTATCACCCGCTGGATGTGATCATTCACCGCGCCGAAGGAGTCTGGTTGTATGACGTCGATGGCAAACGTTATTTGGATTGTCTGGCCGCGTATTCGGCGGTGAACCAGGGTCATTGCCATCCGAAAATTCTGCAAGCCCTTATTGAGCAAGGTCAGAAAGTCACGCTCACCTCGCGCGCATTTCGCAATGATCAGTTGCCGCTGTTCTACAAGGAGCTCCACGAACTCACCGGCTACGATATGGCGCTGCCCATGAACACCGGTGCCGAAGCCGTGGAGACTGCGATCAAGACCGCGCGCAAATGGGGATACAAAGTTAAAGGCATTCCGCACGACCAAGCCGAAATTATCGTGTGCGCCAATAACTTTCACGGCCGAACGGTCACGCTCGTGAGCTTTTCGAGCGACTCGCAATATCGCGAAGGATTCGGGCCATTTGCTCCCGGCTTCACAATTATTCCTTTCGGTGATGCGCAGGCGCTGGAAGATGCAATCACCCCCTACACATGCGCGTTTTTGGTTGAGCCCATTCAAGGAGAAGCCGGCATCAACATTCCGGCCGAAGGATATCTCAAGCGAGCAGCAGAAATATGTCATCAGAATCGCGTCCTGCTCATGGCCGACGAGATTCAATCTGGACTCGGCCGCACCGGCAAACTGTTTGCTTACATGCACGAGGGCATCAAGCCCGATGTTCTGATCATCGGCAAGGCACTGGCCGCCGGCTTCTATCCGGTTTCCGCGGTTCTGTCTTCATGGGAAGTTCTCCGTGTTTACAAACCCGGCGATCACGGCAGCACGTTTGGCGGGAACCCGCTCGGTTGTGCGGTGGCACGCGCGGCCATGCGAGTTTTAGTCGGGGAGAAACTCGTTGAGCGCTCGGCTGAGTTGGGCGCCTATTTCCTCGGACTGTTGCAAACCCTGCGCAGCCCGGACCTGAAAGAAGTCCGCGGCAAAGGATTATGGATTGCAATTGAAATGCATAGTCCGGCGAGGCCGTATTGCGAAGCATTGAAGCGGGAAGGCGTGCTGTGCAAAGAAACCCACGACCACGTGATTCGAATTGCACCTCCGCTGGTCATCAAGCACGAAGAGGTCGATTGGGCCTTCGAGCACATTCGGAGGGTTATCGAGAGGAAGTAAAAGTCCAGATGAAGCAGCGGGACCGTCGCAGACTGCTACGGTTATCCTCGCTGCATAACAACACGTGAGCCTGATCACCGGACCGGGTGAGGCACGTCACCGAACAGCCATGGCTCATAACAGATGATCGAGAGGCGATATCTGTGCGGTGCACTCTGCCGCAGGAGGGCCTATGCATTGACTGACTCTGCAACCGGAAAACTCATTCGCGAATATTCGCTCGAGCAACTAGTCGAAGCGGCGAAATTGATGCGCGGTTACGATCTGGTGGCGCTTTGTGCCGCCGGTTCGGGGCATGCCGGCGGCACGCTATCCATCATGGACATCGCTGCCGCTCTTTACTTAAAAGTCGCGAATCACGATCCGCACAACCCAAATTGGCCAGGGCGCGACCGGATCATCTGGTCGGCAGGGCATAAGGCGCCTAGCCTATATCTCGCGCTCGCTTTTGCTGGATTCTGCGATCCGCAAGACGTGGTGCTCCTGCGAAAACTTGGCTCTGCCTTTCAAGGCCATCCCCACTGGCTCAAACTGCCTGGGGTTGAGGTTTCTACAGGCTCGCTCGGGCAAGGCCTGAGTCTCGCGGTCGGCGTTGCGCTCGCGGCCAAACTCAACCAGAAAACCTACCGCACGTTTTGCATTATGGGTGATGGCGAGCAGCAGGAGGGTCAAATCTGGGAAGCGGCCATGGAGGCCGGCCATTACCACCTCGAGAATCTCGTCGGAATTGTGGATTACAACCGGCTACAGATCGATGGTGCGGTCGCCGAGGTGATGAACATTGATCCCCTCGAAAATAAATACAAGAGTTTTGGCTGGGACGTAGTGCGAATTGACGGACACGATATGTCGCAAATCGTTCGTGCGTTGTCTTGGAATCGAGCCGGATCAGCAAGGCCGCTGCTTCTGATCGCGGAAACCGTGAAGGGGAAAGGCGTCAGCTTTATGGAAAATGTCGCCGGCTGGCATGGCAAAGCTCCGAACCAAGAAGAAATGATTCAGGGTCTGCAAGAACTTGGTGTTAAAGAAAACGTTCCATATGCCGGCCTGCTGGATTATGCGGAAAAATATCAGCAACAAGCCACACGCTCCCTCGATGAAAAGCTCCCGCGCTTCAGTCGTGATTACTGGTGGAACCGGCTGATCGTGATGAACGCAAAGATGGAGCCGACGCGAAAAGGATTCGGCCAGGCGTTGGCCGAGCACGGCGACGATGAGCGCATTGTCTGCCTCGGCCTCGACATCTCCGGCTCGATTACAATAAGCGATTTTTATGCTGGAAAGCCCGAGCGAAAGAAACGTTGGATCAGCATGGGGATCGCGGAACAGTCTGCGACCTCAGTGGCTGCTGGATTGGCAAGGGAAGGTAAGCTGCCGGTTTTGGGCACCTACGCGACATTCGCTGCGGCACGGAATCTTGATCAGATCCGGACTTCCGTCTGTTACGGCAACTTTAACGTGCTGATCGCGGGCGCGCACGGAGGCGTGTCGGTTGGCCCCGATGGCGCAACCCACCAGGCGCTCGAGGATTTGTTTGCCATGTGTGGCTTGCCGAACATGTCTGTCGTGGTGCCTTGCGATGTCATCGAGACGAAGAAAGCCACGAGCTATCTTCTGCTTGAATACATCGGGCCCAAGTACATCCGGTTCGCGCGTGAGGCGACGCCTGTCGTTACGAAAGCAGAGACGCCGTTTGTTTTTGGCAAAGCCAATGTCATTCGACTCCGTCACGCCGCGGTGGACTTCGCGGATGCATTTGAAACACGACTGGCTTCCGAATATGAGAATGAGTCGGAGGACCTCACCATCATGGCTTGCGGACCCATGGTTCCCGAAGCCATGCGGGCGGCCTTTATCCTGCAGCGGGAGTTCGGATGGGAGACTCGCGTGATCAACATGCATACGCTCAAACCCATCGATACGGACGCAGTAGTTCGCGCGGCCAAAGAGACGGGGTTGATCATTACGGCGGAGGAGCACCAGATCGGCGCGCTGGCGTGGCCAGTGAGTTGGATCATCACTTCTTCGCCAGAGGTTTATGGCACAAGAGTCATCACTGCTGCCATCGGAGTTCGCGACCGCTTTGGCGAATCGGGCGCGCCTTGGGAGTTGATCAAGGCATTCGAAGTCAGCGCGGAGCACATCGCCCAAAAAGCTGTGTCGCTGATGTCGTTGCGGCAGCCGCTTAGCTCGGAGCAGTCTGGCTTCTCATGGCCGCATACCGTCAGTAGATGATCGATGCACGATTAGAGCGAGAAACGCTCGGGCGGTTCACAGGCATGATACGGATAGGAGAACAAAAGTAATTCCTGCGAGTGGCAGCGCAAAATTCCTCTGTTGCTGCAATGAGCCGGCGACAGCGCGAGGCATTGGGTCACGAGAAGGAGGTTCACTATGAAATTCAGCATAAGGGGTTTGGCTGTAGCATCGGCAGTTTTGTGGGGGTTCGTCATGCTGTTCATGACCGGGACTAACCTGATCTGGGGCAACTATGGGCAGCAATTCCTCCAGTTCATGGCGTCGGTGTACCCTGGCTATCATGCGACGCGCAGCGTTGCCGGGCTGGTAATAGGGACACTATACGGTATTGTCGATGGCCTCATCGGCGGTGCGGTTTTCGCGTGGCTTTACAACCAGTGTGCAAAAACCTAGCGCGGCGCTTTCCGAACATCCAGCTGTCTAGTCCAAGGATCTTGATCGCCGTGAACTAGGCCAGTAAAAGCCACGCGCCATTTGAAAAAGTCATTGAAGATTTAGTTGCGTCTACCGCGACGGCGGAAGGTTTCTTCGTATTCCAAGCACAAAGCTCTGTGATATGAGTCACAGACCTACACCGCCTGCCCGACGGAGAATCGCCTGTGTGCTTGGTTCTATGCTGAGGTCAGGAGTGCTTCTCGAACCGGCAGCTCAGATCCGCTTTTGATTAGCATCTGCCGCCGAGGCGTGCACTGGCCCAGTTCAACATCACCTCACTGGAGCCCGCCATGTCAGAGCAACCCAGGTTAATCTCCCATCCACCTTTCAACTTTAAAGATTCCCTCAAACAATTGATCTTCAGACTCACACAAACACCGAGCGAAATGCCGCGCCTGGATCGTGGCTGGATTATCGCCAATCACAAACTGGTTTCCTTCCACGCTGCGTTTCTGACCTCGCTCCTGAGCATTCCCCTGCATGTAGCTTCGAAATTTGCCGTGCTGCGAGAGATGTTTCTCAGCCGTGAGCTTGGAATCTCGTCCGCGATCTGGTACGCATCCTGGCATACCAATATCGCTGTGCATGAAATGGGGCACTACCTCACCGCGGTGAAGACGAACAACTTGCGACCCGAACTGGCGGTGGCCGCGGAGGCGAAGCTGAACCAAAGCTTCTTCAAGCGATGGCTGTGGTATCTCGAGATGTTCGTGAAGATACCCTACGGCAAGTTTGTGGGAGTGCACAAAGAAGCGGGAAGCTTCCATCCGGCCGTGAAGACGCAGAACCTCGCCGTCGCCGCTGCTGGACCGAGAGTGAGCAAAGTGCTCAGCCAGTTCACCTTCGCCCCGGGAATCATTCTGATTCTGCTCGGGCTATATTTCGCAGTCCCCGCGTCCGTCTATATTGGCAGAGCTCTGTTCACAGTTGGCGCCGTCGCCCTGCTCGATTTTCTGCTCTCCGATGCAGGCAGGTACAAAGCATTCAAGGCCAGACAAGAAGAAGCCGCTACCAAGGCCGCGCAAGTGCACGCCGTCGAACCGGTGCACGCAGCCGGGGAGCAACGTGCGGTTGACCCTGCAACCCTTCGCCGCAAGCTCCGCCTGCATCGACTGCAGGAATTGGAGCTCCCAGACGGACGCATTGTTTTCGCGCCTTGGGAGTTCAGAAACTGCATTCAGGGTGGACGTCACACCGAGGATATGGGTGGCAACCTGAGCTTTCAGGAACTGATGTTCCTGCCGCTCACTGCCAAGGACTACATTGAGGCGCAGCGCGTCACCAACATGCTGCAGAGCCGCGCCATCCAAATCATTCAGGATACGGAAGGCCTCAACTTCGTTGGCATTGGCCTCGAAGGCGGCATTGTTGGTTCATTCGCGAAACAGGAAGGCGATCTGCTTCCTGAAGAAAGAGCGCTGCGGGTTGCGGTGCAGGCGATTGAGGAATGCGGTTTCGTTCCCGATCGTGATGTTTGCCTCGCCCTCGATCCCGCCGCGAGCGAACTCAGCAATGCTTATCGCGAGAAGACGGGCGAGAAGGAATCAGTCGGTCAGTACCTCTTCTGGCGGGCCGAGGATCCGAAAACCCTGAGCACCGATGAGATGGTCGATCTTTACGTGCGCTGGGTCAAGAAGTATCCCATCGTTTCTCTCGAGGACCCGTTTGCCGAAGATGACTACGAGGGATGGAAGAAACTGATGAAGGAACTCGACCAGGAAATTCTGATCATCGGCGACGATCTGGTCACCACGAAAGATTCGACCATTCAGAGATGCGCCGAGCAGGGACTGATCAACACCGCATTGATCAAGGCCAACCAGATCGGCTCGCTCAGCGAAACTCTGCTGGCCACTTGCACAGCAAAGAAGATGGGACTGGCGCTGGTGCTTTCGCATCGCTCCAAGTCTCCGAACGAGGTCATGGAAGCCGACATCAGCTTCGCCGTCGGCGCTCTTGGCCTGAAATGCGGAGGCGGCGCGAACACCGAGAGGCTGGTCAAGTATGGCCGCGTCGTCGAGTTGATGGAGATGGCAAAGAAGGGAGTCAAGATTACTCGCAAGCTGGATCCCGACCTCATCATCACCGACATCTCCGCCCACGAGGAGCCCACGAATGCTGGTATCCCGACCGTCGGAGTCGTGGTGATGCTCGATAACGGCATGAAGTTCTCCGCCGCGACTCCGCTGGGAGTCTCGGCTGGAACGGACGAGGCGATTCACCTGGTGGACAGCATCATTGAGGCCGGTCCACTCACGCGGAAGTACTCCCAATACTTCGTGTACAAAGAGAAAGAAAAAACCTATCGCTTCTCTCCCGATGTGAAGGCCGATGCCGTGATGAAAGAGAACGGCGAACTGGCTGATCTGTGGGTGCGAGCAAAGCGTTACGGCGGCAAGGGTTGTCTGAATGCGGTAGCGAACGTGACCGATGTCGTCGGTCCCCGTTTCCTGGGCCAGAAGATCTCGTCGCTCGGCACTCTCGCCGACATCGATCGTGAACTACTGGAGATGGAACTCGATCTCGCGGAAAAACGCGGCAAAATCAACCGCAACGCGTCGAACGAAGAAAAAGTCCAGATCATGCAAAGAAAGGCAAACCTGGGCATGAACGCGATTCTTTCTCTCTCGTTGGCTCTGGGAAGATTGGTCGCCGCGCGCGATGGCAGGGATCTGCCCGAAGTGCTGCGCGAGATGGAGCAGTCACTCGACCGCGATGAACTGTATGGGATCAAATCGCCTGCCGCGGTGGCGGAAGAAGAACATGCTTTGGCAGTTTAGTTAACTTGGTTCTGATTTGAGGTGATACTTGCAACCAAGTATCACCTTTTTAAATGGCTAAATATCTTCGGGCTTGGGAATCGGCAGGTTTTCTTCTTCGCAGATCTTCTTCAGCTGCCCCACAGACCAAACTTTGCTGAAGTCATAGAAAGCGCGGTATGGCTGCTGCAGGAGTTCCAGCACTCTGGCAGATTGAGCATCCGCCCACGAAGGCAGTGACTCTTTGGCTTGCTCGAGTGGCGCGCCACTCAGCTTCAGCGTAATCAGCGAATGCACATTTCCCGGATGAAGCGATAGTTGTTCCAACCCGCCCTTCAGAATTTGCTTGCGGGCGAGAAGGAGCTTCCTCTCGCCCACGTTGTGCAGGACCTGCATGTATTTCTCAAACAGCACCCATTCGTTGACGAGGAGCCCAATCTCGAATGGAGAAAAACTGTTCCAAAAAGTCGTGGGATACCGCATGCACAGAAACCGTCCCAGCATGAACGCCCCCGCCTCGTAACCGGACACTTGCTCGCGTGCACATTTAGCAAGCGCACGCTTAAAAAACCGGACCTTGCGCTCGAGCGTTAGCATCTCAAAAACATTGCTTTGGCCGAGATGGTCGCCAATGTCGCTCTTGAGCACGCCCTCCGTGTATTGGGTTTCGCGCTCGTCGAACCAGACATTGACAAGCCGCTTCGCCTCTTCGGATTCACCTCGTAATTCAAAATTCACCAGACGAGTAACTTCATTCAACGTCGAGACCTGATCGGCCTGCAGGCTTCTGGTGAGCTGCTGATAATAGCGGTATGCATAAGCGATTGCGGCAAACGATTTCCGTTCGTCTTCTTGCAGCTCGACCGGCTCTCCTTTTATATAGCGCAACAACCTGCCGGGCACGAATGTCGCTTGGCCTTCATAAAGAGTCTTGCGCCTGGAGGAAAGCGTGATCCATTCGCCTGCCTTAATCTCACGCCCGCTCGAATTGATAAGCAGGTTATCCGAGTGCAGACTCACGCCACTTTGCTCAAGGCTCAGTAAGGCCGGAATGCCCAGGCTGTGACAAATTGTGACCACATGAATTGCAGCGGAGGTCAGGCTGATGATGGCGTCCATTTCGCGCATGACCACGGTGTCTGTCGGAACGAAAGTTGTCTTGCACAAGCAGACCTTTTCGCCCAAACTTTTGGCCCGCAGCGCCGCTTCGCTGCTGAAATATACGCGAGCTGAGACAGCCGATCGGGGCAGAACAGAGACCCCGCTGCAGAAAGGAGTGAGCGAGTCAAAAACTTCGTGGTCGATCGTGTCACTGGTTAATTGCTTGACGTGGTAGGGACGAATTAATTCGGTAAGCCGCCGCCGCGAAATGACGCCCGACTTGTGCATATCGACCACGGCAATGAACGCCGCGCGGCCTGCCATTGCGGTTTCATTGAGCTGCAGCAACGCAAACCACTGCTCTCTGCCGGTTGCTTCGACAGCGAATTCGATGGTCACTGGAGACTCGAACTCCAGCTCCAGCTCTGCAAGATGGGGCACAAAGTGATATACAGCAGGGAACGAGTTTTTGATTTGCCCCCGGTCGGAAAAGGTTGTGGTCTCAATGTCTGCGGTTCCCGTCATCATTTCTTCGCCGAAAATGTTGTGGGCGGTTTGCAACTCGATTCCGGCGCCAGTCTGCGTGTGGCGGCTCGAAATCACGCCCGCATAGGCGTTCTCGTGCCGGACGGTGCACACCATTTTTTGAAAAATAAGGCTGGGGTAGTGTTCCGTTCCGCGGCAGAGAGTGACGACCAGTTCTTGGTTCTCCTGAAAATGCTTATACGCTTGTTTCCCAAGGAACACGGCTTGCGCGAAGGGGTCTTCAACCAGCGCTTGGTCAGTTCTCCTGAGGATCTCGCAAACCTGCTCTAGGGCTCGATCGACTTCTTCGGCAGAGAGATCGTGGCGAATCGAGTTCAGCAGACCTGCGTTTTTCTCGTAATCAAGCAACCGGCAAAGATTTCTCAAGTTGTTCAAGAACATCTTGCGCGCGGGAAGCTCGCCATACGTCTTTTCCAGTGCCGGCAAAGTCCTCTCGGAAACTCCCACGTTGAGATAGGTGTCCATCACTCCCGGAATGTAATGGCCGGTCGCGCAACGGATAGCGAAAACCAGAGGATTCTTAACCTCGCCCAAGTTTTGTCCCGTGAGGACTTCCAGTTGCTTCAGTGCATCCGCAAGATGCTCATCCAGGGCATGATCGCGTTCGATGTAAGCCTGCGCGGTGAGCACGACGAAATCCGGGACTGGATATCCCAATTGGCAAAGCTTCAGAAGAATTGCCGCCTTCTGGCTGATTGCTTGTTCAGCGTGTGTAGCGCTACTTGTGCAGGGGACCACAAATTCGTTTTCAGAAGGGAACTGCGCAGGTACAACCGGAGTGAATTCTTGCGCGAGAGAGGCTAGTTGCTTCGCGGCTTCGAGATTGCCCTGGCGGGCTTCGATAATCAGAGAAACGTAGTGCTTCGCTATTTCACAATCGCCGCTGTTTAATATCGGCGCATCGCACTCAGGAACAGTGATGCTGCCTTTTGTCCCGTCAGCGAGCTCGAATTCCACGACCGGAGGAGAATAGCCGCGGCAGTCTGGCGTGACACTCTGGCGCTTCGAAACATGCTGGCTCTTTCGCAGCAGCATCGTCCGAAGGTTGAAATAGTTCCCACGAATGCTAAAGTCTCGTACAGCGGTGGCGGTGGCAAGTTGCATTTGCAAACTGGCACCCTCTGAAATGGCCGGCCCACACTAATGTTGCAAGCCGTCACGTAGGCTTGCAGTGATCATAATCACCCATATAAGTATCAGGGCTGAAACAATGGGCACACTCCTCACCACAAAGTGCTGATTTCTCCTTTGAATGACCTTGGGCTCGGCTACTGATGAAATTACAGCTTGGAGTATTCTTCTCTTGCTTGCTTCACGCGGAAGCAATCTTTTGCAACGGGAGAAACTGAAAAGGGGTGAACGCCACGGCATTCTGGCAGTGGGTTCTTTGGTTGCGGGGGGTGGATTTGAACCACCGACCTTTGGGTTATGAGCCCAACGAGCTACCAGACTGCTCCACCCCGCGAATTGATGATAGCAACCGTGCTGGGCAGCGTCAAACGAGCCGCGGCGTGCGCTAATGGGAGCGGTGGCAAACATTTGATAAATGCGGGCACGAGCAAAGACGCCCGTGCCCGCAAAATCAGCCGAAACCATAACTCAGGCAGTGCTCGTCCTAGTCAGTAACACGTTCTCAGATCGCGACTCGCTCAGATCAACGATCCAGCTTCGGCCTTGCGCAGGCGTCGACTATCTTAGTTGGATCAATTGCGGCGCTGTCAACCTGCTCTTCCAATATGCGCCCGTCCTTTCCGATTAAAAAATTCACGCGGCGCGCAGCTTTGTACTTATCCACATAAACGCCGTACCTTTTCGTGGTCTCGCCACCCCAATCGCTGAGCAGCGGGAATGTAACGCCGATGGAATCGGCAAAAGCGTGATTGGCGAACGGACTATCCATGCTCACACCCAAGACCTGGGTGTCGGCGGCTTCCAGCTTCTTCAAGTGTTGCTGGAAGTTTTTCATCTGCTGCGTTCAACCGCCAGTGAAAGCAAAGACGTAAAACGCAAGCACAACCTGCTGTTTGCCGCGATACTGGTCCAGGGTCACCGTTTTCAGATCGTGACCGTCGAAGTACTGCATCTTAAAATCCGGGGCCAGATCGCCAACTTTGGGCATCGCCGCGGTCTCCTTATTATTGCGGGTGTCATTGCTGCCAGCTGCGCCGGAGAGCGGAGCGGAAAAAACCGCGCCCGCGAGGAGCAGGGCCAAGAGCATTTGTTTCATGTGGTTCTCCTGAGCACCGAGTCTATCTCTACGCTCCATCCGGGTCAATTTACGAGACAAACTGGTGACATGCGTCTCAAGACGTGAAATGCCTGTCCCCGATGGCGCCTGGGGATAATCAATTCAGAGAATTGCGTTAGTGTGCTACAAGCGTTACATTCAGCTGTTACTTAGATGACTCTCGAAACCCTCAACGATATCTTCTTTACGATTGCCGAACGGGAGCAGCCGCGTTGCATGTTACGCAAGACGGCGGCTGGATGGGAGCCCATTTCAGCAGACGAATTTATCCGAAAAGTGAATTCGGTGGCGCAGGCACTCAGGACATGGGGAATTGCGCGCGGAGATCGCATTGCCATTCTCAGCGAGAACCGGCACGAGTGGGCGGTGGCGGATTTTGCCTGCCTGCTCGTGGGTGCCGTCGTGGTTCCTATTTATACGACGTTGACTGCGGAACAGACTGCTTACATCTTGAACGATTCGGACGCGCGTGTGGTTTTTCTATCGGCGCAAAAGCAGCTCGACAAAGTGCTTTCAGTTCTGGACACAACATGCGTTGAAAAAATTGTCGTCATGGACGATATCGAGGAACCGCGTGCACTCAAAATGTCGCAACTCATGAGTGCTGCGCCTGATTCTCACATCCGCGAGATGGGCCGGGCAGCGGAACCCGAGCAATTGGCCACCATTATTTACACCTCTGGCACGACCGGGATACCCAAGGGCGTGATGCTGACGCACGGCAACATGGCGGCAAACATCAATTTTTCTCTTCGCGACTTCGGATTCAAAGAAGGACCATCGTGCATCTCGTTTCTGCCACTTTCGCACGTGACCGCACGGTCCGTCGATATGGGCCTGCTGTACAGCGGAGTTACGCTCGCCTATTTACCGCAAATTGATCAGCTTCCGAAGACACTGCTGGAAATTCGGCCTCACATCTTGCTGAGTGTGCCGCGCGTCTACGAAAAAGTGCACACGCAGGTGGAGTTGAAGTCGGCAAAGTTTCCCAAAAAGCAGATTTACAACTGGGCTTTGCGCACCGGCCGCAAGCACCGGGCTGAAATTCTTGCGGGCAAAACTCCTCGTTCGCCGGCGTGGAAGCTGGCCAACAAACTGGTATTTTCCAAGCTGCGTGCGGGAGTCGGCGGAAAGGTCGAAGTCTGTATCTCCGGCGGCGCGCCACTGGGGCGCGAACTCGCCGAGTGGTATGCAGACATGGGCATGCGCATCTTCGAAGGCTATGGCCTCACCGAAACGTCGCCCGTGATCGCGGTGAATACGCCGGATGCTTGCCGGGTGGGCAGCGTCGGCAAGCCACTCGGGAATGTGGAAGTGCGCATTGCCGAGGATGGAGAGATCCTGGTGCGCGGGCCGTCGGTGTTCCACTCCTATTGGAACAAGCCGCAGGAGACTCGCGATGCATTTGTGGACGGCTGGTTTAAGACAGGCGACATCGGGCGACTGGATGAAGATGGCTTTTTGTACGTGACTGACCGCAAGAAGGACCTGCTGAAAACTTCCGGCGGAAAATTTATTACGCCGCAGCCCATCGAAGGCTCGTTGAAACATCACCCGTGGGTTGCGGAGGCGATTGTGGTTGGCGACAAACGAAAATTTCCCGCCGTCCTGATCGTGCCGAATTTTGACGCACTCGAGGAGTACGCGCGCATGGAAGGGCTGGCGTTCTCATCGCGCCGAGAACTGATCGCTATTCCGGAAATTCAGTCGCGTTACGCGGGAATTCTGCAGGCGATCAACCAAGACCTTGCGCAATACGAGAAGCTGAAAAAATTCCGGCTGCTGCCCGAGGAGCTCTCATCGGCAAACGGCACGCTCACCGCCAGCCTGAAGCTGCGTCGACGAGCGATTGACGAACGTTTCAAGCAAGAGATTGATGAAATGTACTCTGAGCCAGAACCGGCATCCGTGATGTGAGTCAGCGCCGCGGATTACAATAACCACATGCAAGATCCACTTATCATCGCTGGACGGACGTTCCAGTCACGTCTGATTGTCGGAACAGGGAAGTACAAATCGTTTCAGGAGACCGCACGTGCGCTTGAGGCGAGCGGCGCCGAGATCGTGACTGTCGCGGTGCGGCGCGTAAATCTTGACCGCACGAAAGAATCTCTGCTTGATTACATTGATCCGAAAAAGTATTTTCTGCTTCCGAACACGGCGGGCTGCTACACGGCGGACGAAGCTATTCGTGCGGCCCGGCTTGGGCGCGAGGTTGGAATTTCCGATTGGGTGAAACTCGAAGTCATTGGCGACCAGGCGACGCTTTATCCGGATGTTCAAGCAACGCTTGAAGCCACTCGCACGCTGGTAAAGGAAGGCTTCACAGTTTTGCCGTACACGTCTGATGATCCGGTTTTTGCTAAACGGCTGCTCGATGCAGGTGCGGCGACGATCATGCCGCTGGGCGCGCCAATCGGAAGCGGACTGGGAATTCAGAACCGGGCGAATATTCAGATTCTGCGCGAGATGATTACTGGCGTGCCGCTTATCGTGGATGCGGGTGTGGGAACTGCGTCGGATGCAACGATTGCGCTGGAGCTCGGCGCGGATGCGGTGCTGATGAATACTGGAATTGCGAATGCTCAGGATCCGGTGCTGATGGCGGAAGCGATGAAGCATGCAGTGATTGCCGGTAGGGAGGCGTATCTTGCCGGGAGAATGGAAAAGAAGTTGTACGCAACGGCAAGTTCGCCGTTAGAGGGCGTGGTGCGATAGTTCTAACTCTTTGCCGCGAACTCTTCTCTCGATTTTCTTACCAATCCAGAGTGTAGAGCGGCCATTTATGGCCGCGTTAGTTTGCATTTCATGGGCTAGGCGGCGCTAAGCGCCGCTCTACACGGTTCCTCCCGGTCGAAAGGGCGCGGGCATTGAGGTATCAGTGGAAGTCGTGGGAGACGGTTTGAGCGCGAGTGATGTTCAGGGGCGAGACGCTCAGGGCTTTAACCGAAATGACTCCGTCCTGATTTTGCAAAATTCCTTCGATCAGCAGAAATTGCTCGGTCGAGAGCAGCAGCCGGTTCTGCTGAAATAAATCCGGGGTGACAATAGCGTTTGAAACTCCGGTCTCGTCTTCGAGGCTGAGGAATACAAATCCCTTTGCGGTACCGGGACGCTGACGCGCGATGACGCCGCCGGCGGTGCGGACCTTGCGTCCACTGGGAAGCTGGCACAGCTCGATTGCGCGGCAGACGCCGAGTTTGTTCATGCGTTCGCGATGATAGGACATCGGGTGCGGGCCGATGGTCATGCCGGTGCCGCGGAAGTCGGCAACCAGACGTTCTTCGTTGCTCATGATTTGAAGTGGAGATTTGTTGTCAGGCTCGGGAATATTTTCGAGCAGCGGGCCGGAGGGATTGGCGGCAGCTGCGGCGCTCCAGAGGGCATCCCGACGATGAAAATTTTGTTCACCACGGAGGCACTGAGGCACGGAGAAAATTTCTCTTTTTAGATTCTCCGTGTCCCCGTGTCTCCGTGGTGAATTGTGGATCGAGTTTAGCGCGCCGATTTCGGCGAGCGTTTGCAATTCATTTTTTCTCAGCTCGGGGACGCGGCAGACGAGATCATGAATCGACGTGAACAGGCTCCGATGCTGCTCGCGAGCAATGGCGCGTCCGGCTTCCTCGTGCAGGCCGCGAACATAGCGGAGACCGAGGCGAAGCACGACGTATTTCTCTGAACGCTGAGTGCTGAGTGCTGAGTGCTCCAGCGTACATTCCCACTCCGACTTCATCACATCAATCGGCAATACTTTCAAACCGTGCCGTTGCGCGTCTTTAACAATCGTCGCGGGACTGTAGAAGCCCATCGGCTGATTGTTCAATAGTGCTGCCGTGAATGCGGCAAGGTAATGCTGCTTCAAATATGCGCTGGCGTAAGCGAGAAGAGCGAAGCTGGCGGCGTGAGACTCGGGAAATCCATAAAGCGCAAATGAAGTGATGGAGAGCACGATCTCTTCCTGAGCGTCCGGAGAGATTCCATTGCGCGTCATTCCGGCGCGGAGCTTCGCTTCAATTTCCTTCATGCGTTTTTCCGAGCGCTTGAATCCCATGGCGCGGCGCAGCTCTTCGGCTTCGCCTCCGGTGAATCCCGCGACGGTCATGGCCATCTTTAGTAATTGCTCTTGAAAAAGTGGCACGCCCAAGGTTCGCTCGAGCACCGGTTTAAGCGATGGATGCGCGTATATCACTTCCTGTCGGCCTTGCCGCCGCTCTAAATAAGGATTCACCATCTGCCCAACGATCGGGCCGGGCCGGATGATCGCAACCTGCACGACAATGTCGTAAAACTTTTTCGGCTTGAGCCGCGGCAGGCACGACATCTGCGCGCGGCTTTCGATCTGGAACATGCCGATCGTGTCGGCTTTTTGCAAGGTCGAATAAACTTCGGGATCGCCGGCGGGCAGATGCGCGAGATCAACTTCTTCGTTGTAGTGATCGCGGATTAGATTGATCGAATCTTTCAGCACGGCCATCATGCCCAGACCGAGCAGATCGACTTTCACAATGCCGAGATCGGCGCAATCTTCTTTGTCCCATTGCACGACCACGCGGCCCGGCATGGATGCCGGCTCGAGCGGAACAACGGAATCGAGCTGGCCCTGGCAGATCACCATACCGCCCGAATGCTGGCCGAGATGGCGCGGCAAATCCTGAATGGCCTCGCATAGCTCAAAATATTTGCGAATGCGGGGATGGCGCAGGTCGAGCCCGGCATCGCGAAAGCGGTGATCGAATGTGTCGTTCTCGTCGCGATATTCCCAGTGCGCAACCGCAGCAGAAAGTTTATCGAGAGTCTCAAGATCGAAGCCGAGCACTTTTCCGATCTCGCGCGAGGCCATTCGGCTGCGGTAGGTGATGACATTGGCAGTCATGGCCGCGCCGCGCTCGCCATACTTCTGATAAAGGTGCTGGATGACTTTTTCACGCTCGTCGCCGCTGGGAAGATCAAGATCGATATCGGGCATTTCGCCGCGCTCTTCCGAGAGAAAGCGCTCGAAGAGAAGCTCCATGCCGACCGGATCGACAGCAGTGATGCCGAGCGAATAACAAACCGCGCTATTGGCGGCCGAACCGCGGCCCTGCACCAAAATGTTCTGCTCGCGGCAGAAGCGTACCAACTCCCAGACGATAAGAAAGTATCCCGGCAAATTTAATTTTTCGATCAGCGCCAGTTCGCGTTCGATCTGGGTGCGGGCTTTGTGTTGCAACTCCGCCGAGCTGCGGCCATAGCGAGCCTGGAATCCTTCGCGCGTGCGCTCGCGCAAATAAGACATCATGCTTTCGCCTTCGGGCACCGGATATTTTGGAAATTCGTAGCCGAGATCTTCGAGCGTGAACTCCAGACGCGACGAAAGCTCGACCGTATTGGCAATGGCTTCGGGCAGATCGGCGAAAAGCTTGGCCATCTCCTCAGGCGATTTCAGATGACATTCGGAATTTCTCGTGAGCAGGCGTCCGGCGGTGCTCAGGGTGCAGTGATTGCGAATTGACGTGAAAACGTCACAGAGTTCGCGGGCGTTTTTGGTTGCATAACGCACGCCGTTGGTAGCAAGCAATGGAAGATTTAACGAGCGCGCAATTTCAATGGCGGCGCGGTTGCGAAGCTCCTGCTCGCGATGAAAATGACGCTGCAATTCAACATAAACATTTTCGCGGCCGAAGATATGCACGAGTCGCTCGACTGATTCGCGTGCAGCTTCAATTCCGCCATGTTTGAAAGCCGTTGCGAGCGGGCCATCGTCGTCGCCGGTCAGGCAAACCAATCCTTGCGAATATTCCTGGAGTTCATCTTCAAAAACTGAACCTTCGTCTTTCGCTGAGCGCAGTTTCATTTTTGTGATCAGGCGGCAGAGGTTTTGGTATCCCATGCGGGAGGAGATAAGCACGGGGAGGCGAGATTCAACACGGAGACACTGAGACGCGGAGGAAATCGGATGATCGGGCCATCGGGTGATCGGGTGATCTGATGATTGGCTAATGTAACCAATATTGGCTACATGTTTCTCCGTGTCGGAGCTTGCCCTGAGCGAAGTCGAAGGGTGTCTCCGTGGTGAAAAGTTGAAGGAAACTTCTGTACCAATGTGCGCTTTTATCCTTGCTTTCGCTGCGGCCATGTGGAAGCGCGGCGCGCCATAGATGCCATCGCGGTCGAGCAGCGTCATCGCGGGCATTTGTAGCTCAGAGCAGCGCGTGATCAGGTTCTCAGGCAGGGAAGAGCCTTCGAGGAAGCTGAAAGCGGAGCGGGAATGGAGCTCGACGTACATCGGGCGATCCGGTCATCGGGTCATCTTGCGATCTCAAAATCAATCGCCCGATGGCCCGATCACCCGATCATTCGATCACTCAGTCGTAGCTTCCTTCCAACAGCCATCTCCCCGAAGTCAAATCGTGGACTAGGCGATAGAGGACGATACCGTCTTTTTCCTGCACCGCAATGTCCCATTCGTCGCGCATCCACTCGTCATGTTCCCACCAATCTCCGGAGGATCGCCAGGGTCCGGCAGACCAGAGAATGTCACCGGAAATCTGCCTGCCCTTTAAGGAACGAATGTGCGAGAGATGTCCTTGGCTGTAGTTAATCCTCACATTTATGGAAGGACGAAAAATTCTGAGCGCGGTGATAAGACTGTCGGTCAGATGATCGAGTGTGGACTGCTCGCGCATGGCGAGATGAGCCAGATGCTGATTCCGACGGGCGGGACGCCCGTTGCCCCACGATCCGGAATCAGATGGCGTGAAATGCCGCATTTCGAAAGCATCTCGGCGATGCGTATCGAGCAGCAAGGGAGAGCCGGCGCGGTCATCGCCGACAATTCCATTAATTCGTGCCAGAGTGAGCTCGAGTTTTTCGGGCTCAGGCGAAGAAGGTATGAAGAGTCCGTTCTGCGCAGGGCGAGGTTTGGCGGGTTCGATGCGCAGATGAATTTTGGTGATGGGAGCGCCGGGAGGATTCGCGTTCAAATCCAACTGCAAAAGCTTCAGAAAAATTTTGGGATCGAGAAGAGGGACGGGAAGACGAATGATTCGCTGAAAAATATTTCCTTGTTCACCATTATTGATCCCACCCTTCGCCAAAAACGGGCGAAAGGGTGGGGCAACCCCGATATTGTTTTTGTGTTCACCTTCGTGTAACTTCGTGTCCTTCGTGGTTTCATTTATTGACCACGAAGGACACCCTTCGGCTTCGCTCAGAGCAGGCTCCGGTTCACGAAGGAAGTTATTTTCTAACATCAGTTCCAATCGCAATTCCTGCACCGCGAGCGAGCGCCCGCGCAACCGTGCGCACAATTGCTCCAGCATCCGGTTCAATAGGAATGCCAGTGGTTCGAGCAGCACTATCGGATATTCGACTTCGATAGCTTCTTCAAACACCAGCGGCGGATCACACGGAACTAAATCGCGAATGCTGGCGCCGCGAGCTTTGCGTTGAAGATCGAGCCCGGCTTGGCCGAGACGTTCAGTTAAAGCAATTTCTGGGAGAGCAGCAAGGTCGCGGAATTTATGAATTCCCCAGCGGCGGAAGGTTCCGAGAAATTCTTCGGTTTGCTCGGAATCCGCTTGATTGGAAAACAGCACCTCAACCGGCAGGCTGCCTAAAACTTGGGATTCTTTTCCTTCCGGAATGACAGTCACGCCGCTGAAGCCGTGGGCAGCGAGCAGGGCCGAATCGAGCGTGGAAGCGACAGCAACATTGGTCTGCAGGCCGAGGCTGTAAGCGCAGCAGGAGATTTCGCGGGCGATTTTGGGTAGTGGACCAAAAAGTGTTTCAAGGCCGGAGAGATCGAGAAGAAGGGTATCTGGAGCAAAGTCCTCTATACGTGGAGAAAATGATTGCGCGCAATCGAGCAGCGCCTGATGCGCGGAGAATTCCTGCAGCTCTGAACGATCGCGCAAGATCACTTCGTCCGAGAGTTCAGCTTGAAGTTTAGTCATGCCGATACAGATTCCGGCAATGCGCGCTTCTTCGTTAACTGCTAAAACTTTTTCGAGTGGCGGCTTGCCTTCAAGCACCGCTACAGAGTGCGAACGCAATTCCGGTTCGGCGCGCAAGATTGCCGCGGCGGGAAAATCCGGAACGAAGATGCAAGCAAAAGGCATGAAAAACGTCGCTGGTTATTCATTCTTAAACACTAGCAATCAGCAGTCAGCGCTCAGCATTCAGCCAAAATAGAATCGATGCAACTGAATGCTGATTGCTGAAGGCTTTCATGCGTAATCCGGTACCATGTCTCACCCGGCGCGGACTGCGCGGGTTGTAAAACTTGCGTGCACGGATTGCATAGGCTTGCGTTCCAGACGAGTGCGCGCAAGTTCGGCTTCGATTTGTATTCGTTCGAGAAGCTTTGCGTGAGTGGGTTCCTGCGGCAGATATTTCCACCCTATCTCTCCAAAAGAAGGAACGACAAGGGTGGGGCAACCGAGATTTTGCGAATGCGCCGCTTTTGCTGATGGCTGATAGCTGATGGCTGAGAGCTTGATGACCACACATGCGCACGTCTGCGCGCAAGCGAATTCGCTTACTACCAGCAACGCTGTTTTCGTATGCTCGACTGCACGCTGGAAGCGGAACCACGAGGCCAGGGGAATGCGGCGCACAAATTTTTCTGGAATTCCGGCGAGATCAAGGGCAACCAGACCGAAGCCGCCGCTTTGCAGAATCAGGTCTGTGGTTTTTAGGACTTGTTCGAGGCGGCGCTCGCTGTAGGTTTTGCTAACGAAGTTGTCGTGCGTCCCTTCGGCGCTCCGCTTCTCAGGGCAGGCTAAAAACGGTTGTCGGCCGTCAGCCCCAATATTTTTTGCCGACGCCTGACGACCGAAAACCGATGACTTCTTCCCACACCTCACCCAAAAAAACTTCCCAAAATTAATTCCCGCCGCCGTCCCCGATTCCGGATCAAAGCTGTCGCCCGAGTCGATCAGGGCGCAAGATTCATCGCGCCGAGTGGCGGCGGCGATGGTCGCGAGCAGCATGCTGGTTTTGCCGGAAGAACCTGGGCCACAAATTTCCGATAAGCAGCCGCACGGCAGGCCGCCGGTCATCGCGTCCAGTTCGGCGACTCCAGTCGAAATCATCTCCGGCCTGGGACGCACTTCCAGAAGCGACGCCGGGCGAACATCGATCAAATGCTTATGCGAAGAGACATGTTTGAGGATGGCAGCCTTGCGTTCGGCAGAGGCTTGCGGTAAAAAGTCAGGCACTGGCGGGGCCGCAGAATTCCAGGGCAAAGAAGACATTTGGACCTCAGGCAGAAAGATCAGGGCTGGACTGACCGGCAGCGAAAACCAGAGTAGTTTCGCTTTTTATTCGCCTATAAAATCTTGCTACCAGCCGTCTGACTTGTCAAGTCAGAAAAATCCCTAAATCACGCAGCTGATTCTTGTTCTGTTTTTGTAACAAAATCAAAGTAGTAAACAGGGACGGCGTAAAGTCGAGGCAGAGTGTGGGCGGGGAGGAATTTGATAATGAGGTGGGAAGGTGCGGCCAGCAAGAAAGGTTGAAGCCAAGAAGCTCTATGAAACGCCGGTTCTTCGAAGGTTAAATCTGCAAGAAGCAAAAGCTATGCTGTGCTCCCAAATTAAAAGTATTTTTCGAACCAGCCGTGCTCACCCTCCGGAGCCTATCGCTCTGAATGCAAAAAATCTTAGGGCAAAAAAGAAAGGTTACACAAGACCGATGCTGAACAAATTAACGTCCGAGCAGGCCAAATTGCTGCTGATTGGGCGCGCTAGCATCGGCGACGAAAGCGCATACGATTTCTTGTACTCGTTTTTCCATGATGCGAAATCCGACCCGGGCCACTCTGCATGAGCAGAATTGCGTGAATGCCGGTATTAATGACGGCGTGATCGCTTGATCGCTCGAGTGTTGATCGCCCGGGTCTTAACCGGTCGAATCACCGGCTCGGGTGCCAAGTCTTCCGAATCATCGTGTCTTGGCATTTTGCGCAGCTGTTCCACTAACGCCAGACGCTTGTAGGGATCTTTCTCGGTTACGGCATCTACATACAGCTGCAACCACGTCTTTGAGTTCGTGTTCATTTCAGTCGGTTCTGGTATCGAGTGACAAGCCATAAAACTAGAACGCTGGACTGCGCTCCTTTTGCGGTGGATTTTTGGCGGATGCGCCGCTAAGTTCCTTCTTTTCGACGCGGCGAAATGCCGAATTTAAAGCTCTTGTTTAATATGGATGCGAGTTGCACAAAAAAAGTCGCGTCACGACATAATTCCCCGTTCAAAGGCAACGAATCGCGCTCTGGCGGGCATCACTCATGAAGAGGGCTGCTCGGCTACCGCTTTGACAGACGCGAGCTGTTGTTCTTAACATAGGAGAATCGGACGCGCTGCTCGGCGCGGGTCGGTTCATTTAGGCTGTGTATCTCGCCGATAAGAACAAATTTCTATGATTAACGTAAAAGACCTTACCAAAAGGTATGCGCGTACCACCGCCGTAGACCATATTTCATTCGAAGTAGCCAAAGGCCAGATCGTAGGCTTTCTTGGTCCGAACGGCGCCGGTAAAACCACCACCATGCGCGTGCTCACCTGCTTCATGCCGCCTACATCGGGTTCGGCCACAGTCGCGGGCTTCGACGTGCTCGAAAAGCCGCTGGAGGTCAAAAAGCGCATCGGCTATTTGCCGGAAACGCCTCCGGTCTATCCGGAAATGGAGACGGCTGAGTACCTGAGATTTGTTGGCAAGCTGAAAGGCTTGTCCGGGTCTGAGCTGAATCAGCGCATCGATTATGTTTGTGAGCGCTGCGCGATTGCCGATGTGAAGAACAAACTGATCGGCAAATTGTCGAAAGGGTACCGGCAGCGCGTTGGCTTAGCGCAGGCCATTATTCACAATCCGGACGTCCTCATTCTCGACGAACCCACCGCCGGCCTCGATCCGAAGCAAATCAACGAGACGCGGGATTTGATCAAGAGCCTCGCCGGAAGCCACACCATTATTCTCAGCACGCACATTCTGCCCGAGGTGGAGCAGACCTGCGAGCAAGTGATCATCATAAATAAAGGCAAGTTGGTCGCGACGGATTCGGTAAAAAACCTACAAGCGCGGGCGCGCGGCGCTGAGTCCGTGCTGGTCGAAGTTGCCGGACGCAACGGGGGTTTGGACTTCGCCACGGTACAGCAAAGACTGGAGCGGGTTGGCGGAGTGAGCCGTGTGTCATGCAAGCAGCAGGTTGACAGCCGCGGGCTTTTTGAAATCGAAAGTCAAAAAGGAAGCCTGGTTCGCGGCGATCTGGCGCGTGCAGTAGTTGAATCCGGATGGGACCTGAACGAACTTCGTCCTGCCGCGATGAGCCTCGAGGAAGTCTTCCTGCAGCTCACCGCAACGGAAGTTGCTGCCAAAGCCGCCGGCGAGGGGAAACAATAATGAGAAATGTACTAATCATCTGCCGGAAAGAACTGCACGGCTACTTCGTTTCGCGAATCGCCTACGTTCTGCTGGCACTTTGGGGCTTCATCTTCGGATATTTCTTCTGGGTCGAGCTCGGCGGCTTCCTGAAGTACAGCTCAGAAATGATGATGAGCGGCCAGATGTATCCCATGAATATCAACGAGCAGATTATTCGCCCGCTGCTGCAGAACGTGGCGGTAATCAGCCTTTTCTTTGTTCCGTTGATCACCATGCGCCTCTTTGCTGAAGAGAAGAGCAGTGGCACGATCGAATTGCTGGCCACCTCACCCATCCGGGACCTCGAAATCATTGTCGGCAAGTGGCTCGCGGCGCTGGTGTTGTATTGCTGCTTCCTGGCATTCACGGTGATTCATTTCGCGTTTCTCTTCCACTACGGCAATCCGGATTGGAAGACGCTGCTGGTCGCATATCTGGGCCTGCTGCTGGAAGGCGGCGTAATGCTCGCGATTGGCACATTCCTTTCCAGCCTTACCAAGAACCAGATCGTCGCCGGCGCTTCCACCTTTGGCGTCTTGTTGCTGCTATGGGTTTTCGGCTGGGTCAGCAGTTACAACAATGCGACCTGGGCGCACGTGCTTTCTTATATGTCGCTCGTCGATCATTCCGAGTCATTCATGCGCGGCGTGATCGACTCGAAGGACGGGATCTTTTACGCAACACTAATTTTCCTTGGACTTTTTTTCACAGCGCGCTCTATGGAATCACTGCGCTGGAGGTCGTAAATGGCAAGTCAATGGCTTAAAGCTCGGCAAACGAAATACGCAGCTTTTGCGGCGACGTACATATTAGTAATTGTCGCGGTCGTGATCGTCGCGAACGTGCTCGCGAACCGTTATAACAAGTCGTTTGACGCAACCGCGAACAAGCGTTACTCGCTTTCCGAGCAGACGGCGAAAATCGTAAAAGAAGCGCCGCATGGTGCGACGATTACGTACTTCGACCGCAGCACCCATTTCCGCGACGCGAAAGACCTGCTCGATGAGTACCAGAATCTCTCGCCGAAACTGAAAGTCAACTACGTCGATCCGGACAAAGATCCGCAATTGGCGCGGGCAGACGGTATTCGCGAATACGGTACGGCGCTGGTAGAAGTTGGCGACCGTAAAGAGCAAGCCAAGAGCATGACGGAAGAAGGCATCACCGGCGCCTTCATCCGCGATCTGAAGAACAGCACCCGCACAGTTTGCTTCGTGACCGGAAGCGGCGAGCACGATATCAGTGACAGCGATCGCGAGGGCTTCTCCAAGTTCAAGGATGCGCTGGCAACCGACAATTACGAAACCCAGAGCATCAATCTGCTGGAGAAGGCAGAAGTTCCGAGCACCTGCACTGCTCTCGTAGTCGGTGGGCCAACGCGGGATTACCTGCAGCCGGAAGTCGATGCGATAAAGAAATATGTCGAAGATGGCGGGCGCGCATTCTTCATGCTCTCTCCGCCGCTCAAGGTCGGCCGCTTTGAAATTGCCGAGAACGATGCGCTAACAAATCTCCTCGAAAGCTGGGGCGTGACGCCGGACAAGGAACTGGTTCTTGATCTGAATCCGATCGGGCAAATTTTTGGACTCGGTCCGGAAGTGGCTTTGGTGAGCAGTTACGGCTCGCAGCCGATCGTCAGTGAGATCAAGCGGACCATGACCGGCTTTCCGTTATCGCGTCCGATTGAGATAAAAAATACCGATAAGACGACAGTCGACAAATTGTTTGATTCTTCTGGAACCAGCGTGGCCACGGCGAACCTGTCTTCGGCGCGCGTGGATGTGAACGATCCCAAAAACAAAAAAGGACCGCTCACGTTGGCGGCAGCCGGCACCTATAACACCGGCAAGCAGAATTCGCAGGGACGGTTCGTGGTAGTGGGCAGCGCCGATTGGGCCGACAATCAGTACATCAATTTCAACGGCAACAGCGATCTGGCGGTGAATGCCGTGAACTGGCTGTCGTCGGATGAGGATTTGATTTCAATCCGCCCCAAGCCGCCGGAGGACCGCCGCGTGACGATGACGCAGCATCAGTTCAACGCAGTGCTGGCGACGAGTCAGTTTGTGCTGCCGCTGATCGTGGTGTTTGCGGGAGTGGGCGTGTGGTGGAAGAGACGATAAATTTGCTTTTGGAAGGGCGCGACTTCGAGCCGCGTAACTTCCGAAGCGAATGAGTTACGCGGCGCTAAAGCGCCGCTCTACACGGTTGTCCAAAGATCATGAAAATTTATAGTCTTGCCATCGCAGCTCTTGTTCTCGCCGTTCTTACCGGCTTTCTGTACTGGTCGGGCCATCACAAGCCTGGAGAAGACGCAACGAAGATTTCCGCCGACACTCCACCGGCGATACTCAAGCTCGACTCGAACTCAATCACCAAGCTTGAGCTGAAAAAGAAGGATGCGGATTCGGTCGTGCTGGATAAGGCCGGCTCGGGCGATTGGCAGATCACCGAGCCCAAATCGCTGCGCGCTGATCAAAGTTCTGTTGAAGGAGTGACTTCGGCGCTGTCGTCATTGAATTCCGAGCGCCTGGTGGAAGACAAGGCTACCGACCTGAAGACCTTCGGCCTCGATAATCCTTCTTACGAAGTTGACGTGACCGAAAAGGACAACAAATCGCAAAAATTACTGCTCGGCGATGACACACCTGCGAGCGGCGGAGTTTATGCCATGCTGGCCGGCGACCCGACGATCTTTACCATCGCTACTTACACGAAGACGGGAATCGAGAAAGATCTGAGCGATCTTCGCGATCGCCGGCTTCTTCCCCTCGATGCCGACAAGGTCAGCCGGGTCGAGCTGCTACGCAAGAACCAAGACCTGGAGTTCGGCCGTAACAAAGATAACTGGCAGATCTTGAAACCTAAGCCTATGCGTGCCGATAGCGTGCGGGTCGGCGATCTGGTCCGCGATCTCACTGACGCCAAGATGGACCTGACTGGCTCCGATTCCAAAGAGGCTGCATCGAAGTTTGCCACAGGGACCGCGGTCGCAACCGCCAAGCTAACTGACGAATCCGGCACGCAGCAACTTCAGGTCCGCAAGAATAAAGACGACTACTATGCGCGATCGAGTGCCGTGGATGGTGTGTATAAGATTCAATCGAATTTAGGTACGCAACTCGACAAGGGACTCGGCGATTACCGGAATAAGAAGGTTTTCGATTTCGGCTACAACGATCCCAACAAAATTGAACTGCACAACGGAAATAAATCCTATTTCCTGACGCGCGGCACGGCGGGAATGGAAGACTGGTGGTCGAACGGGAAGAAAATGGATTTTGCGAACGTCGAGTCGGTGATCTCCGATCTTCGCGACCTGAGCGCCAACAGCTTCCCCGATTCCGGTTTCTCAAATCCGACAATCGAAGCGGTAGTGACGTCCAGCGACGGGAAGCAGAGCGAGACCGTGCAGATTGCCAAAGTCGGCGACCACTATATCGCCAAACGTGAGAACGAGCCGGCGCTGTATCAACTCAGCTCCAACTCAGTCGATGGATTGCTCAAGGCCGCGGATGACCTGAAGCCGACGGCACCGCCGGCTAGCCAGAAAAAATCATAGGGAGTTTGCGTGCAGAAGTTCGCGCGAAAGAAGAACATCAGGCTTGCGATGCGCGCCGGTTTTTGATTTCCTCCAGATGCTGGCGCAGTCTTTCAATTACCTGCTGATGGCTCGAATTCTTTAGCTCCTCGCGCAGTTCTTGGAGCGCAAAGTGCACCACGTCATGATGATGGAGTTCCTCCGGGGCTACATCCTGGCTCAGTTCCAGCCAGATACTGTGCAGCAAATCTACTTCCTTAGGCGTAAGGTGGGGCGCATGCGGCCCGAGATAGAAAACATGCTCCTGCCCATTCGGCAAATAAATAATGAGTGTTAACTGCGGCTTGGGATCGGGCAGCCGCTCCCAGGCTAGTCCGGCAATTCGTGCCTCTTCGGTGACGGGCCGGTTCGGAGATGCTCCAAGCACGACCACCGAAGATTGCAAACTCTGCGCAGCGCGCAGAACTGCGTCCCATTTATCTGTGGCGGCAGCTACGGCGAGGTGAATGCTCTTGCCCTTTTTCTCTGCGACCGCCAATGCTCGCGTAAAAAGGATCTGCTCTTCCGAACTGAACAGCTGGTCTGCCTCTAATTCGTACTCGCTCGCGCTCGCGCGGCCCAAGAAACGCAGATGCAGCGCCACCACATCCTGCTTACGCGGATCGACCTCGTCGAGGGTTTCGCTCAGGTTATAAAGCGTGTTGTAGTTGCGAACCATCACCAGTACATTACCGGGGCGGACGCCGAGAGACTTCGGATCGAGGTCCTCGCCAGGTTCCACGTTGAATTGATCGAGTTCTGCGTGCTCGGTTGCATGCCTGCGGGTGATCTTCTCGGAAACTTCGAATACGGTGAAGAAAACGATGGTGAACGCAACGCCGGAGATGGTCGCGACTTCCTTGGTGAACAGGTTGATGATGCACAACGAAAACAACATCAGCGTAATCAGTGACAGGCCTACGGGAATTTCAATGCTGCCGATCTTCAAGTTCAGTGGAACACGGTACTCGCGTTTTCCGGGTTCTGTATAGCGCAGCACGACCACTGCCAGGCCTTTCATGGCGAAGCTCCACATCACGCCAAACGCGTATGCTTCGCCGAGTACGAAGACGTCGCCGCGGCTCAGAATGATGGTGAACAATTGAAGCGCTACCACGACGTTCAGAATGCGATAGGACGTACCAAAACGCGGATGTGGCTTGCGGAAGGACTGGGGAAGAATTCCATCTTCAGACACGCGGTTCAAAACTCCGTTGGAACCGACGATCGCGGTGTTCACTGCGCCCGCCAGCATGAGCGTGCCAACCACGACGACAAAAACATGGAAAAGCAGGCGCAGAGAGAACGGGCCTACAAGATGCATGGCCAGTCCGCCGATGAGGTCTTCCTGGAAGTTGGCCCGGACGGAGTCGGGGATGATCATCACCGCAAAAAATGTGACCCCGGCGGTGAAAATCAGGCTGTAAAGGAAAATGACCCACGCCGCCTTCTTCAGATTCGGGAGCTTGGGATGTTCGATTTCCCGGTACACCTGGGCCATGGTTTCTTCGCCGCTCATGGCGAGCACGGAATGTCCCAGGCCGATCAATATGCCGATGAATCCGATGGTGTAGGGCAGTGAACTATGACGCAGCCAACCAAGCGCGCCGCCATGCTCACCCTGGTAATAGGTGATGTTGCGGAGATGGGGCAAAGGCGGCAGGTGCGCGCCGCGCACCCACAACGTGAGGCAACACCAAACCACCATGATGATGATCATCACGGTAGTGATGTACATAATGTGGAGTGCTTTTTCGCTCGATTCCGGAATGCCCTTCAGGTTCTCCCACCAGAAATAAATGGTGCAAAGGATCGCGAACACAGCTGCGGTCAGGTTCTCCGGAAGAACGATGTGCATGTGACCGTAACGAAACAACTCGTTCAGCAATCCGACCAGATATTGCCCGGCGGAAACTCCGCTGATCGGCCCGGTCAGGATGTAATCGAACATGAGGGCTGAAACCGAGAACTTGGCCAGGGTGCTGCCCATGGCTTCTTTGACCACGCGGTAGACGCCGCCGCGCACGAACATTCCGCAGCTTTCGATGTACAAAGCCGCAACCGTACCGGCCATCAACATAATGGCCAGAATGAACCAGGGAGCGGTTTTTCCGATGAAGTGCTCAGAGATTCCGCCGGCGTAAAAAGCGGATGAACCCAGATCGTTGAGCACAATGGCCGCCACACGCCAGAAAGAAATAAAGGCGAGCATAGCGCTGGTGGCAACCAGCACTCGCTGGCCGCCGATGGTCATAGTGGAACCGGGCTTGGCTGTCTCGTTTGCCATGCGTAGGAGGCGGAAGAAATCAGTAGATTAGAAAATGTAACATATCGCCAAAGCCAAGCGCGGCGGGGCTGATCGGCGCGAGCAAGGCTCGATCACAGTGACCCTGGTGTGTTTGCGGCGGCGGGCCGCGATGATATCTTTAAGTTCGAGCACCCCTCCTGATGGATGTCCTCACCCAACTTTTCGAACAGCATTTTGGCGCTCCCGTTCAGCGCGTTCAGCCGCTTCAAGGCGCACTCAGCGGTTCGGGACGAAGCATTATCCGGCTCTCGAATAATCGTTATCGGGCGATCGGCATTCTCTACGGAGTGCGCGAAGAGAATCTCGCTTTCCTCGAGTTCTCGCGCCACTTTCGGCGCCACGGCTTGCCGGTCCCGGAAATCTATGCGGAGGCCTTAAACGAAGGCGCCTATCTCGAAGAAGACCTGGGCGACGTCACCCTGTTCGACTTTCTTTCGAAGAACCGACAGGGGGAGATTGCTCCTCCGGTCATCGATGCTTACCGCAAGGTGCTTGAAATTCTGCCCCGTTTCCAGGTCGATGCCGGCCGCGATCTGAACTACAAAGTGTGCTATCCGCGGGCGAGCTTCGACCGCCAGTCGATCATCTGGGACTTGAATTACTTCAAGTATTACTTTCTGCGGCTGGCCGGAATCCCGTTTAATGAGCAGGCGCTCGAGCAGGATTTCACCCGGCTAACCAAGTTTCTGCTCTCAGCCGATCACGATTATTTTCTTTACCGCGATTTCCAGTCGCGCAACATCATGCTCCGCGACGATGGGCCTTACTTCGTTGATTACCAGGGCGGCCGCCGGGGCGCGCTGCAATACGACGTAGCTTCGCTCTTGTACGACGCCAAGGCCGATCTGCCGCCACAATTGCGGCAGGAACTGCTCGAGCATTACCTCGAAGCCCTGCGCAAGCACATTCGCATTTCGAGTCGCGCGTTTATGGAGCACTATTACGCGTTCGTTTACGTGCGGCTCATGCAGGCATTTGGCGCATACGGCTTTCGCGGATTTTACGAGCGCAAGGTGCATTTCCTGCAGAGCGTTCCTTACGCCCTCAAGAACCTTCGCTGGCTGCTGCACAATGTGACTCTTCCCGTCGAACTGCCAACTTTGATCGAGGCCTTTCGCGGCATGCTGGGCTCAGAGAAGCTGCTCAACTTGCATTTCGAAGCCCAACCGTCGCAACCTGGTGTAGAGACGTCTGCGAATCGTTTAACCGTTCGCGTTTACAGTTTTTCGTTTCATCGCGGCGGAGTTCCCAAGGATGAAACCGGAAACGGCGGGGGGTTTGTTTTCGATGGCCGCAGCATTCCAAATCCTGGACGCGAAGAGCGCTTCAAGAATCTTACCGGCAAAGATGCCCCGGTCGTCGAGTTTCTCGATCAGCAGGAGAGTGCCCAGCAGTTCCTTGCGCACGTCCGTGCGCTGGTTGATGAGAGCGTTGGCGAGTATCAGCGCCGCGCCTTCAAGAATCTGATGATCTCGTTCGGATGCACCGGCGGCCAGCATCGCTCGGTATATCTTGCCGAGCAACTCGCCAGGCATTTGGGCGAGAAGAACGGGGTTGAAGTAATCCTTCATCATCGCGAACTCGAACGCCTCGCCACCGAGAATGCGCCTGCTGTGATGGAGAAGGCCGCGGAATGAAGGCGATGGTGCTCGCGGCCGGCCTCGGCACGCGCCTTCGTCCTCTCACCAACGATCGCCCGAAAGCCTTAGTCGAAGTCGGCGGCCACACTCTGCTTGAAATCACGCTGACTCGCCTGCGCGATTTCGGCATTCGCGACGTCATCATTAACGTGCATCACTTCTCCGACATGATCATCGCGTACTTACGCGCAAACAATTATTTCGGAATGAATATTGAACTATCGCGCGAAGATGATCTTCTGCTTGATACTGGCGGCGGCCTGAAGAAAGCCGGATGGTTTTTCACGCAGGACTCGGGACGCGACGGAGCGGGCAGGGAAGAGCCGTTCATCCTTCACAACGTCGATGTGATCAGCAACATCGATTTTAAGAAGATGCTCGACGCACACACGCGTGCTAACGCGCTTGCCACTCTAGCTGTACAAGATCGCCAGACGTCGCGTTATCTGCTCTTCGACGGCTCGCTTCAACTCTGCGGTCGCCAGGCCGGCCGCGACGGCCAGCCTGAGCTGGTTCGCCCCGCAAAGAATCCGGAACCCCTGGCCTTCTCGGGAATCCACATCATTTCGCCGCGATTGATTCCCATGATCACCGAACAAGGCGCGTTCTCTATTATCGACAGCTATCTGCGGCTCGCGGCGCAGGGCGAAAAAATCATGGCCTT
>DATIYR010000395.1:0-2627 GCA_035517535.1 Terriglobales bacterium
AGCCGTACGTGTCGCTGCATTTCATGGGAGCCGGGGAATACGCGAAGCACAAGTGAAAGCGTGTTCGAAGGAATTTCAAACGATAATCCCAAACGCGATGTCATCCCGACACGCAAGCGCGCGAGCGTGACGGGGACCTGACGTGGCGAATGAGCCAGCTGCGGCGTAAATCGCAGCATCAGTACAGCATGCGCAGCACTGCATCCTGACCGCGACAGTGGCGATGTACGCTGACGTAAGGTCCCTCTTTCGTCCCTGATGGGACGAACTCGGGATGACATCACTATGACCAAATCCCGTCGCTGTCGGACAAAGTTCAGGATGACATCAATCTAAAAAATTAGCGGTTATTAAGTGACGCTGCGATTCCGGGTAAGATTACGCAGCTCCCGAACTCTTTCTCTTCGGGAACATCTCGCCGATCCTCTTGATCTCTGCTCCCACGCCTTTGAGTTTCTCCTCAATGTTTTCGTAGCCGCGGTCGATGTGGTAGACGCGGTCGATGATGGTCTCGCCATCGGCCACCAGCGCTGCAAGAACCAGAGACGCCGAGGCGCGCAGATCAGAAGCCAGCACGGCTGCGCCGCTCAGCAGCGATTTGCCGCGCACCACTGCGCGGCGTCCTTCGATCTTGATATTCGCCCCCATGCGCACCATTTCGAGCGCGTGCATGAACCGGTTCTCAAAAATGTTTTCAGTGATGATCGAAGTGCCTTCCGCCTGCGTGGCCAGAGCCATGTACTGGGCCTGCAGATCGGTGGGAAAGCCGGGATATTCCTCAGTGTTCACGTCTGCCGCCTTGAAGCTCCCGTTTCCTTCGACGCGCACCGAATCCGCCGTGTGGCGGGTTTTGATCCCGACCTCCTGCAGCTTTTGCAGCAGCGCGCCGAGATGATCGGGATTGCAGTCGGTCACATTCAAATCACCATCCGTCATCGCGCCGGCGATGATGAATGTTGCTGCCTCGATGCGGTCAGGAATGATTCTGTGCTTGGCGGCGCGCAATTTTGCTACTCCACGCACACGGATGGTTGGCGTTCCTGCGCCTTCGATCTTCGCGCCCATTTTGTTCAGCAGGTCAGCCAGGTCCGCCACTTCCGGCTCGCGAGCGCAATTTTGCATCACGGTTTCGCCTTCGGCCAGAGTTGCCGCCATTAAAAGATCTTCGGTTCCGGTCACGGTGATTTTGTCGAAGACGATCTCCGCGCCCCTCAAGCGCCTGGCGCTGGCTTCAATGTATCCGTGCTCCTGATTGATCTTTGCTCCGAGCCGTTCGAGTCCTTTGATGTGCAGATCGATCGGCCGGGCGCCGATGGCGCAGCCGCCGGGCAGTGAAACCCGGGCTTTTCCACAACGCGCAACTAGCGGCCCCAGAACCAGCGTTGAGGCACGCATGGTCTTAACCAATTCATAAGAAGCTTCAGGTGTTTTCAGATCACCTGCGCAGATCGTCGTGCGATGCTGCGCGCGGCCGTAGCCAAGTTCAACTTCCGCGCCCATGGCGGTGAGCAGCTTGCGCGTGGTCTCGATATCGCGAACCTGCGGAATATTTTCGAGGACGACGGGCTCATCGGTCAGCAGAGCGGCAGCCATTGCCGGCAGGGCGGCATTTTTTGCGCCGCTGGTGCGCACGGTTCCCAGCAAAGGGTTTCCGCCGCGTACTACGAATTTATCCATGAAGAGGTCCTAAGATGAACGATGCGAACACTGTCAGATTCTAGCTGGAAGCAGTCTCTCCGGTAGGTTACCTATGTGCAACTCAGTGTTCTGAGTGTTTGGAACTTTCGGCGCGTGCAGCAGCGATTGCTCGCCTTACGTGACCTTTTGCCTGCCTTAATAGTTTTTGAGCCGTTTTTCGGGTCACGCCGCCCTTTGCCATAACGATTGCGGCAGGAACGTCGTTGGCTGCGCGAGACAAAGCTTTCTGCGCCTGCTCACGATCAGATTCCAAAGCCTTCTGCACAATGGTCACCGCCCGCGCCGTAAGCTTGGAGTTCTTCTGGTGCAGATTCACCATCAGGTTTCCGTAAACATAACCGAGCCGCACCATAGCTCCGGTAGTAAGCATGTTCAGGATGAGCTTTTCTGCTGTGCCGGCTTTCATGCGGGTAGAACCGGCGACGACCTCTGGGCCGGTTTCAACGACGATCGCCAGTTCCGCCGCGGCTTCGAGAGGCGATTTAGGATTACAGGTCACCGCCACGGTTCGCGCGCCGGCTTTTCTGGCGAACTCGAGCGCCGCGACGGTGAAAGGCGTGCGCCCGCTGGCCGCAATTCCGACAACAACGTCTCGTTTGCCTGGCTTCTTCTTGCGAATTTCGCGCACGCCGAGTGCACGTGAATCTTCGTCGGCTTCAACTGCTCGCGCGAGTGCGCGTTCGCCGCCAGCCATGACGAACTGGACCGTACTCGCGGGCACATCGAATGTCGGCGGGCATTCGGAGGCATCGAGTGCAGCAATTCGGCCACTGGTTCCGGTTCCAACGTAAATCAATCTGCCGTCATTTCCCAGCGCTTCGGCCACCCAGTCGATAGCGCGGGCGATCTGCGGCAAGGCCGCTTGCACCGCGCCCGCGACCTTGGCATCCTCGGCGTTGATGATTTCTGCAATTTCGAGCGCAGATTTC
>DATIYR010000396.1:0-19182 GCA_035517535.1 Terriglobales bacterium
ATTTCGCACAATGACGAGCACGGTTGTTTTGAAATTTCGCTTGATGACGAAAATCCTGCTTTAGTCGCGCGCGTTCAGTTTCCCAATCCACGCGCTCTCTTTGCCATTGTCGAGCGAATCCGCCGAATGTTCGACTTGAACGCGGATTGGCCGGCGATTTTAGAGTGTTTAAGCACAGACCCGACTCTGGCCGGCGCAGTTCAAAGCAAGCCCGGCCTTCGCCTGCCCGGATGTTGGAATGGTTTTGAACTCGCAGTTCGCGCAATTCTCGGTCAGCAGATCAGCGTGAAAGGCGCGACCACGCTCGCCGGACGAATTGTCCGCGCTTACGGTAGCCCGTTCGTTGCTGATGGGGGCCTGACTTCTCTTTTCCCAACTTCCAAGGTCCTCTCACAAGCCAGACTTACCAACGTTGGTCTGACGAAAGCGCGAGCGGAGACGATCCGAGCTCTTGCCCAAGCCGTGACTCGCGGTGAACTGTGTTTTGAAGGAATAGTGGATTCGGATTCCTTCCTTGAGCAATTACGGGAAATTCCTGGAATCGGCGAGTGGACGGCGCAATATATCGCGATGCGAGCTCTGGGTGATCCCGACGCGTTGCCTTCCGGCGATATAGGTCTTTTGCGCAGGTTGAATCTTGCGAATGCGCGGGAGCTCGAGGCGCGGGCGGAGGCGTGGCGGCCGTGGCGCGCCTATGGTGCGGTCTATTTGTGGAGTATGAGCAATGGTTCCACACGCCCTGCCGAAGTAATCCGGACGAAGTCATCAACCCCGGATCGCAGACGCCTGTTGTTGGCGGCAGGTGACTGAGCGTTGGAGCGCGGTCTGGTTAATGATATGAGTTCCGTTAGGCTCTGAATTTTGAAACTTTCCCCACCTCTCGCTAGAATCGAGCCATCTATTCTGGTTTCCTATGCCACTTTACGAATATGAATGCAAGAAGTGTGGTCATCGATTTGAGCGGATCCAGCGTTTTTCTGATCCACCGGTGAAGAAGTGTCCGGAATGCGGAGGCAAAGTCGAGCAAGTGATTTCCGCCCCGGCTGTGCAATTCAAGGGTTCCGGCTGGTATGTGACTGATTACGCTAAGAAGCCGGCCGCAGCTGGCTCGAATTCCGATTCGGCTCCAAAATCCGAATCTACGACGGATTCAAAAGAGAGCAAAGATAAGAAACCAAAACCTGAAAGTTCCAGCAAGAAATCTGAAAAGAAGTAAATCTGCACTCTTCGTGCCGGCCAACTTCGTTGACGTTAGCTCCGCTGAGATCTGAGTCATCGTCATCTTGAACGAAGCCGCTTTCCACGCGGATCGAAGAGCCTGCCTGAGCGAGTCCAGCGAGTCGAATGGCTCGCGCGCATCATCCGGTTGTTGTCCACGCGAGATTCCTCGCCCCGCTGGTGAGAACCGGGCTTCGGAATGGACGCCTGTTAGATGTGAGGTTCAAACTGGGCCTCTGACACCTCGACGTGGCTTGCATCCTCCTCTGCTGCTGTCTAGAATCTGGGAGTTTGCCTGCTAGCGGCTTCTGATCTTCCGCCGGCGCGAGCAAAAGTGGTCACCATTCGGAGAATCTTATGAAGACGGTTTCTCTCGAGCAGGAGATTAATCCCTGGGAGGCGCAATCTGCGCGCTTTGATTTTGCGGCGCAGAAGCTGAACCTCGATGAAGGCCTGTGGAAAGTTCTCCGATACCCCAACCGCGAGCTGATTGTTCACATTCCAGTCGCCATGGACAATGGCAAGCTCGAAGTCTTCACCGGATTTCGTGTGCAGCACTCGATTGCCCGTGGTCCGGCGAAAGGCGGTGTTCGATACTCTCCCGACGTGACGCTCGATGAAGTGCGCGCGCTCGCCGCCTGGATGACCTGGAAGTGCGCGGTGGTGAATATTCCGTTCGGCGGGGCGAAGGGTGGGATTATTTGCGATCCGCGGAAGATGTCGCAAGGTGAACTCGAACGCATGACCCGCCGCTATACCGCGGAACTTGTCGAATTTATTGGACCCGAAAAAGACGTGCCCGCGCCTGACGTGAATACCAACGAGCAAGTCATGGCGTGGATGATGGACACGTACTCCATGCATATGCGGCAGACGGTGACTGCGGTTGTAACCGGCAAGCCGATCAATATCGGCGGATCGCGTGGACGGCGGGAGGCGACCGGACGGGGAATCATGATCGTTTGCGATGAGGCGATCAAGAAGCTTGGACTCAAGCCGGAGAATACGCGCGTGATCGTGCAAGGGTTCGGCAATGTCGGATCGAATGCGGCACGGCTTATGATGGAGGCAGGCTATAAAATCATCGGCGTGATTGAGGTGGACGGTGCCATCTACAACCAGCACGGAATCGATGTGGAGGCGCTGGAGAAGCATCGTGAGCGCAGCCGCAGCATTACGGGTTTTGCGGGAGCAGAGAGCGCCGATCCGGCCGAGCTAATGTGCAAGGATTGCGAAATTCTGATTCCGGCTGCAACAGAAAATCAGATCACCAGCCGCAACGCGGACCGCATCAAGTGCCGCATTCTTGCGGAAGGCGCGAATGGCCCGACCACAGCCGCAGCGGACGAAATTCTCGCGGAAAAACGCGTCTTCGTGATTCCTGACATCCTTTGCAATGCCGGCGGCGTCACAACATCATATTTCGAGTGGGTGCAGGACCGGCAGGGCTATTTCTGGAAGGAATCGGTGGTGAACGAGCAACTCGAGGACATCATGGTGAGCGCGTTTCATGATGTTGTGCGTTATGCGCAGACGCATAGCGTGAACAACCGCATTGCGGCTTATATGCTGGCCATCGATCGCGTGGGGTACACGATCCGGCAACGAGGAATCTACGCGTAAGCTCAGGGTTGATACCGGTTCAAAATGTTTCGCCACGGAGTCGCACGGATCTGCGCGGATTTAAAGGCGAGAACAATATGTGACTTCGCAAATCGGCTTTCTAAAATCTGTGGAAATCCGTGGCGGATTGGGGTTCGCCGCCTACTCAAACGCAACATCAACGCAAAGGATGCACAAATCTTTACGATTTCAGCAAGGCCGGCGGATCATCTCACCTACATCTCAATTGCATAGGAAAGGACCTGGATGCTGAAGCGGGCATTCGCGGCGGTTTTGTTTATCATTTTGCTCGGCACAAGGGCGGTGGCGCAGGATGAAGGACGTTTCGACGCCAGCGTCGCCTGGGGCGTAGCGTTGGGCAAGAGCGCGACAAACAATGTCGGTAATGTGACCGACTCGCCGACGAACTCGCCCTTACTGCTCGGCACATTTCGTTTCCGCTTTAATCATATGCACAGCGTCGAGTTCAACGCCGGCCGGACGCTTGACTCGCAAATTTTCATAATTCCTCCCGACGAATACCGCGTGGAGGCGAAGATTATGGAGTACAGCGGAGCCTATGTTTTCAGCCCGATTCGGTTCCACAAACTCGAGCCGTTTGTATTCGTGGGTGGTGGCGCGCTGCGCTTTAGTCCTGGAAATACTTATATCGATGGTTTTCAGTCTGCCTTTGGCGCTTCCCGGCAGACCTCAAAGGCGTTTCTCTACGGCGGCGGGGTCAACTATCCAGTATGGCGGAGAATCGGACTGCGTCTGCAATATCGCGGACTGGTTTACAAAGAACCCACATTTCGGCTGCAGCAGTTCTTTACCGGGGCGAACGGCCAAATGCCGGAAGCCACGATTGGGGTCGTCTACAAGTTTTGATCAGGATTCGAGCGCGGCTTTTCGCAGCTTGCGAGTTTCTGCCAGCAGGGCCATCGAGTGCATCAGGTTCTGCAAAGTGACAATTCCGACAAGCTGCTGGTTCTCGACGACAGGAATGATGCTCAAATTCCGAGCGCTCAGCTTGCGGAACGCCGAGGAGAGAGATTCGGTCTTCTGGGCAACATCGAAGATGCGATTCATTACTGCCTGCACATAGCCGTTGCCTTCGCGGCGCAGAGTTTGCAGGATTTTCTGTTTCGAAACCACTCCCACCATGTCTGCCCCGCGGATCACCGGGAAATCATCTTGCAAACAGTGCACAGCTTTTTCGAGCGCGTCTTCAAGAGTGTCGGCGGGCGAGAGCGTGGCGAAGTCCGTTAACATGATGTCTTCCAAGCGTACGGTCTCAAGTACGGAGCGGAAAACCGCCGAGCGGTCTTCCATCTGCGCGGCGATGAAAAGAAAAACACCGACTGCAGCGAGCCATGCATTCCACCAGCCTGCGAGCATCAATGCGAAAGCGAAGCCGCGGCCGATGCTGATGGCGCGGCGCGTGGCAGTGACGGGATCCATGCTCCGGCCGAAAAATGCCCGCAGCACCCGCCCTCCGTCCATCGGATACGCGGGAAGCAGGTTGAAAAGTCCGAGCCACAGATTTGCCCACACCAGACTATGCGGCAGGTTCGCGGAATTCACGTAGGGATTGGCCCACAGTCGCGCGTGAGGGTTCGCGATATTCAGGAAGAAAGCAGCCAACCCGGCAATCAGAAAATTCACGGTTGGACCAGCGGCGGCGATCCGTGTCTCGCGCTTCCAATCCACCGTGATCTCCGGCTGAGCTTCGTCAAAAATTGTAACCCCGCCGATGGGGAACAGGACAATCGCCTTGGGCGAGACCCCGGCATGCTTGCCAACCAGAGCATGTCCGAGTTCATGAAAAACAACCGCACCAAAGACAATGCCGACCAAGGCTGCGCCGCGCCATGGGTTTGGGACATTGTGCGCGAGTTGCTCGTTCATACCGATGAAAAGCAAGAGCAGCGCAAAGGAAAGGTGAATCCGAACTTCGACCCCGAAGATTCTTCCCGCGGGAATGGACCAGGTTCGCATCGCCTTCTGTAATCTTATACGTTAGATGTTCCTCTGTGCATGGAAGCTGCGGGTCATGCAGCACAGCAGTGCAAGCGCTGCGAATTGCGACCAAAAAGTTCGAATGCGAGTGATTGCGGGAAAATTCCGGAGCCGGCCGCTGCGGTCATTGCAGGGCATGGACATTCGACCCACGTCAGACCGCTTGCGTGAAACGTTATTTAATGTTTTGAGCGCGGGCAATCCCGCAGCACTGGAAGGCTCGGTCTGGCTGGATTTATTTGCCGGGACGGGCGCAGTGGGAATTGAAGCGCTCAGCCGCGGGGCGACAATGGTTTATTTTGTGGAAAAATCGAAGACCGCAGTTGAGCTGATTGCAAAAAATCTGGAGCCGTTTGGGGTTGGTGATGAATTCGAAATTTTGCGCCAGGATGTGCGGCGAGCCATTTCCACCCTCGAGCTTCGGCAGCTGAAACCCGATTTCATTTTTCTCGATCCGCCGTATGCCATGGATGAGGCATATACGGAAACACTGGGTGCGCTGGCCGGCTCGGCGATAAGCGAGAAAGCACTCGTGGTTGCGGAACATGACAAGAAGTTTGACGCTGGTGAGGAGTTTGGTTTATTGCACCGAACACGCAGGCTCGAACAGGGCGACGCAGTTTTGAGTTTTTATCGGCGCGCGCTATAACAGATGCTCTCAGTGCATGAGTGAAGCAGAAATTTTCGACTGCGCAGTCGCGGCGGAAGGCGTCATCAAGCAGTTTGGGCGCTTTGCGGCGCTGCGCGGAATCACGGCGCAGTTCGCGGCAGGGAATCTCTACGTAGTGGTTGGCGACAACGGGGCGGGGAAGACCACTCTGCTGCGAACGATCGCGGGCTTATCGCAGCCAACGCGGGGAACAGTTTCGGTTCTTGGTAATGACAACCTCAAGGGCATGCGCGCGCGAATCGGCTATATGGCCCATCCCTCGCTGCTTTACGACGAAATGAGCGGGATGGAAAATTTAAGATATTTCGCCGGATTGTATGGAGTGGGCCAGGCGAAGTGCAGGGAGGCGATAAGCTCGGTGAAGCTTGATCCTGATCTGGAGCGCCCGGTCGGGCAGTATTCGCAGGGCATGCGGCAACGAATGTCGCTGGCTCGGGCGATTCTCAATGATCCCAAATTGCTGCTGCTGGATGAACCTTTCTCGAACGTAGATTCTCGTTCTGCGCACGAAATGGTCTCACTGCTGGCGCAAATGCGAGACCTCGGGAAGACAATTTTTGTGGTGACCCACCAACCGAAACTTCTCGAATCGATTGCAAATGAATTCGTTTACATGGAAGCGGGACGCATAATCAACCGCGCTTCCGTCTTACGAGCAGCGACGCAATGAGCTTTCTTGGCATTACAAGCGCCACGCTGGCCAAAGACATTCGCCTGGAATGGCGATCGAAAGACGCGATCAATGCCATGTTGTTTTTCGCGTTGCTGGTGGTTGTGATCTTCAGCTTTGCGTTCGATCCCACGGCAGAAGAGTCACGGAGGATCGCAGGCGGGCTGATCTGGGTCGCATTTCTGTTTGCGGCGGTGGTGGCGCTCAATCAGACGTGGGCGCGGGAGTTGCGGAATCAGGTACTGGATGCGTACCGAGTTTCGCCGGCGCCGGCAAACCCATTGTTCCTGGCAAAAGCATTCGGAAATTTCATTTTTGTATGCGCGCTGGAGGCGCTGATGACGCCATTGTTCATCGCCTTTTACAAATTGCGAGCCCTCGGGCCGGCTTGGGAGCTTGCGCCGATCGCCTTGCTCGGTACGTGGGCCCTGGTAGTGAACGGGACGTTCTTTGCTGCAATTTCGTTGCGCACCCGCAGCCGGGAAATCATGCTTCCGCTGCTTCTATTTCCTGTTTCTATTCCCGCGCTTTTGGGGATGGTGAATGCTACGACCTCCGTGCTCTCTGGAGATGAACCAGCGCGTTTTTGGATTGCTTTGCTGCTGGCGTATGATGTCGTGTTCACTACGGCATGTTTGTTGTTGTTTGAACTGGTGCTGGAAGCCGAGTGAAGCGGCCGAGTGAAGCCGCTGAACGAGGGTGCCAGCGAAGGCGCGAATGAAACGCGGATTTACCATCCTTGCCTTTGTTACTGCAGTCCTGCTGTGCTTTGCACTTTATGAAGCCCTGATCGTAGCGCCGACCGAGCAGACCATGGGCAACGTGCAGCGCATTTTCTATTACCACGTGCCCTCGGCATGGACCGCGTTCCTTTTATTCCTGATCAATTTTGTTTCTTCCATCGTCTATCTCATTCGCCGCAACACCAAGGCTGACATTCTGGCATTGGTCACTGCCGAAGTTGGGGTAGTCTTTTGCACTGTTGTGCTCATCACGGGGCCGATCTGGGCCAGGCCGGTGTGGGGAATCTGGTGGGCGCCGGGTGATATCCGGCTCACGACGACCCTAGTGCTCTGGCTGATTTACATCAGCTATCTGGTGGTGCGCCGATTTTCAACGAGTGGTAAGACCCCGGTGATCGCAGCGGTGGTAGCGATCTTCGGCGCGCTGGACGTTCCGCTGGTTTATTTTTCCATCTGGTTTTTCCGCACTCAGCATCCTTCTCCCGTAATTGGTGACGGAGGGGCGCTTGATCCGCGCATGGCCCACGTTTTGTTGATCAATTGGGCGGCATTCTTGTGTCTGGGGTGGCTGTTTTGTTGGACTCGTTACCGGCTGGAATTCCTGAAACGCGAAGTTGAGGAAGCCCAGGCGCTTGAGTCGCTGATGGAGGTGCGGCGATGAATCCGATGCACTATCTTTACGCCGCATACATTGCGACCTGGGTCATTCACGGGACATACCTCGGAATCCTGGTGCGCAAGTATTCTCGGGTGCGAAGGGAGATGGAGAGTCTCAGGAAATGAGCACTTAGCATTCAGCACTCAGCATTCAGCCCAGGGACTTCCATTTGAGCCTTCCCGCCGGCTCTGCCTATTTCGACACAATCCCAGAGGTGGCGCCCCCATTCGGGCTGAGTGCTGAATGCTGAATGCTGAGTGCTAAGTGCTAAGTGCTGATTGCTTGCGACGCGGCATCTCTGGATGAACCACCCCGCATCAGACTTCAAGAAGCGTTTTCCGCAAAACTCAATCTGTGGGGGCAAACTTGACAGCCTATCCGTCAGATGTTTAAGTAATTAATTACTTTCAGCCATTCAGGTCGCAGGTGCGCAGCTCGGCAGCCGGATAGGCCAAATCAATCCCAATGCGTGCAACTTAACGTGGTGGGATGAGAGCGTGTTGGGCGCCATTTCTCCCATACTTTCTCCATGAAACGGGAATTCGGAGGGTTCTGATGGTTAATCGCAGTGGGGCAGGGCCAGTTTTTGCGCGAGTGCGCGGCCTGCTTTTGCTGGCTGTTTTGCTTCTCGGTGGCGTTCTTTTGTTGAAACGCGACGCTTCGACCCCATCCTCCCACGACTCACGGGTTCCCGCCTCATCGCAGATTCAGAACGCGTTGGCCCACCTGCCGATCAGTTTTGAACCAAATCTCGGCCAGACCGACAGCAGCGTAAAATTCCTCGCCCATGCGAACGGATATGGCTTGTACTTGAGCGGTTCGAGTGCGTATGTGACCTTCCCGGAACGGACGCATTCCGGGATGCGGCAATCGACAGTAGAAATGCAGTTTGCGGGGGCAAATCTAGAGCCGGAAATTGCCGGTGCCGAGCAACTCCCCGGGCACAGCAATTACTTCATCGGAAACAACGCCGCGCGCTGGCTGCACAACGTGCCGCAGTTCCGGCGGGTGGAGTATCGCGACATATATTCCGGAATTGATCTGGCCTTTTATGGCAACGAAAACCGGATCGAGTACGACTTCGAAGTTTCGCCGGGAACAGATCCCCGGCAAATTGAACTCGATTTCAAAGGCGCGACCAAGGTTTCGATTACGAAGGACGGCGACCTGGCGCTCGGGCTGAAGGGTCACCAAGTGCTGTTCCAGGCTCCCCACGTTTATCAGAAAACGTCGGACGGTGATCAGGCGGTTGCTGGATCCTTTGTGCTTCGCGGAGATGACCGTGCTGGATTCGAGGTCGGCGCATATGATCGCAGCCGGACGTTGATCATCGACCCGGTGCTGACATTTTCGAGTTACCTTGGCGGATCGGGAGACGAAAGCTGTACCGCCATTACGGGCGCGAGCGCCGGATTTGTTCCGCATTGTCCTTCGGTTGCGGTGGACTCCGGAACCACTCCTCGTATCTACCTAACGGGAGCGACGACTTCAGTTGGAACTTTCAGCGGTGTGACACCGAGCACGACCAACACAACCGGCGGAACCGAGAACGTCTTCGTTTCCCGCATCAGCCTTTCCAGTTCGGGCGGAGTTACAACTGCGACCCTGGATTATGTGACCTACATTGGCGGTTCCACAGGGGCAAGCCCGGTGATTCAGTATCCGGCCGGAATCGGCGTGGACAGCGGATTCAATGTGTACGTCGCCGGGACCACCAACGCTTCGGATTTCCCGACCACGGCTTCCGGCTATCAGACCACGGCGGCGACGGCGGGAAACCATGCCTTCGTGACTGAGATTGATCAGACCGGATCGGCGAATCTTTACTCAACCTACCTTTCGGGCAACGGCACCGAGACTGCCGCCAATATGGCGGTCGACAGCTTGGGCCGGGTATATGTGATTGGGACGACTACCTCGTCGAACTTCCCCACCACAGTAGGCGCGATACAGCCGACCGCGAATGCCACAAACCAGTTTTTCTTCAGCAAAATTAATCCCGCTCTGAACACTCTCAATAGCCTGCAATACTCGACCTACATTGGCGGCAGCACTCCGGCGAATGGCATTGTGACCGGAGGGGCGATTGCAGTGGATTCGATGTTCAATGTGTATTTGGCTGGGGGCACGAACTTCACTGACCTGGGTTCGCCAAACCCGTGGATCCTAAATGCCTATCAGGCGACCCCCCAAGCCGGTCTGAATGTTTGGGCGGCGAAGCTGAATGCGCCGGCAACCAGCACGCAGCAGTACACACTTGCCTTTGGGACTTACTTCGGCGGAAGCGGCGATGACGTGGCGTACGGTGTTGCCACCGACGGAACCGATACATACGTCACCGGCTCGACTACATCGACGGACATCGTAGTGCCATTGACTGCCGCCTACCAAACCAGCAATGCGGGTGGCGGAGATGCTTTTGTGATCAAGCTCGGAGTGCCTGCCACGGTCGGTACGTCGCAAGGTCAAGTGCCGCTCGATTACTTCAGCTATTTGGGCGGATCGGCCCAGGATGTCGGTTTAGGAATTGTCGCCGACTCGCTGGGCGACGCCCGCGTAGTCGGCCTCACTGCTTCCGCGGATTTTCCCACCTCGGTTCCGTTTCAGGGTACTTACGGCGGAGGAGCCTTCGATGCGTTCGAGGCGCGCCTGAACACGACCGGCACGACGTGTTCATCGTCAACGTCGTGCCCCAGCACAAGCAGTGCAAGTTTTCTGGGTGGATCGGGAACTGATATCGGGACAAGCATTGCCCTCGATGCGTCCCTTAACACATATCTGACCGGCGAAACCAATTCCGGGAATTTTCCAACCGCCAGTCCGTTGGCATCAGGCGGAAGTTTATCGGGGTCGTCGGATGCATTTATTACTGAGATCGGGCCGAATACCTCCGGGCTTTCCATGCCGCAGACGACCTCGAGCTCCGCGCTTCCGGCCTGCAATGCGGCGAATCCGACGGCTAGCCCGTCGCCGGTCGGGGTCGGTAATCCGATCACGTTTAACTACTACATTTACAACACCGGTGATCCGGTCTCTGGGGTCGACTTCACCGACACGCTCGGTCCCAATTCCGGACAGACCACCGCTACGGTACAGAACCTTACACCAGGCTCCAACTCCAGTTGTCAGGCTGCCGTTTCGAGCGGCACCCTGACTTGCACTCTGGGCAACGTCGGCACTTCCACAATCGCTACTCTGAGCACTGCCAACTCCTGCGGAGTGACGCAGAGTGTGAACTATACGGTGCACGTGACCGTTACGGTTCAAGCCCCAATAACTGTGCTGCTGGGCTCGGGCTCCGTGGGTAACGCCGCTGCCCTTAGCTTCCCGGGAGGCACTTTGCCGACGATCAGCGGCAGCGTGCCGCTGAATGACTATTCCGTGTCGGCTTCTTTGGCCGCGCCAAGCACCAGCAGCACCATCCCTTCCGGAGGCCAGGTTAACTTCTCGATCACGGTCACGCCGACCGGGGCTGGTTTCCCGGAATCGGTTTCGCTCGCTTGTGGTTCCGGATTGCCATCGGGTGCGACCTGCACTTTCACCAATAATCCCATCGCCAACCTGAGCAACGGCGCTCAAAGCCGGACCTTGGCGATCGCGACCACCGCGCGGATTACGACAACGACCGGTCTGTTCCATCGCGGGCCGTTTTACGCATTGTGGTTGCCGGTTTTGGGAGTCGGCCTGATGGGAGCGGGCGCGTCGCGCAAGCGACGAATGTTGTTGGCAGCTTTCTTTGCCGCACTGTTGACCACGGCACTGCTTCAGGCGGGATGCAGTTCCACTTCAAGCACTACGAGCACGACCGGCACTCCCGCGGGAACTTACACGGTGACCGTGAATGCGACCTCGGGCTCTGCTGTAAGGACGACGACGGCGCAGTTTACGGTGCAGTAGCCGACCGGCCGTATTGCACGGATTTCTCGCAGGCCTATTTTGGATCTTCGCGCTTGAGCACCACCGCTGCAGTCTCATCAGCGCCGATGACGCCTTGCAGCCTCACCCACTCCGCGTATTTCTCAGGTGGAATGCTGAGATCGCGCACGATGTACTCGCGCCAGTAGTGCAGTTTCGACCCATTGACTTCAATCTTGCTCTGGTAACTGGCGAATCCCACATCGATCTTCGCAGGGTAGGGAACATCATCGACAGCGTAGCCTTTGGGGATTTCGATTTCGTAGTCGTCGATTTCGCGGGCGGTTCTTCCTAATTCGATCGCATAATGGCGCGGCTTGTTTTCCACATACGAGCTCTGCTCGCCAAGGACCCGTGGGCGAACCAGCATGAGCGGACCGCGTTGCAGGCCATATTGCGGCGTCGAAAGCTTGAAATCGATCAGTACGTCTTTTTGAAACTGATCGGCCTGCTGAATATTCATGCCTTCGAGAGTGAAGCCCTGGAGAGACTGGCCGAGATAGTGGTCGAAATACTCGGTGCGCTTCTGGTCATCCCAGTTGTGCAAGCGGGCACGTTCACGGGCGGCGAAGTCGCCGCCGCGATCTTCAGAAACTTCGCCGGTGAGCACGCCGTCGGCTGTCAATACGAAATGGCCGGTGCGTTCAAGGACGTTTGTATCGGGAGGCAGAAGCGGAGTCTTGATCAACTCGCCGCCGGAGGTGGTGACCAGAAGCGCATAGCTGTCCTGCAGCTCGGCTCGCAGCGAACCAACCGGAGTGTATTCATCAGTGGGATCGAAGACGATGTAGCGCTTGCCTGATTTTGTTGTGATTACGGATGGATATGTTTTGGATTCAACGTTGTCCGGCAATTCAATGGCAATAATGGCGTGGTTGCCCCACGAGGACGGTACTTCGGGATTGATGAATCCGCGGTGGGTGTCAATTAACACATATTCAGAGTTGATTCCGACCTCGCGCAACATCGCTTTGAGGAGGGTGACTTTGTCTTTGCAGTCACCGTAACCGTATCGATAGATGTCCCCAGCGCTATGTGGTTGAAATCCCCCAACACCGATCTCAATCGCGACATACCGAATTTCCGATTGAAGAAACGATGTGAGCGCCTGCACGCGTGACGCAAAATCCGTTTTGCCAGCAGTTAGCAGCGCGACCTTGGCGGAAATTTCAGGATTGGATTCATAGCGGCCTTGCGCTAAATCCGCATACCATTTCCCCACTGCGGTCCACGAAGCCGCGGCCGCGGATTTTTTTTCTGGGGAGAAGTACGACAAACTCATTCGTCCGGCGAGCGAAAGAAATGTTGGCATCATGAGCTCCCGGTCTTCTTCGACGCCGGGCACATTTTTGAGTGTCCATTGCCACGAATTATCTCCGGTCTTAATTGGCTCGACAGCCGAGCCATGCGTCCATGCGGTGCGAAATTCCCAACCGGCTGGTAACTGTAGACTCAGTACAGCTTGAAGAACTGGAAGCGTGTCCTGGAACCTCCATCCGATTTCATTAATCCAGTCATGCCGGCGAACCTCGTATTCGACCGCGATTACAGAACCGGGAAGCGGGGCAGGGGCTTCAGCAACGAAGTCGCGGTCGTCGGCATAGAGCATCCACCTCGGATATTCAGCAGCCTCGACGAAATCTTTTTGCTTGACTTCGTATGCGCGTCCCGACCCGTCTATGGTCCATGCATGGATGGACTGAAGTTTTTCGTTTCCACCAAGGCCGACACCCACCGTTCGTTCTTCGCGTCCGTCAGGCCGCAAAATCTTAATCACGTGACGCGAATGCTCGATGAAGTCTCCCGAACCAATGACGTTGTAATCAGTTTGATCCAGCAGTACGACTGCGTTGGTTTCCGGCGGGTAAGTTCCGATTGGTTGTGCGGCGGCTTGGCGCACCCAATCGGGAACGTTCACGCCGCCGGCGAATGCGGGCAAGCAAGCGAACAACAATGCAAGCAATACGATCGCGTTCTTTCCGCTGACAATCATGCGCGGAAAACGTTCTCGATGATCAATTCGCGACGGCAGCACTTTGCGATAACCTCACGAGAGCGGGTTGGTCATCATCAGATTTAACTTTGTCGAAAAACCCTTTGACCTCCTTGTACTCATTTGGAGAAAAGAGTCCGGCGCCCATGATGAAGTCACGCCGGACAAAAATCATATTCGGCGATTCCTTTTTGTGCTGGGTTTTGTAGATCGCGTACGGCAGTTTGATCATGTCATCCGGGGCGAGGCTCTCGACCTCCATTCCTGCGGGAATCGTGATGTGGACTTCATCTGCCTCTTGCCAAGGGAGATGGAAATATATGGCGTTCTTCCGATCGGTTGCCGGAAAGCGCGCTTTTTCGTTTACTTGAAACAACTGCTGTTGCAGCATCAGACGCTTTCCGGCCGCGATGGCAAAGGGGAAGGTCACGTGGAATTGCGCGATCAGCGGACTTTCCACCGTATCCCAATCGGGTGAATTGGAGAGCGAAATCTGGCTGCCTCCGGGCAGAATTTCTCGCAAGTCGTCTTCGAGCAATTTCTTGCGGCCCTCGGCATCCGTCTTCCCGCCCAATTGGCGATAGCGCATCGCAGTGCTGCCTTTGAACATGAGGCTCACTACACCAGAGGCTACTCCATGTTCATCCAGAGTGAGCCTTGCCAGGCGCGTAGTAACGGCTTGCGTATAGATCGGTTGCGGAGTCTGTGCTATCTCGGCACCTTTGGCGCTCTGCCGTAATCCCTCCACTGCCGTGTAACGCCAATCCAAAATTCCATAAGGACAGAACTTGGTTCCCGGATCAAGGAAGACATCTTTGCCGTCGAGCTGCACAATGGCGATCTCAGCATCGAATTGCGATGTGCTGAGATACTGCTTCAGGAAGACGTCGTGCTCGCGATCCGGGACCCAAATTAGTGATGCGGGAATTCCGGCTCGCCTTACCATCGCGACAAACAGCCGATTCAACTCGTCGTGGTCGCCGCTGCGATTCTCGAGAACGTCGTCGGCCCCTTTGACCGGCTTCAGTTCCAGAACCTTTGCTTCCTCCTTCGTGCGTTCCGGAACGTAATCTCGGTTCTCCAAAGAAGATACGAAGGCGTAAATTTTGTGGACCTTTTGTTCGGGCGTGTCGCTCGGAGCTATGGTTTTCGCTAATGCTTCATCGATTCCGCGGTCCTTGCCAACAAACTCCTCAACTTCTTTGTTCCAGTACTTGCCTTCCGCCTTCCAGTAGTCATCCATGTTGAGCTTTTCTTGATAATAGAAGTAGACGCGCATTTTCATCATGTTCGCCGGCGGCATGTATGGCTCTTCAATGGCTGGCGGAATATCATTCATTGCGAGATCAATCCAATAACTCACCTCGTGCACGGTTGCGAATGTGGCTGTGGGTAACTGGTGACTTTGTGGCTGTGGTCCCTTGGGCAGGAATGGAGTCCACGCCACGCCATTCACGATATGGCCGTTACCCATGAGCAGTTCGACGCTGCCATGGTTCTGGAAGGGAATGAATTTGAAATACGCTTTTCGTTGAAAAAGTTCCGTCTGCACCTCCCATTCCGGCGCAAAAGCCCTTTGGTCCTCATAACGCAGGCTGTATTTGTAATCGATGATGCTGCCCACTTGCACATCCGGCAATGTGAACGATTTCACATTCAGGCGTATGCCTTCGCCTTTTATAACTGTCTTGTCGAATGGTTTACCCGCGAAAGGCACCACTGAGCCGTCGGCGTGGATGGTTTGCCCGCTGATACCCGTGATGGTGAACCAGCGCCGTCCGTAGGGAATCTCGACATTCGCGTACTCGCGGCCAGCATCGGTCAAAATCTTGATCCGCTCATAAACGGAATGGACATTGTTCATGTCGTCGTCAACCTCTTCACGATCCAGAACGACGGCAGGCGCACCCGGCTGTTCCTTGATGCTGGTCATTTTGAGATCGTCCGGGCTGACAGGCGGCCAGTCGGCGAACGAACGCAAACTAAGAAAGCCTGGAACGAGCGAGAGAACGAAGAGGCAGCGCAGAATTTTCATCGAGGGCTCCGGTGGGAAAACCGCTGAGGCTGCATGGGACACACATCCAGCTACTTACATGGAAGAGGATGAAGATAGTACGGCGCGCCCACGCCGTCAATAGGAACAAACCCCTAAAGGATTCCGGGTTGATGTGTCCGGGAATTGGACAGTTAGTCGGCAGCCTGGCTCTTTGCAGTCGTAGTGTCTGGGTCCCGGCGAACGCGGTTTGGAGGCAGGCCGGCATCGCGAATTTTATAAAGCAGCGCGCGATAGCTGATGTTTAACGTCTTCGCGGCTTGCTTGCGGTTCCAGTGGTGATTGTGAAGGACTTTGAGAATGATCTTGCGCTCTAACTGGCGGGTCGCTTGGCGAGTGAGTTTCTTGAGCGAAATGGGGCCGTCGAGATTGATGTCTGCGTTCAGCAAATCATTTTCGCGCGGCTGCAGGTCGTTGCTGATTACGTCTTCGCTGCCGAGAATCACGTAACGCTTGACCAGGTTTTCGAGTTCGCGAATGTTGCCCGGCCAGTGATACTTATGGAGAACTTCCATCAGCTCCGGCGAGAGTGGCTTTGCCTTGCAGTTGTATTTGCGGTTGTAGTACTCGAGAAAATAACTGACGAGGCCGCCGATATCGGAGCGCCGCTCGCGCAATGGCGGCATGTAGAGATTTACAACGTTGATGCGATAGAAGAGGTCCTGGCGGAAGTTGCCGTTCGCGATTTCTTCTTCCAATTTCCGGTTGGTGGCGCAGACGATTCGCACTTCGACTTTTTTGTCCGCCTGAGCGCCGATTCGGCAGAACTGGCCATCCTGCAGAAGCTGCAGAAGCTTCGATTGCAGGGGCATATCGAGTTCGGAGATTTCGTCGAGAAAGAGCGTACCGCGGTGGGCCAATTCAACACGGCCGGGTTTCGATCCATAAGCGCCGGTGAAAGCGCCGCGTTCGTAACCAAAGAGTTCGCTTTCGAGCAAGGTGCCCGGAATAGCCGGACAATTAACCTTCACGAAGGGACCATTCTTCCAAGGTGAGCAGGTGTGAACCAGGCGGGCAATGATGTCCTTGCCCGTGCCGCTTTCGCCATGAATCAAGACGGGAACGTTGGCTGTAGCCACGCGGTCCAGGCGGCTACGCAGGGCCTGCATGGTCTCCGACTGGCCGAAAACGACCGATTCAGGCGGGATTTCGCCTACAGATTGCGCCAGGGAACTGACAGAATTTGTCATTGTGCTCGACATTAACTTAAGACGCCTCTTTCCGCGAAATACTTAGTGTGCACCCCGCACACCAAACCCGCTGGCTGTGTTACCAAAGCCAGTTGCGAACGTTTAACTGGATTGAACTGAGAAACTTACGCGTCTCGCCAAGCACCGCTAAAGAGGGCGCAAATACCCCAGATTATGGCCAGGCATGCCCCAAGTGAGTGAGAAAAAGATTTCACACCGGAGAAGCAAGTTTCCTTCGCGGCGCGGCTTTTGGGATTTCTGGCGGCAGAAGGGGCTGAAGGAAGCGCAGACCGACCAGGTTGAAACCATCGCCGTGCGTCACATGGACGATTTTTGCGCGCAGATTGCGCGAGTTCTTTCGAACCGAGACCGACGACGGCAACGGTGCGCTGGGAATCTCAAGCGAAACCTGCGCTGATGGCCGCAGGGCGCTGTGAACGGCAACCAGCGCTCCCCCGGCTGAGATATTCAGAGCGGAAGCGAACTCCAGGAAGTCTTTCCCATTGCGGTCGCGGCTACGAACAAATAATGGAATCAACAACGGCAACCGGGTCCACGTACGCCGCTCTGGGTGCACTTTTTGACGAACCAAAGGCGCGCCCCCTTGACGCGTTCACCGCACCTTAACTGCCAAACGGATACCGGTTCACCATGGACAGACCGGTCCCGATCAAACGATTGGCGCTATTCGATGTGGAAACAGGGCGATTTCTTTTGTAATCATTGGCTTTTCACCCATTTTTAACGGCAATATTCCGATAATTGTAGTGACAAAATTCGGAAAGAGTTTACCGAAACTGGAAACTCTTTTGCATTTTTCGTTGACACTCATGAGAGTTGTACCCTAGCATCGTGGTACGGTGATCGGTTCCGCCGAGCCGTGTTGCCGCCCCTCCCTCGAGTGATTCGTCCTGGTATGGCCCAACTGTCCACGGTATCCACGGAAGTTCCGACCCCAGCAAAAGAAAACCCGTCCAAGTCGTCTGCTGCTGCGACTGAGGCCGAGCACATCCAGGAATTTTCGCAGCTGCAGGAGCGGTATCTTCGCACGGCGAACGCACTCGCATCAGCAGCACACGACCTGAAAACACCTTTGTCGATTCTGAACGGCTACGTCGAACTGTTGCAGAGCGAAAAACTGGGCAGCCTGAACGAACGTCAGCGCGAAGTTTTGCGGGACATGCACACGAACGGTGAACGACTGCAGCGCTTCATCCAGGATTTTCTGAGCTTCAGCGCGCTCGAAACCGGCGAACTGAAAATGCGGTTCGAGCCGGGCAATATTAATGCTTCACTGTCGGAGGTCTGCCGTTTGTGGTCGCCGCGCTTCCAGGAAAGAGGATTGGCGCTCTATTTTCTGGCCAATGAGCGGGTGCAGGAGTTTCCTTTTGACGCGCCGAAAGTGGAGCGTGTGATTTCGAATCTTCTCGAAAATGCATCGAAGTTCACGCCTGCGGGAGGCACAGTTTGGCTTCATGCTGAACCGTACATGTGGGAACGACGCACGGTGGGGAAACCGGCGGTGTCGCAAGAGCGGCGGCGGCGTCCATTGACGCAGCCCAATTCGGTAAAGATCAGCGTCTCCGATACCGGGCCGGGAATTCCACCTGAATATCACTTAGAAATTTTTGACGACTTCTTCCGTCTTCCAACGAGCGAAAAAATCGAAGGCATGGGCTTGGGGCTGTCCATTGCGCGACGACTGGTGCTGGCCATGGGAGGAAAAATCTGGGTTGAAAGCGAACCTGGAGCGGGATGCAAGTTTTCCTTCATCATTCCGCTTACTCCTGCAGCAGCTGACGTCGAAGGAAAAAAAGGATGACTGAGAAATCCAAGATTTTGCTGGTGGATGACGAACCCGGAATGCAGCGATACATAAAGACGCTGCTCGAGCTGGAAGACCACGTAGTTGAGACCGCTGCGACGGGAGAACATGCGCTCGAATTGGTGCAGAAAGGTCTGGAGCCAAATCTCGTCTTACTCGACCTGCTGATGCCGGGAATCGACGGACTGGAAACGCTCGAAGGACTGCGCAAGCTTCAGCCGACGGTGAAAGTCGTGATGCTTTCCTGCGTCAACGACACCAAAAAAGTGGTGCAGGCGATGCGGCTGGGCGCAGTGGATTACATCACCAAGCCCTTTCAGAAAGCCGAGCTCGACGCGGTGATCGATCAATGCCTGGGAACGAACCAGCAGAACTATACCGGTGAAATCGAAGATTTGGGCGAGGAGATGTTTTTTGTCGCGGCCAGCGCGAACATGAGGAAGCTGCGTTCGCAGGCGGCGCTGGTTGCGAATGTAGATATTCCAGTGTTGATGCTCGGCGAGAGCGGCACCGGCAAGGAAGTGATGGCCCGTTTGATCCATAAACTTTCGCCGCGCGCGCATCGCACATTCTTGAAAGTAAACTGCGCGGCCGTACCCGCTGATTTGCTCGAAAGCGAATTGTTC
>DATIYR010000397.1:0-2695 GCA_035517535.1 Terriglobales bacterium
TGGGACCCCGTCTCACTTTCCGGGACGTATTGGAAGATCGCCCTGGTCGGCGTTCCGCTCGCTATCTTCGGAGTTGGTTGCGCCACTGGGTATCGATTTTTCAGCCGGCGAGTGCACCGCAAGTCCTGAGACCGTGGCACTCTGAAGGCGCGAAGTTGCTACTACACTCGCGTTCCAGGCGGGTTTTAGAATGAAGTCAATTGACCTCATCCACCAAACGAATACTCAGGGTATGGCTTCCTTCCGCAGTATGGCTGGCCGTCATCGCGGTTGAATCCACAAATCTTGGCTCCGCCGAGCATACCGGACGAATCCTCTATCCGATTTTCCATTTTTTGTTCAACATGAGCGCAGCCAGATTCGACTTCTGGCATATCGTGCTACGCAAGAGCGGACACTTCATCGGTTACTTCACGCTGAGCGCCCTGCTTTTTCGTTCCTGGCGCGCAACCTTTCCCCGGCTCAGCACGCGATGGTGCGTGCAATGGGCGATTGTCGCCCTATTCAGCACATCTCTGGTTGCGACTCTCGATGAATGGCACCAGAGCTTTTTGCCATCTCGCACCAGCTCAGTACGCGACGTAATCCTCGACAGCACAGCCGCGCTTGTGGCGCAAATTGTAATCTTCATCATCTTGAGGGCGCGGAGTTCCGGACTACAGACCGGTTCGCCTCTAGGCAGCGAGGTGCCGTAAGCGTGAGACGACGCCTTTGCAATTTCCGGCAGTGGCTGAATTGAGCCACTGTCCAGTTTCCGCTTCGGTTGACCCGCTGGTTTTCTGCACCTAAAATCAAGAGGCCGCTGGAAGTTCCTTCCGCCTTGCTGCCCCCTCGTTCAACGGCAGGACAGCTGACTCTGGATCAGCATATCGGGGTTCGAATCCCTGGGGGGCAGCCAACCTACAGATCATTGAAACGCGGATGATGTTCATCCGTCCCTGGCCAAGGCAAGAAATCATTACGAATTTTTTATCCAGTCTTTAGAAGTTCTTTATGTGGCATTTGATCGAATGAAGGAGCGGGGTGTGAAAGGAAGTTCAGATGATGTTCGGGCACATTTCCCTGGCTCTGTTCGCGATATGCAGCGCGGCCTTTTTCATCTATTTCCAGCTCATGATGTTGCGCGAGATAAGAAAGGCGACGGGCAGACGGCTCATGATGAAATCCCTCCGATTCTCAAGAGCCAGAATACTTCCATTTCGCCCGCCAAAGCCGATCGTTGAACAGGACCGGCCCGCTGCGTGATCCTTTTTGTTGAAATATCGAGCTATCCCCAATCGCACTCGCAGCATTGAACGTCATCGATAAAAACGTCGTTGGGCCGGTTAAAATAGCTACATGCCGGCAACCCAAACCCGCGAAATTGCACCCGCTCAACGCCTCGAGAACCTGCGATATGCCATCCGCGACCTCGTCGCCACCGCCGATGAAGTCAAGCGGCAGGGCCACAGAGTTCTATATCTGAACGTCGGCGATCCCAACATTTTTGATTTCGCCACGCCTCCGCACGTTATCGAAGCCGCTTATCGCGCCATGCGTGATAACAAGAACGGCTACGCGCCTTCTGCCGGAGTTCCCGAGGCGCTCGAAGCCATCCGTGCGCAAGCCGAAAAGAATGGGATCAAGACGGTTCAGAATGTTTTCGTCAGCAACGGAGCGGGCGAAGCGGTTGAACTTTCGCTCACCGCGCTGCTGAATCCGGGCGAAAATGTGCTAACGCCGCGACCCGACTATCCGCTCTATCCCGCGGTGCTGTGCAAAATCGGCGCGGAGGCAAACCCTTATTATCTGAACGAAGAAGACGGCTGGCAGCCCGAACTCAGCGACATAAAGAAGAGAATCAATTCACGCACCAAAGCCCTCGTCCTGATCAATCCGAATAATCCGACGGGCTCGCTGTGCACGCGAAAAATGCTCGAAGACCTTGCTGAACTCGCGCGCCAGAACAATCTGCTGATCATCTCGGACGAAATTTACGACAAGCTGATCCTTGACGGCGGCGAACACATTTCCATCGCCGCGGTTGCTCCCGATGTGCCGGTGGTAACCATTGGCGGATTGTCGAAGAACTATCTCGCGCCCGGATGGCGCATGGGCTGGGGCATTGTGAGCGGGGAAGCCGCAGCCGTAAAGCCCTACATCGAAGGCATTCACAAGATGCTGCGGGCGCGGCTTTCAGCCAACCATCCACAGCAGTATGCGATCAAGCCGGCGCTCGAAGGCCCGCAAGACCACCTGATCGAAGTCCGCCGGAAGCTAACTGCGCGTCGCGACCTCACGGTTCAAACCTGCAATTCAATTCCCGGCATGAGCTGTGTTCCACCTCGCGGCGCATTCTATGCGTTCCCGCGGATCGACGTGCCCGAGGAGGATGCGGCCTGGGTGAAACAGTTGCTGCTTGATAAGCACATCCTCACGGTGCAAGGTTCCGGCTTCGGACAAAAACCGGGGACCAAGCACTACCGCATCGTCTTTCTTCCGCCGGAAGAGACGTTGCGGGAGGCATACGCGGAAATCCGTGACTTCATGCGGCGGCGCTGAGCCAGCGCGCCCAACTGGAGCGCTCAATAAAAAGACAATGTTCCGTTCAGCCGCGCCTGCCGTACCGTCCATGAAAAGAAGATCACTCCTGCCGGAACCAGCAGCAAAGAGAAGAATGCGAGAATCCCAATCTCGCCCGCCAAAGACGCCGCAT
>DATIYR010000398.1:0-4228 GCA_035517535.1 Terriglobales bacterium
GCCGTACTTTGCCACGTTGCACCAGGGCGGCGCGCCAGAGAACGTCTTCGATCCAAAGATGGACAAGGCAATCAGCAATCAGGACCTCCCCCAGAATTTTGTGCTTAGTTACATCTACGAGCTGCCGTTTGGCAAGGGCAAAAGATTTCTGAATAGCGGCGGGGTCGCGGACCGCGTGGTTGGAGGCTGGAGCATCAGCGGAGTGCAGCGGTACGAAAGTGGGCAGCCGCTTGCATTCGGGTGCGCTACCGGCGTACCGGCGTACGCCGATTGCATCCGCTTCGATTCTGTATCTGGCCAGAGCATCTATAGTTCGGAATGGTCAAGCAAGAGTGGAAATTTCAATCCCGTTTCCGGCATCTCGGGCGGCGTTGTCAACCAAAGCTCAATGTTCAACCCGGCTGCGTTCAGTGATCCAAATTCCCTGGCCAATCTTACCGCGCGCGGGACCTATGCATTTGGCGACACGCCTCGGGTGTATAGCTCGATACGTATGTCGCCGTACCTGAGCGAGGACTTTAACCTGTTGAAGAGCACGAAAATTACCGAGTCGAAGGAGGTGCTGCTGGAGGTCAGCATTTTGAACGCCTTCAACCGGCATGTGTGGAATCGGCCAGAGGACCTGGAACCAAACGATCCGATCAACTCCTTTGGCGTGATCCAGTATGACAATTTTTCGCAGACAGGTGGCGGAAGCTATCTTCTGTTTCCACGCAGACTTCAGTTGCAGCTCAAATTTAAGTATTGACGGGTGTTGTAGCAGTGGTGCGGGGATGGGCCGCATACCGACGGTGCGGCCCCTCACTTTTTCAGACCGCCGCACGTTGGCCGCAAGTTGTACACTGAATCGGGCAATTTTTGCTGATGCGCAGTTCCTCTCGGGTAATCCAGACAGTCAGTTTTCTCTTCCTGTTTCTCATCGCGATTTTCATGTTTGCGGGAAATGTGCCATCTCTGCCCCAGAGTTCTGCGCCGCCCGGACGTTTTGTCGATGCGACGAGCAAGTTAGGAATTCATTTCCGGCAGCAAGCTTCACCGACAAGCAAAAAATACTTGCTCGAAACGATGGGTTCCGGCGTCGCCGTGTTTGACTACGACAACGACGGTCGCCTCGACATTTTTTTCGCCAACGGTGCGCCGCTGACCGATCCCACGCCCAAAGGCACAATTCCGAAAAAGGATGGGCCGAAATATTGGAACCGTCTTTATCATCAAAAACCCGATGGAACTTTCGAAGACGTGACTGAACGCGCTGGGCTCGCGGGAATTGGTTACTCGACCGGGGTGGCAGTCGGCGATTACGACAATGATGGATACGAAGATTTATATGTGGCGGGATATGGCCATGGCACGCTTTATCACAACAACGGCGATGGCACATTCACCGATGTCACCGCGCAAGCCGGCGTCGGCGGTTCTGGATGGATGACGAGCGCGGCCTGGGTTGACTATGACAATGACGGCCGTCTCGATCTGGCTGTCGCCCGCTACATGCAATGGGATTTCGATGACATCTACTGCGGTCATCGCGAGGAAGGATTCCGCTCGTACTGCCATCCCGATATCTTCAAGCCGGAGTCGATGTTGCTTTTTCACAACGACGGAAATGGAAAATTTACCGAAGTTTCGCATCAGGCGGGAATCGACAAGCCGGCGAAGGGATTGGGCCTGGCGATTGCTGATTATGATCACGATGGATGGCCGGATATTTTTTTGGCAAACGATTCCATTCCCGAGTACGTCTTTCACAACCTGGGTAACGGGAAATTTGAGGAAGTCGGGCTGCCATCTGGCGCGGCCCTTGACGGGAACGGCACCAGCTTCGCCGGGATGGGCGTGGATTTTGCCGACTACAACAATGACGGCTGGCCAGACATCATTATTACCGACCTCGCCAACCAGCGTTATGCCTTGTATACAAATTTGAAGGACGGCAGCTTCGATTATTCGACTTCGGTCACAGGTTTAGGCGCCATTTCGCTGTTGCACTCGGGATGGGGGGTGCGCTTTTTTGATTACGACAACGACGGCTGGAAGGACCTGCTGATTGCGCAATCGCACGTGATGGATACGATCCAGGTGAATGAGCCCAACCTGCGTTACCGCGAACCGCCGCTACTGCTGCACAACGAAGCGGGCAAGAAGTTTACGGATGTATCGGCAGAATCCGGGGAGATTTTTCATGAGCAGTGGGCCGCGCGTGGCTTGGCCATCGGCGACCTCAATAATGAGGGGAAAATCGACGCGGTCGTGACCTCGAATGACGGGCCGGCGTGGGTTCTGCTGAATGAGACGCCAACTTCGAATCACTGGATCACGCTGAAGCTGGTTGGAGTCAAGAGCAATCGTGATGCGATTGGCGCGGAAGTGAAAATCGCAACTGCGGCGGGAGACCAGTTCGCGACCGTAACCACCAGCGGCAGCTACGAATCTTCGAGTGATAAGCGGGTGCATTTCGGTTTGGGGCGGGACGACGCCGTGCGTGAGATTGACATTCGCTGGCCCAGCGGCATTCGACAAGAAATAAAGGATGTGAAGGCTGACCAGATTTTAACTGTCACTGAGTCGAGCAAATGATTTCCCTCAGGCGCAAGCTGACGATTGTTTTCGCGATATTGTCGGTTGGAACACTGTGTTTTGCGCAGGGGGATACTTGCCAGAGGGCTCTCGAATTTTTCAACGAACATCGTTGGGCGGAGGCGGCGGCAGCATTTCAGCAATGCGAAGGCGCGTCACCCGGCACCACGGATGCGCTGCTCTATCGCGGTAAAGCTCTGGTCAATCTCAATGAATACTCTGCGGCCGCGACAGCGCTCGAATCGTATATTGCCGTGCATCCGAACTCAGATGACGCGCTCTACCTTTTCGGCTATGTGCGCTTCCGCCAGGATCATCCGAAAGAATCGTTGGAACTGTTTGCCCGCGCTGCGAAGTTGAAACCGCCTCAGGCCACGGATCTCAAGATTGCAGCGCTCGATTACGTTTTGCTGAATGACTACGACGATGCCGCGCGGTATCTCACGCAGTCGCTGCAGATGGACCCGAATGATCTCGAGGCCCGCTATCATCTTGGCCGTGTGCGTTACCAGCAGAACCAGTTCGATCCTGCGATCGCGGCTTTTCAGGAAGTGTTGCGGCGCGATCCGGGCAGCGTAAGGGCGGAAGAAAATCTCGGGCTGTGTCTCGAAGCGAAGAACCAGAACGAAGCAGCCATCGCCGCATATCGGAAAGCGATTCAGCTTGATTCGCAATCTGAGGAACGGAACGAACAGCCGTATCTCGATCTCGGAAAATTGTTGACCACGCTGAACCGCACGGCCGAAGCTCTGCCGGTGCTTACGCAAGCGGTCGCTATCCAACCGAATTCTGCGCCCGCGAATTATGAGTTGGGACGAGCGCAACTTGCGGCAGATCGTGTGGAAGAGGCGCGGACACACCTTGAACGAGCGGCGCAGCTCGATCCGCAAAATAGCTCGACTCATTATTTGTTAGGCCGCATATACAGGAAGATGGGCGAGAACGACAAAGCTGCCGAACAATTCAAGCTTACGGAGATGCTGATCCGGCAACAGAGTGGAAAATCAGGAGGTATGGCTTCGCGCCGATGATCGTGATCAACCCCTGTTTCGCTAAACGCGCGATGCGCGTTCTATTCAGCGGGGCATGCCTGTGTCTCTACCTCGCGGTCGCGAATCTGCCCATGCGCGCTCAGGTCTCCGGTCAGGCGCTGAGGACTTCGCTGCTCAAAGACGCAGGCGATGCGATTGCGAGCGGAAAATTGCAGGACGCGGAAACAGATTTGCAGTCGATCCTAGACACTTCGCCTGATGATTACCAGGCGCTCGATCTACTCGCGATTGTGCGGGCGCAGCAGCGGAGGGAACCGGAAGCCGAACAGATTTTTCTAGGCGTTATTAAGAATCACCCTGAGTTCGCGAGTGCGCACATTGATCTTGGTTTGCTGTATGTGCAAATGGGCGATTCTGGGAAAGCTGTTCCGCAATTGCAGGAAGGTCTGCAGCTCGCGCCGGAAAGGACCGAAGCTGCCTCGGCACTGGTCGGTATTTGGCGTGAGCAGGCGCGCGCCGCGTTGGTTTCGGATCCGGAGAAAGCGCTCTCGCTCCTGCTGCAGGCCCGCAAAATCGCGCCTTCCGACGCAGATGTGCAGTTCGAGTTCGGCATGGTGGCGCTCAGAATGAATCTGTTGCCCGATGCAGTCGCCGCATTT
>DATIYR010000399.1:0-14937 GCA_035517535.1 Terriglobales bacterium
CCTAGTGCGTTCGACCTGGGCAGTGACCGCCAACCTGCCAATGAAAGTGAATGGCGAAATGATCGCATGGTGTGAGTTCGAGATCCTGGGAAACCGGCTTGCCATCCGGGTAACGGAGTTGGCGTGATCAGGAGAACAGACGGGCAAACCGCGAGCAGTTTTTCTGCAGGAAACGTCGCCACAAGTATCTGGAAGCGTGCGCTCCAGAGTTTGGCCCGCCTGCGGCAAAACCTGCAGTGCGGAAGGGTACGGCAACTGCGGGTGCTTGAGACGCTCGCCCTAGGCGAGAAACGGCAATTGTTGATTGTCGAATGCGGAGAGAAGCAATTGCTGATCGGAACGGCGGGAAACTTCTTGATCAAACTCGACGAATTGCCGGCCCAGGAGTCCGCGGAGGGTGAAAACGCATGAGCGGGGCGCGCATTTTTCGTTGTTTGTTGTTCGTTCTTTTCTTATTGACGGCAGCGCCGGTGCCCGTGCTTGCCCGTGCCGCCAATGGGGCGCTGGATCTTCATTCACTTTCGCATCCGCCAGGTTCGGTCCCTTGGAACATTCTCGTCCTGCTCACGGTATTGACGCTGCTGCCGGCGATCGTGCTTTCGATGACGCCATTTGTCCGATTGCTGGTGGTCTTCCATTTTTTGCGACAGGCGCTCGGGACACAGAGCACGCCGACCAATCAGACGCTGATCGGCCTGTCACTCATTCTGACTTTTTTTCTCATGCAGCCGGTGGGCGCGGCGATTCACGATGCCGCAATCGTTCCCTACGAAGAAGGCCAGACCGACGCGATGGGGGCGCTCGATCGCTCCGCCGCTCCCATTCGCAAGTTCATGCTCAAGTATTCGCGCGAAAAAGACCTGGCGTTGTTTCTCGATCTTGCCAAGGAGCCGCGGCCGGAGCGCCCGGAAGACCTGCCCATGCGCGTGGTATTGCCGGCGTATTTGATCTCCGAGTTGAAGGCGGGATTCCAGATCGGCGCCGCGCTCTATTTGCCATTTCTTGTGGTGGACATGGCGGTGGCCGCGGTCACGACTGCGGTCGGCATGTTCCAGCTGCCGCCGGTGGTGATTTCGACGCCACTGAAGATTCTGCTGTTCGTGATGGTCGATGGCTGGAACCTGCTGGTGGGCTCGCTGATGAAAAGCTTTTGAGGAGCAAAAACTAAAGATGTCGAACGATGTGGTGGTTGAACTCTCGCGGCGGACGCTTGAAGCGGCGGTATGGATGGTCGCGCCGGTGCTGGCGATTGCGCTGGTAGTCAGTTTTTTAATCAGCCTGGCGCAGGCGCTGACGTCCTTGCAAGACAACACGCTTTCAACCGTGCCGCGGCTCGCCGCCGTGGGGGCGGCGTGTTTTTTTTTGATGCCCTGGATGATCCGCCGCATGGGCATGTTCACGGTTTCTCTGTTTTCGAATTTGCACCACTACCTGCGTTGAGAGGCGATCGATCGTGGGACCAACACCGCAGTCGTTTGATTTTCAGCATCTTGATTTCGAGCAGATCGATCTCCAGCAGATCGTGGCCGGAATCAGTTTTGTCGGCGTGCGCATTGGCGGGCTGATGCTGTTCGCCCCGTTTACCGGAAGCGAGGTGATCTCCGCTCCGGTGAAAGCGTCGCTGACCCTGCTTTTGACCGCGCTGATTTATCCGGTCTCGCCGGTGGTCGGAATGAACGTGAGCGCTCTGGGGTGGGTGCGAGTTGTCGCAGGGGAGGCGGTAATCGGAATGGCGCTCGGGCTGCTGCTGCAATTCGTTTTCGAAGCGGCGCAATTTGCCGGGCAAATCTTTGGCATCCAGACCGGATTCTCTCTGGTGACGCTGCTTGATCCGCAGACGCAGGCCGATTCTCCGTCGCTTTCGGTTTTCATGCAGTTAATGGCCCTGCTGTTGTTTCTCGAAATGAACGTGCACCACTGGTTATTGCGCGGGCTGGTGGCGAGTTTTGCTTATCTGCCGCCCGGAACGCTGAGCAACATGCGCGTTTTAACCGCAGGGATTTTCAAAGCTGCAGGAGGGTTGTGGCTGGTGGGATTGCAACTGGCGGCGCCGGTGCTGGCGGCCACGCTTCTGGTTGAGATCACGCTGGGTTTTATCGGCAAGGCCGCGCCGCAACTGCCGGCGACGCTCGCGGGCCTTCCGGTGAAGAGCATGTTGGGACTGCTGGTGATCGCGCTTGCTTCCGCCGGCTGGCCGCACTTTTTCGAGCGGCAGTTCATGGAGGCGATTGCGCATTCCGAACGGCTGCTGCATCTGGCGAGGTGAGGACGCGTGCCCGGGGACAGAACAGAAAAACCGACACCGCGACGGCAAAAGCAGGCGCGCGAGCAGGGGCAGATTGCACGCAGCCGCGATATCACAAGCGGGGTCGCGCTGTTAATTGCGATCGTCATGGTCGCCTGGAGCGCGCACCGGTTCCCGTCGGATTGGCGAAGGCTCATGGAACGCATTCTCACGGAATCCTCGACCCGCGGTCTCGAATCTGCCCCCCTCCTGAGTTGGTGTGCGATGGCACTGGTGGCGATTGTTTCTCCGGCACTCCTGACGGCGTGGCTCGGGGCCGCACTCAGCGCGGTTTCGCAGGGCGGGTTTGTACTCGCGCCGGCAGCGTTGACCCCGAATTTCTCCAAGCTCAGCCCGGGAACGCGGATCAAGCAGTTGGTTTCGCTGCCCGCGCTTTCCCGCTTCCTGCGCGCTCTTTTGCCGGTTGCAGCCATCGCTTGCATTGCGACCGATATTTTTCTGCGTGACCAGAGCTGGATGTTCGGCTCGCGACGTCTGAGTGCGGAAGGAATTCCGGACTTCATCATCGGTCGCTGCTATGAGCTGGCGTGGAAGTCGGCGCTCGCGCTGCTGGCGTGGGCGGCCATCGACTACATGCTTGAACGCCAGCACCTGGCCGGAGAACTGATGATGACCCGCGACGAACTCAAAGATGATTACAAGCAGACCGAAGGCAATCCCACCATCAAGGCACGTATTCGGCGGCTGCGGCGGCAGACAGCACGACGGGCCATGCTCGAAGCAGCAAAACGTGCGACGGTTGTGATCACCAACCCCACCGAGTTTGCGGTCGCGCTCGAATACAAACCTGCCATGGCGGCGCCGATGGTGGTCGCTAAAGGACGGAACATCATCGCCCGGCAGATTAAGGAAATCGCCCGCTGGCAGGGCATTCCCCTGGTCGAGAATCCGCCGCTCGCGCACGCCCTCTATCGCGCGGTTGAAATCGGGCAGTACATTCCGCCCAAGCTCTACGCCGCAGTGGCATCCATTCTTGCCGCCATTCACCGAGCCGAGCAACGTGCGCGAGCGATGGCAATGCGAAGGGAGGCCGCAAGGTAAGCCATGGCGGAAGCTACAAAACTCAAGCCTGCCGCGCGCACGCCGATGGTGGAATGGGCGATCCCTGTCGCGGCCATCGGATTGATTTTTGTGATGCTGGTGCCCATGCCTTCGTTTTTGCTGGATTTATTGCTGGCGACGAGCATCACCGCGTCGGTGCTGGTTTTCCTTTCGGCCATGCACATCCTGCGGCCGGCGCAGTTTTCGGTCTTTCCCAGTTTGCTATTGCTGCTCACTTTATTTCGCCTTTCGCTGAACCTCGCCTCCAGCCGGCGAATTCTGCTGCACGGAAACGAAGGCGCGTCCGCTGCCGGGCAGGTGATCGAGGCCTTCGGGCAATTCGTGGTCGGTGGAAACTACGTGGTCGGATTTGTGCTGTTTGTAGCGCTGATTGCGATTCAGTACATCGTAGTCAGCCATGGCGCGGTGCGCACCGCGGAAGTGACGGCGCGCTTCACACTCGATGCCCTGCCCGGCAAACAGATGGCGATTGATGCCGACCTGAATGCCGGCATCATCGATGAAGCCCAGGCCCGCGCCCGTCGCGAGCAGATTGCCCGCGACGCTGAATTTTACGGCGCCATGGATGGCGCGGCACGCTTCAATCAGCGCGATGCGCTTGCGACCATTCTAATCACCGGCGTAAACATCGTTGCCGGATTCCTCATCGGTGTTTTTCAGCTCGGCATTCCATTTCGCGAAGCCTTGAAGACCTACACGGTGCTCACGGTCGGTGACGGTCTGGTCACCATGATCCCATCCCTTCTAGTTTCGCTAGCGGGTGGAATCGTGGTGACGCGGGCCTCTTCGGGCACGACGCTTTCAACGGATTTAGGCAAACAGTTGTTCTCCGGGCGCAGACCCTTGTTCCTTGCGTCCGGGGTCATGCTTGCGCTGGCGGCCATTCCCGGGCTGCCGAAAATTTCATTCTTCTTCCTCGCAGGTTTGGTTGCGTTACTTGCGTGGCGAACTCCTGCCGCGCTGCCAACTCCTGCAACGCCCGAAAAAGACAAATCAAAAGAAAAGAAGCCTGAGTCGGTCGAAGACCTGCTCAAGCTCGACGAACTGGGGCTCGAAGTCGGTTATGCGCTGGTGCCGCTGGTCGACCAGAACCGTGGCGGGCAACTGTTGGCGCGGGTGAAAGCCCTGCGTAGCAATCTGGCGGTGCAGCTTGGTTTCATCCTTCCGCCGGTGCACATCACCGACAACGCGAACCTTGGGCCACGCCAGTACGTGGTCTATCTGCGCGGAGTTGAGATCGCACGCTGGGAGATGCGCGAAGACTGCATGCTGGCAATCAGCTCGGATGCCACTCCACCGCCGATTCCCGGCGTGGCGACGCGCGAGCCAGCGTTCGGCGTGACTGCCACCTGGATCGCGCCGGCGCTGCAGAACGAAGCGCTAGCCAAAGGCTATGCCGTGGTCGATCAGACATCGGTACTTGCGACCCATCTCGCAGAAGTGATCAAACAACACGCACCGGAGTTGCTCACGCGAAACGAAACCAAGCGCCTACTCGACCGTCTGGCGGACGCGCAGCCGAAACTCGTCGAAGAGCTCACACCCAAACTTCTAGCTCTCGGCGAGGTGCAGAAAGTGTTGCAGCAATTATTGCGCGAACAGGTTTCAATCCGTGATCTCGGAACCATTCTCGAATCGCTGATCGATGCGGCGCAAAGCACAAAAAATCCGGTGTTGCTGGTCGAAGCCGCGCGGCAGACGCTCGGGCGCGCGTTGGTGCGTCCGCTGCTCACGCCGGAGGGAAACCTGCGTGTGCTGGCGCTCGATGGCAGTTTAGAAGAAGAGCTGAGCCGGGCATTCAACCCACAAGCGCCGGTCACGGCGCAAGCGCAAGCACTTCAGCCACCGCTGGCGCGACGAATTTTAGACGGCCTTCGAAGAATTTTAGGCGAGCAGGCAGGAATGATGAACGCTGTCCTGCTTTGCCCAACGCCGGCGCGCTTTCACTTGAAGCGCCTGCTGGAGCCGTTTCTTCCCAAGATGGTGGTGCTTTCGCCGGGTGAGATTCCGCCCATGGTGCCGGTGCAGACGGTGGCAACCCTGCGATGAGCCAGGCCGAGACGAACAGGAGCCGAATGACACAAGCGCCCAAGCAAGCGTACGCATCCTGGCAGAGCGAAGAAGAACGCCAGCGCCTGCTCACCGAACAACTGCCGCAGGTGCGCTACATTGCGCGGCGTATTCACGAGCGGTTGCCGCGACACGTGCCACTCGAAGACCTGGTGCACGCAGGCGTGGTGGGATTGATTGATGCACTGCAGAAATTCGATCGCGGCAAGCATGTGCAGTTCGGCTCTTATGCCAAATTTCGCATTCGTGGCGCCATCCTCGACAGCCTGCGCGAGATGGACTGGAGCCCACGCGACCTGCGGCGCCAGTCGCGCCGGGTGGAAGAAGCGCACAACAAACTGCGCGCGCAGTTCGGAAGAAATCCGACCGAACCGGAGCTGGCGCGAGAACTCGAAATCGCGTTGCCGGAGCTACATAAGCTGCTCGGCGAAATCAATGCGCTCGAAATCGGCAGCCTGCGCTTCATTTCGCCCGAGGACGGAAAAGAGGAAGACCTTTGCGAGTACCTTCCCAGCGGCGAAGATAATCCGCTCCTGCAATGTTTGCGCTCAGAGATGAAGGAGTTGTTATCGCAAGCCATCTCCGAGCTGCCGGAAAAAGAACGCCAGGTGCTGGCGCTTTATTACTTCGAAGAATTGACGATGAAGGAAGTGGGAATGGCGCTGGGGGTGGGCGAGTCGCGCGTCTCGCAGATTCATTCGATGGCGGTGATAAGACTGCGCGCGCGCATGTCCGAATTGACGGCCGTGCGCACGAACGCTAAAACCCGCGCGGCGGCTGCACGATAGTAAAGGTTTCTTGGAGCAGCGGGCAAGAAAGCGCAAAGCAAGATGGAGAAAATTCTAACTCAGGCTGAAATTGACGCCATGGTGCGCACCGCGCGCGGGACAGGCACCTCCGCCGCCATGGCTGAAGTGCCTGTCGTACGTTGGGATTACCGGCAGGCTGGACGGCTCGGGCGCGAGCAGTTGGCTTCGGTCAGCATGCTTCACGAAGCCTTTGCCCGCAGTCTGACTTATTCGATTGGCGCGTTGTTGCGCACCGCTTTCAATGTCACCATGATGTCTGCGGAGCATCTGGGATTTCGGGATTTTCTCGGCGGTGTTCCTGAAGGCACATTCCTTGCCTCCTACACACTCGATCCCTTCAACGGCTCAGGACTGATCCAGCTGGACCTCGCGGTGGCATACGCCCTTACCGACATTCTCCTCGGCGGAGACGGTTCGGGAGCGACACCGGCGCGCGGAATGACTGAAATTGAAGAGCAAGTCGTCGAAACTGCTATGCACCTGATCTGTCGCGAGTTGCAAACCGCATGGCAGGCGCTGAACGTAGAGTTCCGCTTTGAGAAGCGCCAACACCCGGGCGAAGTGCAGCAATTGATGTTGCCGGAGGAGAGAATTCTTTGCCTGAGTTTCGAAGTCTTGGTGAAGGAGCGCCGCGGGACGATGAGCATTGCCGTTCCCACGGTGATCTCCAGCGCGCTGTTGCGAAAACTCTCAATCACGCGTCCACGTTTTTACACGCGGCACGACTCGCCGGATTTCACTCGTTCATTGCGCAAGCTCTTGCTCAAGTGTCCGTTTCACTTCGAACTGGGACTGGCGGCTACGGCGTCATCCGCAGAGCTTGCTGATCTGTATCCCGGCAAAGTACTGGTGCTGAACCGGGCCGCAGACGAACCGGCGGCGCTCTTCGCGATGGGCAGTCCAATTTTTGAAGCGAGCCTGGCGCGAGTGGGTAACCAGCGGGTGGCACAGGTGCTTGCCAGCGTTGAAGAGGAGCGAAACTAGCCGTGAGCACACCTCCCGTAACAACACCCCGTCCCGTAAGTGCTTTCATTCAGCTGTGGGCGGACGCGGCTTCGACCGTCTTGCAACAGATTGTTTCGGCAGCATATCCCATTACCGTAGCTCCTGCAGAAGAAATGCCGGCAAGCGCCGCGGGAGATGTGCAGCTCACGATCACAGCCACCGGAACGGCACGCGGAGAAATGAGCCTGCGCGTGCCCGCGCCAACTGCGATTGAGCTGGCCAAAGTTTTTACGGCGAATCCAGACGTTCCAGGGCCCGAACCCTCCGCCGATGACCGCGCCGCGCTGGAGGAATTGTTTCGACAGTTTGCCGGGCACGTGGTGACTTCCGCCCGGCCAAAAGGGCTCGAGATCCAGCTCACAACCGCATTAGGCGAGACGCCGACCTGGTCTCCGGGTGCAAGTGGATGCCTGCGCTCCGGCGCGGGCGCGCCGCAGCAGTTGCAAATCGAATGGAAACTTAGTTCTGCCCTCGCGACCGCCCTGGTTACAACGTGGCAGGAACCAGAGGCCGCAAAGCCCGCACCGCCGCCCGAGATAAAAAAAGAAGTGAAGGCTACGAAGGACGCGAACTTGCCCTCGAAGCTGGATCTTTTGATGGATGTTGAGCTTGATGTGACGCTGCGTTTCGGCGGGCGCAATCTGCTACTTAAAGAGATCCTCGATCTCGGCCCGGGTTCGGTGCTCGAACTGGACCGCGACATTCAGGACGAAGCCGATCTATATCTCGACGGCAAATTGATCGCACGCGGCGAGGTCGTGTCGATCGAAGGAAATTTTGGCTTGCGGGTAACAGAAGTGTTAGCCGCGCGGGGTTCGTAAACGTGGCTGCACTTGATCTGAAAGCCCGCGCCCGCCAGGCGTTTTCACTCTTTACTCTGTCTTTGCATCCACGCCGATGTGATAGCAGTGAGTGCACCGGCAATCATCCACGCTGGAAGCGGACAACGAGTAACACCGGTAGGGTGCGACTGCACGGCTCAAGTTTCTGCTTAATAGAATGTTTTGAACGCGAAATTCGACGAACGCTGGAACAAACCCAGCACGCAGATTCCTTTTGGCCTACAAAGCCGCGGCGAATTCCACTTGGGCTCATCATGCTATCGCGAGGCGAATTGAGCAATCACCAGCTCCAGCGCGCGCTCGAGGCCCAGGCATGCGCGGGGAGGGGCAGAATCGGAGAGTGGGTGAGAAACTTAGGATTCGCAGAAGAGGCCCAGATCGCAGCGGCACTGGCAAAGCAATGGGCGTGTCCGCTGATGAGAACTCTTCCCGCGAGACCGGCGAATGACAGTGTGCCTTTACAGCTTTTGCAATCATTTCGTATGGTACCGGTGCACTTCTCCAAGGTGAACCGGATTCTGCATGTTGCTTTCGCTGGGGACATCGAATACCGAGTGCTCTTCTCTATCGAGCGAATGCTCGCCTGTAAGACAGAGCCGTGCCTCACCACGAAAGCACAAATCGAGGCAGCGCTGGCACGAGTGCAAGCACGCAATCCGTCGGAAGAGAAGCTCTTCGAAAATTGCGATACGGAAGAGATGGTGCGAATCTTGTCGAATTATTCAGCGCGGCTATGTGCAGCCGAAGTCCGCACGGCTCATTGCGGCGAGTTTTTCTGGGCAAGAATTCTGAGCGGCGCGAATTCGATCGACCTGCTCTTTTCCCGCCGGAGAATCTTACCGACGTCTGCCGGCTACACGGCGGGCGATTGGAGCTTCCCTAGTGATCAACCTCGTCGGTAACAATCGCTTCCGCTTCAATCTCGACCAGCATATCGGGCGAAACCAGCGCACTGATTCCCAGCATTGATGTCGCGGGACGAATTGCACCGAAAAATTCGCCATGCGCTTTGCCGACTTTTTCCCAATCGGCGATATTGGTAACGAACATTCGCGTGCGTACTACATCATTTAAGCTGGCGCCGGCCTTCTCGAGCGCGGAAGAAATATTCTTCAACGTCTGCACGGTTTGCGCGTAGGCATCGCGCGGGGCCACGATCTTACCGTCGGGTCCAGTTGCAGTCGTTCCCGCCACATAAATGTAGTTGCCCACGCGTACCGCCCGTGAATATCCGACCACCGGCTCCCATGGCGTTCCACTGGAAATATTTTTTCGAGTCATCGGTAAATGGATTGTCTTCCGCGCGATTTGGTTGCGAATTGTATCTCTACCCGGAACATCGCCGACAAACCGCCGGCCGGGGCCTTGCTCAAACATTGTTAGCAGCTACTGGAGGTGAGTGACAACAATTTAGTAGCAGAAACGTTATGCCTGCCTGGGGGTTAATAACTACAGAACGCGCAGCCGATGATACTAACGGAAGTCACTTGCTTTCCCGGAGTTAATACGGTATTTAACGGGGAAACGCCGCCGTTTATGCGGTGGCAACGCATCCAATTCGTACGAGGGTAGAAGAACAGATGATTCCGGACGATCATCCCTTGCAAAAGCTCTTTATTGAAATGGTAGGCCGCGCGTACGCGCGGGAGATCGGAATTCGCGATTCGGAGGTGGTTGGCTACGTTGCGCATCTGCTCGCCGAATTTTGCGATACCGAGCAACTGTTCAAAATCCGCAACGCTGTCGGCAAGCCGCTGACTGATGTGGGCGAGATGCTGACGGAATCGAACCCGGTGTTCGGACCGGCGCCATCGTTTGACCGTGAACGGCAAGTGCGCAAGCACATCGGTGATTACGCACTCTTCTTTACCGGAATGTTTCCTGAGAGCATCAACTCTCTGCGGTTGCGGCGAAATCGGCTGGAAAATTTCATCGACTGGATGAAGGCGGGAAAAGAAAGCTACTACATTGTTTCGAAATTCGACTGCTTCGAATACACCAAAGTTGCGCCGCTATTCGAACGCCTCTCAGATCACTTTGAGCAGTGCGTCTATGGACTGAATTGTGTGAAAAACGAGTTGCAGGAGATGCAGCATCCCATCGTGCAGCGTACGAACGAACTGCTAATGTAACTACACGTGGGCAAGCTGATCCCGCTGCACCGGCCAACAAATTTTCAATTCTGACTACAATCGAGTCATGCCCTTTGAAGCACCCTCGCAGGAGTGGTGTTCTTCGCGGTATGCGGAGAATGCGCGCTTCGTTTCGGACCTGGGCGCGTCTGTACTCGACCTGCTGAGTCCGCAGCCTGGCGAGCGGATACTCGACCTCGGATGCGGCGATGGCGCGCTGACAGAAAAAATTTCGGCGCGGGGCGGGGAAGTTGTTGGACTTGACGGTTCACCCGAGATGGTGGCGGCTGCGAGGCAGAAGGGAATTGATGCACGGGTGATGGATGCGCATCAGCTCCAGTTTCACGCGGAGTTTGACGCGGTCTTCTCAAATGCCGCGCTGCATTGGATGAAGCGCGACCCGGGCGCGGTGATTCAAGGTGTGCGCCGCGCGCTCAAGCCGCGTGGCCGTTTTGCTGCCGAAATGGGCGGACATGGAAATGTCGCTGCGATTACGGTTGCCCTTTGCTCCACGCTCGAGCGTCATGGCGTGAAAGAAACAGCAGCAATCATTCCCTGGTATTTTCCTTCCGTAGCCGAATATCGCGAGCGCCTTGAGCGCGAGGCATTTCAGGTCGAATATATGGAACTGATTCCGCGTCCTACGCCACTGCCAACGGGAATGCGCGCATGGCTGGAAACCTTCGCGATCCCACTCACCAAAATGGTGCCGGAACAGAGTCGCGGAGCGTTTCTGGATGAAGTTACCGAAAGGCTGAGCCCGGTGTTGTGCGATTCATCCGGTCAGTGGACGGCCGACTACATGCGACTGCGCTTCCTGGCACGATTGCCGAAAAACTGAGCCCTGCCCGGGCCTGGAGGCCCGGGGCTACACGGTTCGTGTAGGGGCGGACGTCCACGTCCGCCCGAGATGTTAGTCTTCGCGGGAGCTGCCGGGAGTTGACACCGCGCTCATGCTCGACGTTCCGGCTGCGGGGCCTGTTGCTGCTGGGGCGCATACTTCGATGCGCACTTGGCCTGGATTTGCTTTGCATGAAAAACGCCGTCGCGCCCGAACGTGCCTTCGGCGAGCGCCTGGGCGTTGTCTTTGAATGTGTCCGGCAGAAGTTCAGTCCCGTTGTAGACAACATTCAAAACCTGGTCATTCTCTATCAACGTGAAACTCATGTTTGTGCCACTGCGCTTGATCGACCCCGGCTGCACATTCCCGGCCACGCGCAGGCGCTTCGAATAAGCGCTATTCCCCATGCCGCGCAATTCCTTGATGGTCACGTAGTAGCTCTTGCTCTCCTGCACGCCGGTGTAGGCGAGATAACCGAGGGCAAGCACAATCACAACCATAGCGCTGCCGAACTTAAGGAATTTCCCCGTTTGCGGTGACATTTATTCAGACTCTACTCGCGACAGAAAGGCTGGTCAAGGCGGCGGAAAGAACGCTGGGACAGTGGGTTCCGAAAACGCACTGCGAAGTAGCGGGGTTTGCTGTGAGATACTGACGCCCAAAGTTTGGAGGCGTTATGAACAGTGGGGGAATAACCTTCAAAATCTTGGTTGTTGCGTTGCTTCTGCCGGTAATTGCTGGCATCGCGTTGGGTGCAGACGCCCCTAGCAAGATGATTCACGTAATCCTCCAGATGAGTGGCAGCGATATTCCCGCCGATTCGTTCTTCAGCAAACCAAAGGTTTTCTGGCACGCTTCCAACCGATATTGCCGAGTGGACGAGGAGCCTGATCCGGACAACGGGATTCACGGGAGATTGCTTATGAACGAACCGGACGCTTGGCTGATCAATCTGGCGGATAACACCGCCAAGCATCTGATCGACAAAGGACCGACCTTCAATTGCAAGCTACCGATTTTTTCATTGAACGAGGAGATGGCGAAAGGGAAGATTGGAGACCTCGAGGTTGGCCACGAAATCGAGTATTTTCAGACCAACGGCGCGAAGCAAATTGACGGTCCGAAGGTACACTTTGAAGCCAAATATTATGAACTCAAGGTCGGAGACTCCTCCCTCAGGCTGGTCGAACGGGTCGACATCCACGCCCCGATAATGATCGGTTTGGCCACCGGAGGGGAATTGTATACAGCGCGCTACCTCCTGTGGGAGGAGGTACCCTTTGATGAGAACCTATTCGCAAAACCAACCGGCCTGAAAATTGAAGAAGTCAAATGATGGAAGGCGGTAATGAATGGTCAGGCGCTAAGGTTCCTAGTCGGATAGAGCAATTCTCAAGCATTCACCATCAAGCGCCACGATTTCGCCCTCATCTAGAATGAACCCCTATGCTCCATCCCTGGCACGATGTAACTCCCGGCAGCAAGTTGCCGCAGGAGTTCAATAGCATCATCGAGATTCCGTTCGGATCGAGCGTGAAATATGAGCTCGACAAGACCAGCGGGCTGATCAAGCTCGATCGCGTGCTGTATTCCGCCGTTTATTATCCGGCAAATTACGGATTCATTCCGCAAACGCTCGCCGAAGATGACGATCCGCTCGACGTGCTGGTGCTCTGCCAGGAAGCCGTCGTGCCACTCACCATGATTTATGCCCGCGCGATCGGGCTGATGACGATGATTGATTCAGGCAAGAAAGACCACAAGATCATCTCCGTGGCAACCAAGGACCCGGAGTTCAACAGCTACCGCGAAGCCGAGGAGATGCCGCATCATCGCCTGCTGATGCTGCGCAGATTCTTTCAGGATTACAAACAGCTCGAGGGCAAAGCGGTGGAAGTAGATCAGATTCGCCCCGCGGCTGAGGCCTATCCGGTTATCAGCGACGCGCTACACCGGTACAGCGAGGAGCGGCGGCGCGGCTTTGGCACGCATCCCTGAGAAACCCACTCAAGCCAAAAACAGGCTTGAGTGGGCCACCCAAGGTATCCCTTCGTGCAACTTCGTGTCGTTCGTGGTTAAACAGTTTTTCACCACGAACGACACGAAGGTACACGAAGGTGGAGCAAAACGAAAGAAGTGGATCGTCCGCGAGAAGAGTTATTCGTCGCCGTTCACCTGCCACCAATCGGCTCGTTCGAACTGCGCGAGCTTTTCCGTGCCATGCTGGTCGTACCAGTTCCGCCACGCGGAGGCGTTGTTCGGCAGGTTCTCTCCGGTGATTTCGTGCAGCGCGAGAAAACTCCAGTTGCGCATTTGCGGCGAAGTGCTGGGGTTTGCCGCTAAATCCAGAAAGTTCGGGACCATGCGCATTCGCTGCGTCCGCTTGAAGGTGCCGCAATCGGAAACGTTACAGCCGGCGCGATTGCGCACCTGCATCGAGGGATCGTTCACGAACGAGTCAAACAGTTGATCGAGAGCTTCATCGGTCCCCAGATAACGCATTCCCTCAACCGCCCACAGGCGCACGGTTTCGTTCGTATCGTGTTTTGCGTAGTCCAGCAGCACGGGATAAATGCGTTCGTAAGCCACGCCGCGTCCCGCCATCATTCCCATGAAGTAAACTGCAGCCGGGCGATATTGATCATCGGTTTGCGCGCGCTGAATCAGCAGATCGGCGGCTTCGTCAGTTTTGGCCCATCCGTCCATCGAGAGATTCAGGTCGGCATTGGCGTAGCGGACGCGCAGATCAGATGAAAATTCCGAGCGCCGCTCCAGCGCTTTCATGCGATCGGTCAGCTTCACTCGGCCGAGCCACTCGGGCGAATTGATTTTCTGTTCGAACAATTCAAGCGCACGCGGATCGTGCTGAATCGCGCGCTCCAGCAGTTCCTCGGCTTGGGCCTGCATCGGTAGTTGCTCGATGCGCTGCACGTCAGCATCGGTAAGCGAGGCGTAACGTACATGTCGCTGCGAGTTGGTCGAAGGGACGCCACGCCTTGGCGAAGACTTCCCAACCCTGGCAACGTTCAGAACAATGAATCCGACCCACGCCAGGAAGAAGATCAGCCCGAAGACTTGAGCGACGCTGTTGACGCGCCGAGCTGCGGGCATTTGCACGGCGCCCGGAGCGGCATGCCGGGCCGGAGGTGCATAGACCTGGCCAAACCCATCCTGCAGTGCGACGTGCGTATCGGTTTTGAGACCAGCAAGTTTCTCGATTTGACCGACAATCCACCGGGCTTCCTGCCGGTCGGTGATGTTATCCGCCAGCGAGAAACCGACGCCGTTTTTCATTTGCAGCCGAATTCGATATGAACCGTTGGTCCCGCTCGAACTTTGCAGTCCCATGCTGGCGAGGACAGATTGAATGTCCCCGAACCCAACTTCGCGTCTATTTCCGATGCCGAATGTCCGGCGCGCCGACGTTAGCTTTCCATTTCCAACGATGACCTGCGTGCTGCCGAACAGGCTCTGAAACAAGCCATAGATCAGGAGCAAATCGAAGAAGCCGAACACTAAGGCGAAAAACCAGGGCGCGCGCGAATGCGCCAGAAAATAAACTATAGCGGTCCAAACGCCGGTAAAGAGCAACAATACGAGTGTCTGGCTGCGGTTGCGGAAAGCGGGGAAATAAAATTCGGTCGATCCGTCGGGAGTTGTTGAGACAACAACTCTTGGGTGCGCTGGGGCGGCAACTTCGGTCGCATCGGACTGAAATGCCGGCGCAGTAGCGGCGGCGGCCGATCCCGAAGACGCGAAACTGCCCGAAGATGCGAAACTGGGGGAACTGAAGTCTGATCCGAAGTTTGTCTCGGGCGTGAAGGTTTCTGCCGCGCCACCCGACCGGAAAACCGGAACTTCAAAACTGTCG
>DATIYR010000400.1:0-8854 GCA_035517535.1 Terriglobales bacterium
CGGGCGGTTGGCGAGATTGGCGACGATCATTTTGTTCATCATAAAAACCAGCTCTCAGCCATCAGCCGTCAGCTCTGCGTTCGTTTAATCCCTTCCGCCGCTGCTTGAAGAGGTCTGCTGGTCGAGATGGATGACCTGCGCACCGGGCGGTTTTTCCAGCACGAACTTATTGTTATCGAGCGGCAGATTGAACTCGATCTTCACGATGTGCAGGGTGATATCGTACTCCTCTTGAGGGCGGAGAATCTCGATGGTAGAAGGGAAGAGAATGCCTCCGTAGTCTTTGTAATCGGTGTAGTGAGCGTCGGTAACCAGATCCCCGGATTCGTTGTAAATGAGCTGGCGGTCGGGAAGGAGAGTTTCGCGATTGAAGACAATCTTTCGGGAAAGCCAACTATCGCCGTTCGAAGTGCGGATCACATCGATCATGTAGTCGGCTTGCTGCAGTCTGCGACCCTTTTCACCAGCGACGGTTTCGGTCCCGTTCTCCATCACCACAACCTCGTGCTCCGGATCGATGGCTCGGAGCATCAGCGCGTCATAAATAATCTGGGGTCGCAGGCTTTCGAGCGGCTGCTGCGGATTCGGTGCAGCGAGGTCGTTGCTGCCGATAACGAAGCGGTTCTTGGGCGGAATGGAGAGCTTGAATTCTTTGCCGTCGCTGACCATGTCGAATGCGGTGTCGCGGATGATGGGCATGAGCCCGATCATGCGCAACATGGCAGGCTTGCGGGCCAGCACGTAGCCGCGAATCTCGCGATATTCGGTGACTCTGCCCTTTCTGGCGCCGCCGACGGAGGTGTCGATATCGACGGTGGCCTGCATGGTTTGAACTTTTGCCGCCTCGGAATTGATGTAGGAGACGAGTTCGGCCTTGCTGGCACTTTTAAGCGGAGCGCGGCTGATGTTCTGCTCGACACGATGGGTGTGAAACAGGCATCCGCTGATGGGCAAAATGCCTAAAAGAAGAAAAATGATTGAGAAGCGACGGATTAAGGACATGCAGAAATTCGTAAGAAGTACAAACAGACAGTATATAGAGATGCGGGCTGGGGGAACACGGTTCGAGGAATTTTGGGCCCGGATCTCCTAAGTGAGCGCAGCAAATCAAATGGGACCTCGCAGGCGGACAACAGATGCTGCACGCAAGGTCCCTCGCCCCGCTGGTGAAAACGCGGGGCATCGGGATGACGCAGTAACTAGGTTTCGAACTGAGGCAGCAGAGAGAATTTGCCTGAAGAACGGCGGAGGGTGGGAAAGGGACGCTAGTTTTGCCGTCGGGCGACGGCCCGGCGCAGGGCGGCCACGTTGCGGTTCTGCTCTTCGAGGGTATTCGAGAAGCGGTGGTGGCCATTGCCGTCGCTCACGAAGTAAAGAAAATCGGTGCTGGCGGGATGCATGGCCGCCTGCAGCGAGCTTTTGCCGGGATTGGCGATGGGGCCGGGCGGCAGTCCCGGATGGCGGTAAGTGTTGTAAGGCGAATCGACGCTCATATCATCATGATGAAGCGCGCCGGAATAGGTGCCCAGCAGCAGCTCCGAATAGATGACGCTGGGATCAGCCTGGAGCGGGATGCGGCCGGAGAGTCGATTTTCGTACACGCTCGCGACTTCGGGGCGTTCATCGGCGACGGCGGTTTCCTTTTCAATGATAGAGGCCATGGTTACCGTTTGAGCCACGTTCGAGTTCAATCCAATTTCGGCTGAAACGCGGCGGAATTCCCGGACCATTTCCGCCGCCATGTCATGCATGCTCTGCGTACGCGTGAACTGATAGGTGTTCGGGAAAAGGTAGCCTTCGAGCGATGTAGCGTTGGGGGCGAAATCCGAAATCAGGGCGGTGTCAGTGGTGGCCTCTTTTAGAAAATCCTGAGCGCGGCCGAGACCGGCGTTCGAGATTGCGGCGGCGATCTCGAACATGTTGAAGCCTTCGGGGATCACGACAGTGTGGAAGTAAACGTCACCGCGGGCAAGGCGATTGTGGATTTGGATTGCGCTGGCGTCGTGCTCGAAGAGATATTCTCCAGCTTTGAGCGAACGATGGCGGTGCAATGCATGCCAGAGGACAAACGCCTCCGAGCTGCGAATCACCCCTCCGGCTTTAAGCACTTGCGCAACCCGGCGAGTGGAGTAGCCGGGGCGCAGCATCACGAACGTCTGCCCGCCGGGAGATAAGGGCAGCCACAACGCCCAGGCGAGCCAAGCGGCCGCTGCCAAACTCAGGATGAATACGAACGCGAGCAGTTTGCGCATTCTTTTCTAGTTTAGAGGAAATGCGAGTGGAAGCATCCTGTACGGAAGGGTAATTCGCAGGTAACCACCCATCCGGAAGTGTGCGTCCGGCAGTTTTGATGCGAGCTGTTATAGAATGCGCTGCCGTCAATTCTGATCAGGAGATTGAGTTGAAGCGCTTATTCGGGGTGGTTGTGTATGTGCTGTTATGCGTGGTTGCGGCCGCGCAGGTCACGGTGATTAAAGCCGGGAGGCTGGTCGATCCGGATGAGGGCAAGGTTTTGGCCGATCAGGTGATCGTCATCCGCGGGAACCGGTTCGAAGCGGTGGGGAAGAATGTCGCGATTCCGGCGGAGGCGAAGGTGATCGATCTCTCGAAAATGACGGTGCTGCCAGGGCTGATCGATTGCCATACGCATCTTGCTGATGGGAAGTATGGGGAAGATGATCCGATCACACAGCTCGAGAAGTCGGCATCGCAGAGTGTGCTGGAGTCGATTCCGAATGCGCGCGCCATGCTCGAATCAGGATTCACGACGGTGCGCGATGTGGGCGTATATCGGGCGCTGAACGATATTGCGCTGCGGGATGCGATCAATAACGGGTACATCATCGGGCCAAGGATGCACGTGGCCGGGGCGTACGTGACGATTACGGGAGGCGCGGGAGCGATGACGGGGATGGCGCCGGATATTGTGCTGCCGTGGGACTTTCATTACGGCGAGGCGAATAGTCCGTGGGAGGTGAGGCAGAAGATCCGATTGCTAGCGCATGACGGGGTGGACCATATAAAGATTCTGACCAGCGGCGCGGTGCTGGCGCATGGGAGCAATCCGAAATCTCAGGAGTTCACGCCGGAGGAGATTCAAGCGGCGGTGGATGAGGCGAGCCATTTCGGATTGCGGGTGGCAGCGCATGCGCATTCGCCGGAGGGAATCAAGAATGCGATTCGCGCGGGAGTGGCTTCGGTGGAGCATGCGACGCTGATCGACGATGAAGGCATTGCGATGGCGAAGCAGCGCGGGACGTATCTGGTGATGGACATCTATGACGATGAGTGCATTCAGGCCGACGGCAAGAAGGGCAATATGCCGTCGGATTTTCTGGAGCACGACCGCGAGTTGGGCGAAGCGCAGCGGGAAAACTTTCGCAAGGCGGTAAAGGCGGGAGTGAAGCTGGCGTTCGGGACGGATGCGGGCGTTTGTCCTTATGGGACCTCGGCGAAGCAGTTTGCGTTTATGGTGAGGTATGGAATGACTCCGATGCAGGCGATTCAGGCGGCGACTTCTTCGGCGGCGAACCTGATCGGGAGCAATGAGTTTGGATCGATCAAGCCGGGGAAATTTGCGGATGTGGTGGCGGTTTCGGGCGATCCGCTGAAAGATGTGAGCGTGCTCGAGAATGTGCAGTTCGTGATGAAGGATGGGGTGATTTATAAGCAGGAGTGAGGTTTTTGTTCGGTTGCGAACCCTTAGGTCCGGGATAGAGCTTTTAACCGCAGAGAGCGCGGAGACCCAGAACGAGAGCGCCGGAAAAGCCTTTAACCGCAGAGAACGCAGAGATGAAATACGAGGGCGCGAGAGGAAAAGCTTTAAACCGCAGGGAGCGCAGAGATTAAGGCCGAGCCCGCAGAGGGGAACTTTTAAACGCAGAGATCGCCGAGATGAATACGAGAGCGCTGAGAAAACCGCCAAAATCAAAGTGCGTGCCGCTCGGCGACTTCTCTGGCTTCCATCCAATTCTGCAAAATCAACACCGCGGCCATGCGGTCTACGGCTTCGCCGCGCTTCTTGATGGAAAGATCGGCGTCGCGCAGGATGCGGTTGGCCTGGCTCGAGGTGAGCCGTTCGTCCCAGAGATGCACGGGCAGGCCGAATCGCACGCGCAGATCCTCGGCGAAATGCTGCATTTTTTCCGATTGAGTTCCCTCATTTCCGCTGAGGCGGAGCGGGTAGCCGACCACGATTTCCGCAATCTGATACTCGCCAACAATTCTCCCGAGTTGCTCGAAATCCAGCCGCTTGTTCTTGCGCCGGATGGTCTGGAGCCCCTGCGCAGTAATGCCTAGAGGATCAGAAACCGCAATGCCGATGGTCTTCGAACCGACATCTAAGCCTAAGATTCTGGGCTTGAGGGAAGGGCCGGAATTCATGCTGGGATTATATGGCGCAGTCGGTAACGAACATCGGTAATCGGCGGGAAGCGGGCGAGGAGAAGCCGGAAGCTCCGCCGCCCGGCCCAACCGTTGCCCGTCCCCGGCCGGGAGACCGGCACTGGGCGATGGATGTGCTTGGGGTGGGGGCGATCCTCGCCGTCTGCTATTTCGCGCAAGAGCCGATGGTCGTCATTCTGGTCTCGATACTCATCGCTTTCATTCTTGATCCAATCGCCGACTTGTTCACGCGGCTTCGAGCGCCGCGAGCTGTAGCTGCGGGTGCATCGGTGCTGCTGATGCTGGCAGTGCTGGCCGGCCTGATTTACGTCGGGATCAACAAGGCAACTGACCTGCTTGAGGAGTTGCCGAAGTACTCGCATGAAATCCGGAGCGACTTGTCAGATGTGACCCGGAAGATGCAGAAACTTGAGGCGCTGAACCCTACGCAGGATAAGGGCACGGTTAAGGTGCGGGAAACGCCGAATTGGGAAGAAATTCTGACGCGCGGATTTGGATCGGTCACGCAGACGGTGCTGGCGGCGTCATTTATTCCCTTCCTGGTCTTCTTCATGCTCACGTGGCAGGAACATGCGCGCAAAGCAACCATGGGATTATTTGGCACGGAGAACAAGCGCGCCGCCTATGTGACCATGGGCCTGATCTCGAGCATGATCCGGAATTTTATGGTGGGGAACCTGATTATCGGTCTGATCATGGGCGGGGTAAGCACGATCGTGTTCGGAAGCTTACACATTCCGTTTTTCTACTTCGCGGGATTCCTCAGCGGGTTCTTCAGCCTGGTGCCTTATTTGGGGGTCATCCTTGCGTTGCTGCCACCGGTTTTCATGGGCGTTGGACATTTGACGCTGTTGAAGATCATTGTGATCGGGGTAACCGTGCTGACGCTGCACCTGGTTTCGATCAATGTGCTGTATCCGAAATTTCTCGGCGGACGCTTGCGCCTGAACCCGCTAACGGTAACGCTGGCGCTGTTGACGTGGGGATGGATTTGGGGAGCGGCTGGGCTGATTCTGGCGATCCCGATCACCGGGGCGATGAAGATCATCTTCGACCACATCGCGCCACTGAAGCCTTTTGGCGCATGGTTAGGCGGAGAACAACCGCCGAACGGGGATTCTCATTAGCGTTGGTTCTTGGAACAAACTGAGTTAGGACTGCAGCTCGCCGGCTTCGGGGAAGCGGAGATTGGTTTTGGCCAGGGTCTTCGCGAGAAGCACTTCGACGTTAGCTTCTTCACAGTTCTTGGCCATGGCGAGTTCGCTAACGAGCAGGTAGCGGGCACGCTCCAGCATCTTCTTTTCCCGAAAAGATAAGCCTTTGGTTTCCTTGAGAACGAGAAGGCTTTTCAGGACCGCGGCCACTTCGAGGAGCGAGCCGGTGCGCATGCGGTCGGAATTTTCTTTGAAGCGGTCTTTCCAGTCGGCAGCGCTGTCGCCGTTGCCGTCGGAAAGATAATCGAGGATCTTTTGAATCTCGCCGTTTCTGACCACCCGGCGCAGACCAACGACCCCTACGCTATGGAACGGGACGGTAACTTTCAGGTTGCTGGATTTGATGTTGAGGAGATAGTACTTTTCGATCTGTTGACCAAGCGTGCGGCTGCCGACTTGCTCAATGACCCCGACTCCGTGGTTTGGGTAAACCACGCGGTCGCCGATGTGGAAATCACCATTACCGTTGCTGCTCATACTGGGAACAGCCCGCCGCGAGTACTTCTCCATCTTAGATGAGGTTTGCAGTTAAGGCAAATGGAAAGGGTGTTTTTGCAATTTTATCAATGACTTACAGGGATAAGCTGTTTTGGTCTCGGCATTGCGTCTGATTCACGCTACTCAACCACAAAGGACACGAAGGTACGCGAAGAAAAAAATGAAGGTAGGCACGGCAATGAGTTCCGCCCGGCGGGAATGGCGGCAACTACAGGGTATAATTCGGCAAGAATGACCGACCATATTAGAAGAAAGTTACAGGAAGAGATCAACGCGCTTGAACACGAACTGGTGCACGAACTTCCCAAAGAGATCAAGAAAGCGGCAGCGCTTGGCGACCTGAGCGAAAACGCCGAGTATCACATGGCCAAGCAGCGCCAGGAATTCGTAAAAGCGCGGGTGCGACAACTGGGAAAGCGGCTGGCGGAATTGTCCATGATCAACATGAACAATATTCCCAAGGACAAGGTCGGTCTGGGCTCGACGGTAAAGGTGTACGACAGCACGAAGAACGAAGAAATGGAATATAACCTCGTGACCAGCGAGGAATCGGACGTCGCGGCAGGAAAGATTTCGACTACCTCACCGATTGGACGCGCACTGCTGAATAAGAAAATCGGCGATACGGCGGTTGTGGTTACGCCCACGGGGAAGCGCGAGCTGGAGATTTTGAAGCTGACGACGATTCACGGTGAAGGGTGAGGAGTCAGTGACTCGTGACTCGTGGTTCGTGACTCGTGGTTCGTGACTCGTGGTTCGTGATTCGTGATTCGTGGTTCGTGATTCGTGATTCGTGGTTCGTGATTCGTGGTTCGTGATTAGCTAGTAGCGACGTGATTCTACCACCCACGGGTCACGAATCACTTCGATGCTAAGTGACTCACTAATTCAATGGCAACTACCTGGACGAGCGCGTTTGGACGGGCCTGCGGAGTTCTGTTGCGGTCGATTGTCCGCTGGCTGGCGCTTACAAAAATCAATCCCAATGTGCTGACGTTCATGGGGCTGATCGTGAACGCGTGGGCGGCTTTCTTCTTCGGGTATGCGACGGCGGAAACTCAGCAGCGCATGTTTTTCCTGGCCGGGCTGATCATTATCGGTTCCGGATTTTTCGATCTTGTCGATGGCGAAGTGGCGCGCGCGCAGAACCGGGTCACCAAGTTCGGGGCGTTCTTCGATTCAGTAGTCGACCGCTACAGCGACGAGGCGCAATTCTTCGGCTTGCTGGTTTTCTATGCGCGCGGGGAACGGTTCTCGTATGTTGTGCTGACCGCGTTCGTCATGGTGAGCGCAATCATGGTCAGCTATACGCGAGCGCGTGCGGAATCACTGATCGGATCCTGCCGAGTGGGATTTATGGAGCGGCCGGAGCGGCTGGTGCTGGTGATTATCGGCGCGCTCTTCAACCGCATGGCGCCAGTATTGTGGATTATTGCGGTCCTTTCCACGATCACCGTAATTCATCGAATCCACTACACCTGGGCACGAACCAACGGGCCGGAAGCGGCGAAGACGGAACAGGCCGCGTAATAAGCATGGCGGACGTGAACGTCCGCCACGCACACTCTTCTCAGAAATTAAACCCTATCTGACCGGTTATGGTCCGCGGCGTCACATAATGTGTGCCGCTGAAGGTCGAAAGAAAGTTATAGAGCGCGTATTTGTTGGCCAGGTTAATGAGCGTAAGCTGCGCGCTGATCTTATAGCGATCGCCGTGGTTCAAGTTGTCGTCGCCGATGGCTAAGTCGAACAGGCTGCGAGGGGCGATGCGTGGCGGATTTTTATCATCATCCTCGGTGCCCGCTGCCGGAATACTGATCAGGGAGGAACCATAGAGAGAAGCCGGGCAGACATTTACTCCCAGGCTCGAGCTGATCGGGGTACCGGTTGGATTGCCGGGGCCGGGAGGAAGCGGCCGCGAAGTTCCGCAGAATATCCCAGATTCGAACTGCTGGTCTGGGCTGATCACCGAGGTATCGATAATGCTGTTGGTTCCGAGCGGCCCGTTATTGCAATTGCCTCCGGCGCAGGTGATTGAGCCGGCCACGAGCCCGCTGTCGTAACGCCAGTTGAATCCCAGCCATGGGCCGCGTTTTCCGATCTGATATTGAAGGTGAGTCGTCTGGTTGAATCTCTCGTCATGGTCGATGCGGAAGGGCAACGATCCGCCACCCAGAGCGACGGATGGAACCGCACCAGCACCGCCGAGTTGAGGCGTGAAGAAGCGGGCTGCGACGCTTGAAAAAACCACCAGCGCGGAGAACCCATGGTAATTCGGCATGCTTAGGCGTCCGGCAAAACCAGGGATTTTGGATCGATCCCATTCGATAGGAAATGTGATCGGAGTATTTCCCAGCACGCTGAAGTCGTAAGCGTTATGGGTGTATTTCCAGATGTACTCGCCTGAGAAAACCAGATATCTGCCGAAGGCCTGCTGCAGACCAGCGTGAAATTCGTTGCGCCAGCCGGGGCTCAATGGAGTGAGACCGAACGAGGTGCAAGCCAGCAGAGGATTGAGCACTGGGTTGGCGCATCCGACACTGCTGAGCACCAGGTTTTCGTTGAAAGGTGTTTCGAGAGTCCGTGCGTAAGAGACACGAAGAACGGTATTGGTCTGCTTGATGTTGTAGGCGACCCCAAGCCTTGGCTCGGCTTCTTTCTTGACAGTCAGGCCGTTATAAAAATCGCCGCGTAATCCCAGATTCAGGTTCCAGTTTCCCTTGGTAATGGAATCCTGA
>DATIYR010000401.1:0-10562 GCA_035517535.1 Terriglobales bacterium
GATTGCCAAACGCCTGATGCCAAGGCAGAGCTCCATGGGAACGACGATCATGAAGGCGCGAACCGAGCACGATGTCGGCACGGCCTTCAACGATTGGCGCCAAGACGATTGGCAATTCAGAGGGCCGATCACTGTAGTCACCATCGAGGAACACGATCACGTCAGGAGAATTTGCCGCGGCCACGCCCGTGAGGCACGCTCGACCATATCCGCGACAGGGCTCTTGAATAACGCGTGCTCCCATTTTCGCAGCGATCTCGGGAGTTCCGTCAGTCGAGTTGCTATCGACAACGATTACCTCGGTTGCGATTTCGGACGGAATATCGCCCAGAACGCGTTCGATCGCCTGTGCTTCATTGTGGGTGGGAATAATGACGGACACGCGCACTGGGCATCAGCTCAAACCAACCACCACGGAGCCGATGGCCAGCGTTGCGCGAGCCATGAATCGAGGCCCCACGCCCGGCCAGCGTTTCCAATTGCGAGCCCAAGAGATGCCATCACCGGAACCAGCAATTCCCAAACCCATGCGGTGCCCCATTCTGACATCCACAAGCTGCCGAGATATAGAAATGCGACGAAAGCGACTGGCCGCGTGAGTAAACCGATGACCAGGAGGACACCGAGCGAAATTTCCAGGACGCCTTGAGCTGGAGCCGCCATGGCGGCGTGACTCGCCGCGAGAGCCTCGACCGATTTCCATAGGGCAGGCGCATGACCCTTGTCGATGTAATAGTGGATCAGGCCCGCGTAGCCGGCGGCTCTGTAGAGTCCTTTACCTAAATTCTCGAAAAATACTGAGACGAGCATCGCGCCGATGGTCAAACGCACAATCGCGAGACCGTTTGCTGCCTGGGATGGGTGGGACACTCTGGTTGCATCACTTTTCAGTGAGGCTGCATTTGTCGCCATGCTGCACCTCGTGAAAGAGATGCTACACCAGATGGGAAATATTCAGGATTTTAAATCTGGGCAGAGGCGCAGTCGTTGAAACCGTCTGCCGTGAGTCTCTTAATAACAGGTCGCTTCGCTGGCGCTGGGTTATGAAGGTCGTGAAGGAACACGCGAAACGGCTTGGTGGATGGCGAGGTCAGATAGCCGGCAAGTCAAAATCCCCACCCTGTCGCTCCAAAACCAGGAGCGACAAGGATGGGGCACCCTCGAGGATTTTCTTGTGGATTTCTCCGCCTTTCCTCCTGATCTGAATCAGTGCGCCTGAGCCAGGTCGAAGCGATCGGCGTTCATCACCTTCGTCCACGCGGCCACGAAGTCTTTCACGAACTTCTCCTTGGAGTCGTTCTGTGCATAGACTTCGGCTACGGCTCGCAGAATTGAGTTTGAGCCGAACAGCAGGTCGACGCGGGTCGCTGTCCACTTGACCTCGCCAGTCTTCCGGTCGCGTCCTTCGTACACGGGTCCAGAGCCATTGGAACTCGCCGACGGCTGCCACTTCGTACCCATATCGACTAGATTGACGAAGAAGTCGTTCGTCAGTGTCTCCGGTCGCTTGGTGAAAATGCCGTGCTTCGACTTTCCAAAGTTAGCATTCAGCACGCGCATGCCGCCCATGAGCGCGGTCATCTCAGGAACAGTCAGTTTCAGCAATTGCGCGCGATCAAGGAGCAGTTCCTCGGGCGATCGCTGCTCTCCCTTGCGGCGGTAATTGCGAAACGCGTCTGCAGCCGGCTCCAGCACCGCGAACGAGTGCACGTCCGTCATCTCCTGCGAAGCATCGGTGCGTCCCGGCGAGAACGGGACCTTCACGTCATAGCCGGCCTTCTTCGCAGCTTCTTCGATGGCTGCATTGCCCGCGAGAACAATCAGATCAGCCAACGAAACTTTCTTTCCTTTGCTCCCATCGACCTGCGAGTTGTTGAACTCTTTTTGGATGGCCTCCAGCTTCTGCAGCACTTTTGCGAGCACCGCAGGCTGGTTGACCTCCCAATCCTTTTGTGGCGCCAGGCGAATGCGTGCTCCATTCGCTCCACCGCGCTTGTCGGAGCCACGGAAGGTCGAAGCCGACGCCCAGGCTGTCGCCACCAGATCGGAAATCGACAATCCTGAGGCGAGAATCTTCGCCTTCAGAGCAGCAGCATCCTTCTCATTGATTAACTTGTGGTCGACCGCGGGAACCGGGTCCTGCCAGAGCAGCGGTTCGTTGGGAACGAGCGGGCCAAGGTAACGGGCGATCGGACCCATATCGCGGTGCGTGAGCTTGAACCAGGCTTTGGCGAATGCGTCGGCGAACTGGTCGGGATGCTCATAGAAACGCCGGGAGATTTTTTCGTAAGCGGGATCGAAGCGCAATGAAAGATCTGTCGTCAACATCGCTGGCGCGCGCCGCTTCGAGGGATCGTGTGCATACGGAACACTGCCTGCACCAGCGCCGTTCTTGGGCTGCCATTGATATGCGCCCGCCGGGCTCTTCGTAAGTTCCCAATCGTACTTGAAGAGATTCTCGAAGAAGTTGTTGCTCCACTTGGTCGGTGTTGTGGTCCAGGTGACTTCGAGGCCGCTGCCGACGGTGTCATCCCCCATGCCGTTGCCGAAGGTGTTCTTCCAGCCCAGGCCTTGGTGCTCCACGTCGCAAGCCTCCGGTTCGGGGCCGACGTACTGAGCTGCAGCAGCCGCGCCGTGAGTTTTGCCGAACGTGTGTCCGCCGGCGATTAGCGCGACTGTTTCCTCATCGTTCATTGCCATGCGGGCGAATGTCTCGCGGATGTCGCGCGCGGCAGCGACTGGATCCGGCTTTCCATTGGGTCCTTCGGGGTTCACGTAAATCAGCCCCATCTGCACCGCGCCGAATGGATTGGCCAGCTCACGATCGCCGCTGTAGCGCTCGTCACCCAGCCACGTGGCTTCTGCTCCCCAGTTAAGCTCTTCGGGCTCCCAAGCGTCCTCGCGTCCGCCAGCGAAGCCAAAGGTCTTGAATCCCATCGATTCGAGTGCGACATTGCCGGTCAGAATCATCAGGTCGGCCCACGAAATTTTTCTTCCGTATTTCTGCTTGATCGGCCAAAGCAAACGGCGCGCCTTGTCGAGGTTCACGTTGTCCGGCCAGCTGTTCAGTGGCGCGAATCGCTGCTGTCCCGATCCGGCCCCGCCGCGGCCATCATTGATGCGGTAGGTACCGGCACTGTGCCATGCCATGCGGATAAACAGCGGCCCGTAGTGGCCGAAGTCGGCCGGCCACCACTCCTGCGAGTCGGTCATCAAGGCACGCAGGTCCTTGATCACCGCATTCAGGTCGAGGCTCTTGAATTCTTCCGCGTAATTAAACTCCTTGCCCATCGGATCAGATAGGTCAGAGTGCTCGTGAAGAACGGAGAAGTCTAGCTGGTTCGGCCACCAGTCCGCATTCCTGCGGGTGCCGCGAGCAGCGTGCGCTACCGGGCATTTGGATTCGGTTGGTTGGTTTTGTTCCTGAGTTTCGGAAGCAGTTCCTGCTGTGGCGAGTGTATTGTCCATAATCTTTATCCTTTGAATTAGTTCTTCGAATTATTGCCTTCGTGGGACCTTCATGTCCTTCGTGGTTAATGAGTTTGGATTTGACCTGGCGCAACATTCTCCCGGCTGGCCATACGCAAATCCGCCTAACGAGAAAGAGTCCGGCCGGCACACTTCGTACACAGCCCGCGGAAAATGAGTTCGCATTCGCGAAGAACTCGCTTCCCGAGAGCGCGTGATCGCGGCCTGGGTACGTCGTACCATTCCACGTCTTCAACGTTGCCGCAGCGATCGCAAATAAAATGGTGATGCCGCATGCCTTTGGCATCGAACCTTGCGGCGCGCCCCTCGACCGCCACTTCGCGCACCAAACCCGCCTCAACCAGATCGCGCAAGTTGTTGTACGTGGTGGCGCGGGAAGAGCGGGGGTCGACGCGGTTCACGGCTTCAAAAATATCCGCTGCCGTGGGATGACGGTTGCAGTCCATCAGGAATGCCATCACCGCGTAGCGTTGCGGAGTACACCGCAACCCGCTGCCTTCGAACGAACGTTTAATCGCTGCGACGTCCATTGAACTATTTGGAATATATCTAATGTAACACTTTGTCAAGGATTGTGCTTCTATTAGTGGTTGAAAAAAGAGTCACGGAGGTTGGAGATTTCTCCCCGATCGCAAACTCTGTAGACCACTCGATCGCTTCTGTGATATAGGAATCGATATGGCCGGTTCGTACGTGTGAAGCAGGAACCGGTCCCTTCCCAGTTTGCTCCCAGTTGGCGTTCCAGCTCCGTCAGGAGATCACAATGCCCGGATTGAACGCGATCATAGACTTGTCGCACCAGAACGGCACAGTCAATTTAAGTGCGGCAAAAAACGATGGCATTCTCGCGGTCATTCACAAGGCCACGCAAGGTACGCAGTTTAGCGATCCCATGTACCAGACCAACAAAGCACAAGCGCTCGCCGCCGGTATGCTCTGGGGCGCATATTGCTTCGGAGTTAGCGCCGATGGAGTGGAACAAGCTGATTTTTTTCTCACGACGGTTCAACCGGACAGCAAGACATTGCTGGTGCTCGATTTCGAAGCGTACAAAGCGGGATCAAGTATGGAGCTGGCCGAGGCACAAAGTTTTGTTTCCTACATTCAGCAGGAAACTGGCCGCTGGCCGGGTTTGTACGCCGGGCAATATTTGAAAGAACTGCTCGGTTCCGAGCCAGATGCAATCCTTTCGAATTGCTGGCTATGGCTGGCGCAGTATGGTCCAACAGCGGTGCTTCCGCCCGGCTGGGAAACATGGACGATGTGGCAGTACACCGATGGAGCGGCCGGGCCTGAACCGCACCAGGTTGCAGGCGTAGGCCATTGTGATCGCGATTTGTTCAACGGTACTGGCGCAGAGCTGACTGCATTCTGGACACCGGCTCTGACTGCAACTGCGCAATAGTTTGCGATTCAGTACACGTCGCGCATGCGGAAGGAAATATGTGGTGCACTTTCGGAATCGATGAAAATCCAACTCTGCCTGCGGAGTACTACACGAGCGCCATCGAAGAGAGCCAGTCGGCGTACTGTTTGCGGATTTCGCCGGGCATGGCTAAAAATTTCATTCCGAAGATTGGGCCGCGTGCCCAGCAGAGCATGGCCGCCGCAGTTACACGCGTTTTTTGTGCGTCGGGGAGCCTGAACCAAATCGCTACTGATCCATGCAGGTGCGTCCCATCCAGAAGCCGCACTGCCACGCCGCCATCGCTCACGTTCAGCACTTGCGCGGGAATGACTTTGCCATCATTGCGGACGACTTCTGCGTCCAGGCTGAGCTCGTAGCGGAAGTATCGGCGATGCTCGGCTTCCATTTTCAAAATAGAAGATTGGAAGTAGGTGGAGAGATGGTCGAAATCGAGCGGCTTCGGCAGAACGAAATTCGACCCTAGTTCCAGCGCCTTTGTCGAAGTTTTCGCACTTGTAATGGCGAACACGACGGACTTCTGATTCGACCTGCTGCTGCGCACCGCGGCTACAATCTCCGCCCCGCGCTCCAATCCGTCGCAATCGATGATGAAGCCGTCAAAGTGATTTCGTTCAATGAGTTCAATGGCGGACTGATGATCTTCGCACGAGCGCAAATCCATGGTGGCAAATACCTTTGCTACCAGCTGCTGCACTTCGGCGTCGTGGCTTACGACTAAGCCATTGATGCGCACAGTATTATGCTAAGTCTCTTCCGTTCACTTCCATAATGACCACAGTAATCAGAAGTTTTCGGCTTGAGCGGCTTTGACTTGCAGCCGGAGCTGCCGTTACTTATTAGCTAACATAGAGCCAGTGCTGGAAGCTTTGAAGAGTGGGCAGCGGAGTGTTCCAGGAGAATTTGTGACTCCCAATTGCGATTACACGTAGTCGAACAGCGTCATGAAACCGAAGTCCATGTGGAGTTGCTGGTGACAATGGAACAGCGTCATTCCCGGATCGTTGGCGACGAAGTCGAACGAAACTTCCTGGTATCCGCCGAGCATGACGACGTCCTTCATCACGCCTGCCGTGGGCTTTCCCATGATGCTGGTCAGCTCAAAGATATGCCGGTGCAGATGGATGGGATGAACGTCATCGCTCTGGTTGCGCATGTGCACGCGATATCGGCGGCCTTCATGGAGATGAAACGTTGCCGGCTGCATGGCGCTCGTCATCGGATAAGCGACGCCGTTAATGGTCCAGCGGTTGAAGCCTTCGAGGGCGGCGTTATCTTTGGTGAAGGTCATTTCGAAAGTTTCATCAGGTTCAGGAGCGGTAGCGCCCGCTTTGGCGAACCTGGTGTAATCCCAGCGGAAACTTGGTGGCGCGGTCCACTGCGGTTTGCCGGCATGATTCGCGTACTCGACCACTATGCCCATGCCATGCCGGCGATCGTCATCGTCGGTGTCTCCCATGATCCACACCCCGGGATGATTCATTTCAACGATTGCTGACACGCGCTCGGCCGTTCCCAGCCACAAGAATGGAACCGTCGTGGGATTCGGCACCGGATTCCCATCCAGTGCGACGACGCGAAAAGTATGTCCCGGCAACGCGAGGCTGCGGATTTCAGTGGCGCTTCCATTCAGCACGTGAAACAGCACCCTCTCGCCCTGCTTCACCCTGATCGGCTCTCCATGACCGAGCATGCGGCCGTTAATCGTGAACGATGAGTAGCCGACTTCGTAGCCGTGCGGCATGCCTTTGCCAAGCGAAGCCTTCATCGCGGCTTCGCCTTTTCCTTCAAGCGATTTCACTCTCGTAGCGGGAGACAGCACATCCTGCGGCATATCACCGCCGCGGCTGAAGGTCGGCTCGAATTCCTTGAGCACCTGGAAAATTTCGCGGTCATAATTTCCAGGTTCGTTTTTTGGCTCGATGTACACGGGCCCAACTTGCCCGCTATACGTACCGGCGGAAAGGTCTGCGCCGGCGCGGTTGTGGGAGTGGTAAAAGCGATAACCTGCAGGTTTCGGTACGAACGAAATTTGCCGCTTTCCGTGCGCGGGAATGTATGGCGTGCTTTCTTCGGCGGCTCCGTCTACATCCACCGGAACCAGCTGGCCATGCCAATGCAGTTGCTCCGGAGTGTTCGTGTCATTCACAAGATCGACCGTGACTGGCTGGCCTTCCTTGAACCGCAGCAGTGGACCGGGAAATTGGCCGTTGTAGGTTTTGATCGAAATTATTTTGTTGGGCGCGATCTCGATGGGAGTCGCGGCGATCCGAATTGTGTAATCGGCCTCGGCGTGGTTCGGACTTCGGTTATCGCTTTGGGCATGCAAAGCTGCTGCCCCGGTCATCGCCGGCGACACAAGAGAGCTGCCTGCTACCACACTAGCAGTCTTGAGAAAATTACGTCGCGATAAACTCATGATTTCCGGGACTCCTAAGTTCAGATGCTCTGGAAGGCAGGAGAAGCACGGAACTTGGAATCATAAACCGATACCAGGGTAGGTTGGCGCGTTAGAATTGGAAAGTAACTTTATGTTCGGAAAAGTTTACGCGATGTTATTCGACTCGAACTCGATCTTCTCACGCTGGCGCCTTCAGACGGCTCTGATTCTGGCAATCGGAGCAGATGCGGTTCAGCTTCTTGTGCTGCCGCTTTTTTCTGAGGGCGCTTTATCTCCGTTCGATGACGTGCTCGACCTTGTAGTCGCCGGCGTGTTGGTTCGTTTGCTGGGATGGCATTGGGAATTCCTGCCCGCATTCGCCGCCGAACTTGTTCCGGGACTCGACCTGGTTCCATTCTGGACGCTGGCGGTTGCGAACGTGTATCGCAAATCGAAGCAGTTTGTCTCAGACGAAGACACGCATGATGATCATCGCGTGATCGAAGGTGAGTACAAGTCGTCTTAGCGTCGACCCTTTCCCTGATTGCGATTTCAAATCGCCAATTCGGCCGTTTACGGCGTCCTCGGATCCAGCGAGAGTAGCGCTTGTTGGCGCTTTACTGGAATGGCGCAACTTCATACTATGAAATTGCTACAGGCAAGCGTAGTGGACGCCCCCAGGCTTGAAAGTTAAGTCGGGGGCGTTGCTGTTTTGCGGTGATTTCAAAATTAAGCGGCACCGCCTCCGACTCCACATCTGCTGGACACTAATTTGAAACGTTTAACAGTCTCATGCGCAGCGCGGTAGGATTCTTCTGGCTGCAATTTGCCGATCCAAAGCTCGTGACTGAAAAGTCTGCGGTCGCAGAGAAATAAGAAAAAAGCTTAAGGTTACAGTAGCCCAACCCGGCGAATCAGATTCTGGAAGCGAGTGTCAGATCGCAAAGCGTCCAGTGCGGGCTCCATTTTCAGCATATCCATAGCGGGATCGTGAACGCTGTAACCGAGTTCCAGCCAGTGTAGTGCTTCGTCTTTTTCTCCAATACCGGTGTAGACGATCGCCATATCGTAGGGCGAAACGTAGGATGTTCCGGCTGCGACTTTTAACCTGTCAATGATGCTCTCGGTCTCGCGTTTATTTCCGGCGAGTCCGTACGCGTGACCGAGCGCCGCCATGAACCCTGTGCTGCCTCCGGAGAGCTCAACCGCCTTTTGGAATTCCTGGATGGCCTTTTCCGTCAAGCCTTCCTGTTCGTAGGCGAAGCCAAGCCAGGAGTGCGCGTAGGCAAAGTTCGGTTCCATTGAGATGGACTTCCTCAGCTGCTGAATCGCCTCTGGGTAGCGGCGCGACCAATAGAATGCTCCTCCCAGTTCCGCATTCATCAAAGGTGATCCCGGATCGAGGGCCTGTGCCTCTTTCATCTCCGCCAGGCCTTCGCTGCCGCGGCCGACTCGCAACAAGTACTCGCTGTACCACTGGTGCGCGGTCGCGTAGCTTGGACTGAGCTGGATCGCGCGCTTGAATTCCCGGTCTGCGCCCTGCCAATCCCATTCCAGTTCTTCTTTTACGCTGGCCAGCGTGGCGTGCGCCTCGCCGAGCCCGTCATCAAGTTCCAAAGCCTTCAGCGCTTCAGCTTTTGCTCGCGCATACGATTCTTTGGGTGTCAGCACATCGTAATCGCTCAGCACGCTATAGGCTTCGGCCAAACCTTCGTGGGCCAACGCATAATTCGGATCCAGCCGGATTGCCTCCTCGAAATATTGAATGCTCTTTCTCAGACTTTCCGGCGTCCTTTTATTCCATTCATATCGGCCCCGCAAATACGCCGAATAAGCCTCGAAGTTCGGCTCGCTCGCTTGCGAGGGTTGCGGCTGCGGCAGGAGGGCCGAATCGATGTGCTCGGCAATGGCACGAGCGACTTCGTTTTGCAACGAGAGGGAATCGCGTTCATCGCGCTCATAAGCCTCTGCCCATAAATGGCTGTCGGTTCGCGCATCGATCAACTGAACACGAATGCGTACCCGATTGGCGGACCGTAACATCGTCCCTTCAACAATCGCGTCCACATTCAGTTCGCGGGCAATCGCCGGCAATGCTTCAGTGGTTTTCTTGTAGCGCATCACCGAGGTGCGCGAGATTACCCGCAGGCCATGAAGTTTCGCCAAATCTGTTATCAGTTCATCGGTGATGCCGTCGGCGAAATATTCCTGCTCGGGGTCGGTAGAAAGGTTCTGCAGAGGCAGTACCGCGATGGCCTTGATTTGGGTTTTCGCGGGCCGAAGATCGCGCAGATAGAGCAAGGAGAACGCCAGAGCCAGCAACGAGCCCGTAACGACTCCAACGGTCCACCACCGGCGCGCGCCGCGGCTTTTGCCGGAGTTGATTTCAGATTCCGGAGTAACAGACGACGGATCGTTCGGCGGTTTCGCGCTTGCCGGATGTTTATCGAGTTCTACGATTTCGACTGGCAGCAGAAACTTGTATCCCTTTTTTGCCAACGTCTGAATAAATCTCGGCTCTTCGGCTGAGTCCCCCAACGCGCTTCTGAGCTTCTTGATGGCGACATTGATCCCTTGCTCATAATCGACAAAGGTGTCGCTGTCCCACATCTGTTCCCTGAGTTCTTCACGCGTGACCAGAGTTTGTGGGTGATCGAGCAACGCGCTCAACAGCAGCAGGGGTTTGTCTTGTAATCGGACAGTTGAATTCGCCGTCCGCAGCTCGCCATCGGCAACGGCTAATTCAAATTCGGCGAACCTGTAAACCCGGTCTTTCATGGGCGAAGGTCGGAAATTGGGGGTGGGACAAGATTTTCTCCGAGAAACCCCGGATTTTCAAGTGTGATCAGAAAGGCACAGCGCCTCACCGGCTATCTCGTAAGTCCCTCATCCTATGGGTGTTCCCGCGGTTAATTCACGATTCATAGAAATTTCATCTGCGGGAAATTGACCGCAACCAGCAATACACGGCATAAGAACACGAAACAAATTCGGGAGCGGCCGTCCGGGGCCGCGTTTCGGGAAAGAAATCTCAGCGAAGAGGTGATGTGTGAAAAGCATCTGTCAGGTTCTGATTTTGACGGTTCTCCTGTTGGGCATGGTCTCATGTGGAGACAGCACAAGCAGCAACAGCAATAACGGCAGCGGTGGCTCAGGCTCCCAGTCGGAAATCGCATCCATGGCCGGGGCATGGGACTTCACCGCAACATCGTCCAGCTTCGACAGCCAAGGGGGTCAGTTCATGATCGCCGTTGAAGCCAATCTTTC
>DATIYR010000402.1:0-5947 GCA_035517535.1 Terriglobales bacterium
TACATCGGTAAGCGTTCAAACCATCGCTCCACATCCCACGCACGCAATTCTCTCCAATCAGGCCCGAGATGGGCGGCGATTACTTTGGCAGGGATTCTGCTGCTGGGATGCGTTTTTTGTTCGTAATACTCAATGCATTCTCGCAACTGCTTCGTTGTACTGAATCGGAAGGTAAATGACGCAACTCTCACCAAGACCACTTCGCTTGGCTCCAGTTCCTCGCTCCTGCCGAAACTGTCGATTCGTTCCTTCCAGATGCGAGCCACGACGGATAGTGTAACGCCAATCGGGGACCATTATTGGCGTAACATCTCTATATCACTGATTGACGCGAACGGCGGCGCGAGGCGTCCTCGACTTGAGAACCATTCGCGCGCGAATGGTTCTGCTTCGCTCGGAATGACATTTAGGAGGAGGATCGTTTGCGGCGCGACTGAAGTCGTGGCCTTCCCGCGCGTCGAGGTGTACCGGGGCTAAAGCCCGGACATTTTTAACCCGCCTTACGCGGCGCTGAAGCGCCGCTCTTCCACCCGTAAATCACGCGTGTATTTCGACACGGCTGAAGTCGTGACGCGCGGTGCGTCGAAGCGTACCGGGGCTAAAGCCCCGACGTTTATTATCGGCTTACGCGGCGCTGAAGCGCCGCTCTTCCACCTGCAACCCATGTTCACCTTCGTGGTCATTGTTGGCGGTAAATCGCGGTATCGCTCATTGACGCGAAGGGCGGCGCGAGCCGACCTTTTGATTTGACGGCCTCAGCGGCTTAAGCCGCGTTCGTCGAGGCAATCATTCGGCACGACTGAAGTCGTGCCCTTCCGGTCGTGCTGCGTTTTGATTGTGATTGTTTCTTGACCTGTGTTATGCGGGAATGAAGCTCCCTTTTCGAAAAGCAGATTCTTCGACTCGAGAACCATTCGCGCGCGAATCGTCCTTCTTCGCTCGGAATGACAGTGGGAAGGGCCAGTGCGCAGCCTAAAGGGCCGCTCTTCCACGCTTACTTAAGCGGACAATTGTTGCGGCCCGTGTCGGAAATATTTGCGATGAACCACTTACCATCAGTCCGAATTAAGCTGAACAAGTCGGTGCCGCAGTGCTGCACCTTGCCATCCTCCAGAAACTCGAAGGGGGCCCACACAACCGCGAGATCATGGTCAATGCGCACAAGGGGATCGTGAATTCGCTCCTCGATGTGAGTGGTTCCAGGCTTTGCTACGCGGTCGGCGAAATCCGCGAAGGTCATCTGGACGGGTTTGCCATCTCGCATGAGCACCAGCGAGCCGCCAGCGAGCAAAGGTTTCTTGATGGCCTCGGCGTCGCGTTTCGCCATGCCGTCAAATAACGCCATTACCGGTGCCAGGACTGCTTGCTTCTCGGCCGTCGCGGCTTGAGAAGAGATCAGAAAGCTAGCGACCATTACACAGGTGAGAAGAAACACCAAACAAAAGGAGGGAGCAATTTTCATGGCTCCCGATTCTAAACTGAGCGACTGATCGCAGATTTAGAATTTCGGCCGGGCATTCGAGCGACTGCGTGCGAGAGACACTCACCGGCGCGGCTTACCTCCTTTGCAGTTCGGCGGGCCAGTTTTGCACCAGAGTTAGCGGTTGCGAAGTGCCTTCTGTCGGCGTAATGGCGATAAATCTCTGCCCGTCACGGGAGACATCGTAGTCTCGGGTGAGGCCTTTGAGCGGGAACGCGAAGAGCAGTTTGCTCTCACCCACTTGAAATGACGAGCCCTTAGCCTCGACTTCGGCGGCCTCAATGCCGTTGAAGTTGTAGTAGTAGAGTTCTTTCCCATCGGCTCGCCAGCGCGGAAATGCGCCACCGCCGTTCGAGACCTGCCATTTGGTTCCGGTCCAGGGAAACGGCGCGACAAATATCTCCGGACGTCCGGTTTCCAGGGACGAATATGCGACCCAATGAACGTCGGGAGAAAATACTCCCCAACTTGCTTCTCCGGGATAGTAGCGGAAGGGTTTGCGATTACCCGTCAGGGGAAGTACCCACAACTCGAGCTGCAACCCATTGCCTTGGGAATAGAGCAAATATCGCCCGTCGGAAGACCAGCTCGAAACTGACGCATACACGGTGCTAGATTCGGCGAGAAGCTGTTGCTCGGGAGTTCCTCCGCCAACCTGCTTAACCGAAATGCGACTCATTTGGTCAGATGAGTGCGCCACCCTGCTGCCGTCGGGAGACCAAACCGGGCTCCTTTGCACGCCACCGCTGAAGGAAAGCCGCGACTTCAACCCGGTGTTCAAGTCATAAATCCAGATTCCAGCGGAGGCTGTGTTGAAGTCGGTGACGGCAAGCTTTTTGTCGTCAGGAGAAAGGTCCAACTCGGAGAAGCCACCCCGCTCGCCGACGGCGCGCAGCGGCTTTCCGTGCCTGTCATACCAGGTAAGCGTTTGCGCGCCCGCCGCGTCTCCCGAGGCATAGACGAGCATGCCATTGTTGGAAGCGCTGAGATTACCACGCCACAAGGCCTGATCGAACTGAACGCTATCCCCCAGCACTTGCGGATCACCGATGAACTTCTGGCTCGAAGGATCGAAGGCTTGCGCTACCAGAGCATTGTCGCGTTGGTAAAGCAAATATCCGGAGGCGAAGACCGCGTTTGACAGGCTGTGGAACAGCAGCCGATTTTCGTTGCCGTCTAAGGAGGCAATGAATATGGCGGTTTCAGGGCCCGCGGGCAGATTATGATTCACCGCAAGATAGAGGAAGTGTTTGCCATCCGGAAGGAACCAGGGCCAGCGATTGGAAGTGTATTTCTGGTTATCGACGGTTGTGACCTGAACCGGAGTTCCTCCGCTGGCGGGGACGCGGGAAATTCCTCCAGTAAAAGCGAGAGCGGCAATGATCTCGCCGTTTTGGCTCCAACTACCGCCACGACCCAACTGAGAATCGCATAAATCGATGGGAGTGCCGCCACCTATATCGATTCGCTTCAGCTTGTCTGGTGTAAAGAACCCGATGGAGTGGCTATCGGGCGACCAGAAGGGAAACATCCCGCCTTCGGTCCCTGCCAGTGGCTGTGCGGCAACCGAGTCAAGCGAGCGCAGATAGAGCTGCAGGTGTCCACCCGCGCCTGCGGAAAACACAACGTATTTTCCGTCTGGCGAAATCATTGCCGGACCAGAGGTATCTCCGGAAAGATTGAATTGGGTTTTGTCGGGAGGAGTTATCGACAGCCGCAGCAGTGGTTGCTGTGCGTGATCAGCCTGATAGGCAATTACCGAGGCAGCGATGGTGATCACGCCCAGAATCGTGGCCACGGCCCAGGCCAGCGCGCTGGACCTCCTGCGCGAACGTGGAGGCAACGCGATTGCCCCCGCCTGCGAACTCCCCTCGGCAATTTGCTTGAGTTGAAGCTTCAGATCGTGAGCAGTCTGCCAGCGGTCGTCGGGATCTTTTGCGAGGCAAGTTTTTACCAGGCGATCAAGAGCAGGCGGCGCGGCGGGCTGCAGAGCGCAGATCGGCAGCGGCTCGCGCTCGAGTACGGCAGCCATGGCACTCGCCGCGGTCTTGCCCTCAAAAGCACGTTTGCCGGTGATCATCTCGTAAAGCACCGCACCAAAAGCAAAAATGTCGGAGCGGGCGTCTGCCTCCTTGCCCTCAACTTGCTCGGGAGACATGTACTGAAACGTGCCCACGACGGTGCCTTGCGCGGTTAAGGGATGAGAGCCGGCAGGGGTGGTCAGCGTCGCGGAGAGGCCGGACGCAGCCGATGTGGAGGCAACCGACGGTTTGGCCAGGCCGAAGTCCATGAGCTTGGCGCCGGATTTCGTCAGCATGATGTTGCCCGGCTTCAAATCGCGGTGCACCACGCCGCTACGGTGAGCTTTCTCCAAGCCGTCGCAGATTTCAGCGCCGTAGCGCACCACCTGATCAGTTGGCAGCGGCCCTTTTCGCAGACGGTCGGCCAGGGTCTCGCCCTCGAGGTACTCCATTACCAGAAAATCGGTGCCATTCTGGTGACCGACATCGTGCAGAGTGCAAATGTTGGGATGATTGAGACAGGAAATGGTGCGGGCTTCGCGGTCGAAGCGTTGCCTGGCGTCGGGATTCTCGGAAAGATGGCCGGGAAGAATTTTGATGGCCACGGAGCGATCAAGGCGCGTGTCGCGGGCGCGATAGACTTCGCCCATGCCACCGGACCCAAGCGGCGCTTGAATTTCGTACGGTCCAAGTTTGGTACCGGAGGCGAGGGACATCAGACGAGACGAAGATTATATCCCAGCAATATGGCAACGTCTCTAAGGTCCTGGGCGGGATGCTGGTTCCTTACCCTCCGTTGCGGTATAAGGTTGAGTGATGAAAACCTTGAAGCGAACTTTGGCGGCGGCGGAATTGGTGCTGATTTTCCCGGCTGGGTTGTTTATGACGGCGCTGTTTGTACGCAATGTGCAGCCGGAGCAGTATCAGCCGGCGCACGCGGCAGCGCAGATCGTGACCTGGTATGCGAAAGGACCAGTTTGGCTGACGTTGTGGACGCTGATGATGGCGCTACCATTTGCGGTGTTGGTCATCGGCGGAGCAACGCTCGTGCGGAACTGGAGGAGAGATGCTGAGTTGCGTCGAGCCGCGTGGGAAATGTTGAGCTTGATACGTGGGAACTTGGCAACGTTGGTCATCGCGGTAGCGACGCTGGCCTCGGCGGGAATTTTGGGAATTGTTGCGCTGCATGCGCTGACAGACTGAGTGCGGCGCGCCAGACCGCCAAGGACTTTACGCGGTAACCGCGCTCTCCGCCTTGAGGCGCTCCGCCTGGTAGTGCGTGACCAGGGCGTCGATCATCGGCTGCAGTTTGCCATCAAGGACTTCAGGAAGTTGGTGAATGGTGAGGCCGATGCGGTGATCGGTGACGCGGTTCTGGGGAAAGTTGTAAGTGCGAATTTTTTCGCTGCGATCGCCGCTGCCGACCATCTGCTTGCGCTCTTTGGCGAGCGCTTCCTGCTGCTTCTGCATTTCCATTTCGTAGAGGCGGGAGCGAAGCACGCGCAGAGCTTTTTCTCGATTTTTGATCTGGGATTTTTCATCCTGGCAACTGACGACCGTGTTGGTGGGGATATGCGTGACGCGGACCGCCGAGTAGGTGGTATTCACCGACTGACCGCCGGGGCCGGATGAGCAGAAGGTGTCGATGCGAAGGTCTTTGGGATCGATTTTGATGTCGACTTCTTCCGCTTCGGGCAGAACGGCGACGGTAACGGCTGAGGTGTGAACACGGCCCTGCTGTTCGGTTTCGGGCACGCGCTGCACGCGATGCACGCCGCTTTCGTATTTCAGTTGCGAGTAAACGCGGTCGCCTTCGATCATGGCGATTACTTCTTTTAATCCGTGCACGCCGGATTCGGATGTTGAAAGCACTTCGACGCGCCAGCGCTTGGATTCGGCGTAGCGGTCATACATGCGAAAGAGTTCGGCGGCAAACAGTGTGGCTTCGTCGCCGCCGGTGCCGGCGCGGATTTCGAGGATGACGTTCTTTTCGTCGTTGGGATCTTTGGGGAGAAGCAGAACTTTCAGTTCTTCTTCGACCCCGCCGACGCGGCTTTCTAGACCATTCAGTTCTTCCTGCGCATAGGCGCGCATGTCGGGATCTTTTTCGTCGGCGAGGACGGCTTTGCTTTCGGCGATGCCCTTTTTCAGGTCCTTGAACTCGCGATATTTTTCGACGATGTGGGCGACTTCGCTGTGCGCCTTGGCAGTCTTCTGGTATTTCGCCGAGTCGTTGATAACTTCCGGCGAGGCGAGGGCGTGGGTCAGTTCCTCGTAGCGGGCTTCGATTTGGTCAAGGCGTTCGAACATGTATGCAGGTCAGTAACTATTCTAACCGTTCGGTGAGGGGAATCTGGCTGTCGCGGTTTATCTGCGGGATTACGGTGAGAAATTGTTTTCGCGCGATCATGTGGCGAGGGCTCGTGGTTCGTGGCGCTCTCTCGCG
>DATIYR010000403.1:0-4154 GCA_035517535.1 Terriglobales bacterium
TTCTGCCTCCGGAGGGAGTTCACAAACTCCCTCCTATTTTTTTCGCTAGAATGTGTGCACGAGTTGGGGTTCATGCCTTTGCCTTTCCGCCATTTCTGGCGACCAATAGAGGATTCGGATTCCCGCAGAAGGCGTCAGACCGAAGCAATCGGCACGTTGAGTTTGTTCATTTCCGTCTGTCTGCTGATGAAGGCTGGCGCGCAGGAGAGTCCAAAGCCAGCCGGCGCTGAGTCCTCGGCCGCAAATTCCGGTGCTGTCGTTCGTGACGGTTACGTCGGCAACCAGGCTTGCGCCCAGTGCCACTCTGCTGTTTACGACACATATAAGAAGACGCGCATGGCTCACGCCAGCGGCCCCGCGATGGAGAACTTTATCCCCGCCGACTTCACCCATCGCCGCTCCGGCGTCCACTACCGCATTTACTCCGACTCCGGCCACGCCTGGCTCAGCTTCGACCGCGATGGTAGCAACCCCGTGCACGGCAAGCGTGAACTGCTCTACTACATCGGCTCGGGCGAGCGCGGCCTAACCTATTTATTCGCCGATGACGGCTTCGTCTTTGAATCGCCAATCAACTGGTACGGCGACCAGCACGTCTGGGACATGACTCCCGCTTATCAAAATGCCACCGAGATTCCGCTGAACCTTCCGGCGCACACCAGTTGCCTGCATTGCCACGTCAGCGGCATGCGCCCGCCGATTGACGGTACGGAGAACCGTTACGAAATGCCGCTGCTTACGCATTCAGGCGTGAGTTGTGAGCGCTGCCACGGCCCCGGTGCTGCACACTTGAAGGGCGGTTCGATCGTGAATCCGGCCAAACTCTCGCCCGACCGGCGGGACGCCGTTTGCATGCAGTGTCACATGGAGGGACGGGCTTCCGTCGAGCGCACAGGCAAGCACATTTATGACTTCCGTCCCGGCGATTCGCTCAGCGACTACGTTCGCTATTACGTGCTGGCTGACTCTTCTGCCAAATTAGGCGCAGTGAGCCAAGTGGAAGCGCTGGCACAGAGCACCTGCAAGAAAATGTCGGGCGATAAGATGTCATGCACCAGCTGCCACGATCCGCACTACTCCCCACCTCCGGAAGAACGGGTCGCGTATTTTCGTGGAAAATGTCTGGCATGCCATGGCGCGGAATTCGGAGCGAAGCATCACGCCAAGCAGCAGGACTGCACCGCCTGCCACATGCCGCAGTTGCAGAGTAAGGATGTCGCACACACAGAGGTAACCGATCATCGCATTCCACGCGTGCCCGAACTTTCTCCGCAACTCCTGCAGGATACGAGTGCAGCGTCAACCGAGTTGAAGCTGGTGCCGTTTCCCGATACGCAGGAAGCCGAGAATGATTTACGGGATCTCGCACTTGCCTGGGAATCGCTGGCAAACGGTGGCGTGGAAGCAGCGCGGGCGCATGCGCAAGAACTGCTGCGTCGCTCAGCCGCACAGTTTCCGAACGATGGCCCCACGTTTTCTGCCCTTGCTTACGAAAATCAAGCCCGGGGTGATCTCGAGCAAGCACGAACTCTCTACGAGCGTGCGCTTGCGTCCGATCCGAACCTCATCGACGCCGCCACAAACCTAGGCGTGATTCAGGCACAGGCGGGTGACTTTCCGAAAGCGATCGACTTGTTACAGAGCGCATTTGATCGCGCCCCCGGCCGCAGCAGTGTGGGAATGGACCTGGCGCGGGTCTATTGCCTCGCTGGCGATGTGGACAAAGCGCGCAACAGCATCACGCGGGTGTTGGAATTCAACCCTGACATGACCGAAGCCAAGAGCCTTTTGAAAAATTTCAGCGGCCCGAACCCGAACTGCAATGGGCCCTAATCGAGGAGCCTACTGGCATCGCGCATTCACTGATTCGATTTGGCATACAATACCGTGAGATCCAGCCTTCATGCTCCTCGATTGTTTTTTCGAAGCAGCTCGTCCGCCGTTGCGCGCATCCGCAGCCATAATTCTTTCTCTCTTGGATTCTCAATGAACAGCGTAGTTTCGGCGAGACTCGGCGGCGCAATATGGGCAACGCTGATCGTGATTGGAGTGCCGTGCGCGAGTGCACAAACGAAACCTTCCATCACCTTCACCCGCGATATTGCTCCCATTGTTTTCGAAACCTGCGCCCGTTGCCACCGCCCGGGAGAGTCGGCTCCGTTTTCTTTGCTTACCTACCAGGAGGTGAAAAAGCACGCAACCCAAATTGAAACCGTGACTCGCGCCCGCATCATGCCGCCATGGTTGCCGGCTCCGCAGGCACAGGCGCTCAAATTCGCCGACGCGGCGCGGCTTTCGGACGAGCAGATCGCAACCATAAAGAAGTGGGTGGATGAAGGCGCACCCGAAGGAAATCCCGCAGAGCTTCCGCCGCCGCCGAAATTTGTTGAAGGCTGGCAGCTCGGCCAGCCGGATCTGGTGTTGAAAGCCCGCAAGCCGTTCCTTTTGCCGGTGAGCGGCTCCGACATGTATTGGAATTTTATTTTTCCGCTTCCAATCGAGCGTACACGCTGGATGAAAGCAATCGAAATCCGTCCGGGTGAAAAGCAGTTCATTCATCACGCCAATGTTCTTGTCGATCGACTGGAGAATTCGCGTCAGCGGGAGAAGACCCCGGGCGCGGGTTTCCCGGGAATGGAAATCAAAATCGAGTCGGAGACATTCGATCCCGACAGTCATTTCTTATTTTGGAAACCGGGCACCGTGCCTTACGTTGAGCCCAAGGGTCTGGCGTTGCGCCTCGATAAAGGTACCGACCTGGTGCTGAACGTGCACATGCAGCCTTCGGGAACACCCGAAGTGGTTCAGCCGACGATCGGAATTTATTTCACCGATTCTCCCGCCACAAAATTTCCCATGCTCCTGCAGCTCGAAAATGACGGCAAGCTGGACATTCCGCCAGGTGATGCGAATTTCGTCGTGACCGATGAGCTGACCTTACCCATCGACATTGACGTGCTCGCGCTTTACCCGCACGCGCACTATCTCGGCAAGGATCTGCTGGCGACTGCCACTTTGCCCGACGGCAGCACGGAAACACTGATTCACATTCCGAACTGGGACATGGACTGGCAGGCCGTCTTCCGTTACGAACGGCCGGTATTTTTGCCAAAAGGTACGACCGTTCACATGCATTACGTCTACGACAATTCGGAGGACAACGCGATGAATCCGAACCGTCCTCCGATTCGCGTCCGCGGCGGCAATCGCGCCCGCGATGAAATGGCACACCTCTGGCTGCAGGTCTTGCCAGTCAACTTTGACGCGAAGGTCGGCGATCCGCGAATGCTTCTGCAAGAAGCACTGGAGAGACATAACATTCAGAAGGATCCGGCGGATTTTTCGTCGCACTACAATCTCGGCGCCGTGCTGCAAGCGCGGGGAAAGCTCGACGAGGCGATTCCCGAATACCGTGCTGCGCTGGAGATAAGACCTCAGGATCCGACTGCAAACAACGCGCTGGGCGCGGCTTTGATCGGGAGAGGTCAGCCGCAGCTGGCGATTAAGTATCTGCGCACCGCTGCCGACTCTAATCCCAGTGACTTCGATGCGCATTACAATTTGGCGCAGGCTTTAGCGGCAACCGAGGATTTCCCGGCGGCAGCCGAGGAATTTGCCGCCGCCGTTCACCTTCGTCCAGATGATGCGAACGCTCACGCAAACTTCGGTAGCGCTCTTGCCGAGCTGGGCAGATTTCCGGAAGCCAAGGCACAGTTTGAGCGCGCGCTCGAAATAAACCCTAATCACGCGCTGGCCCGCGAGAACCTGGATCAGCTGCGCAGCGCGATGGCCTCTCACTGATTCAATGCGAATTCTTCGGGTCATTCTAATCGTGGCTCTTTCGGTCGAGCTGCTCTTCGCGGCCGATTTTGAAACACTGAAGGATTGGCATCGGCTTTCAGAGCAACCGATCATCTCTCCGCAGGGAAGCAGTTGGGAATCCGCAGGCACGTTCAATCCGGCTGTCGTTGTTCGTCACGGTAAATTCATTATGTTGTATCGCGCGCAGGATGCGAAGGGTACGTCGCGCCTGGGATACGCCGAGAGTACTGACGGAATTCATTTCACTCGGCGCCCTCGGCCGGTTTTTGTTCCCGACACCGACTACGAAAAAGATGGTGGAGTCGAGGACCCGCGCATCGTGAAATTCGGCG
>DATIYR010000404.1:0-5241 GCA_035517535.1 Terriglobales bacterium
AAATATCTGCCGGAAACCATGGGCCCCGGCGTCTGCGTCATCGACTACGACAACGACGGCTGGCCGGACATTCTGTTCGTCAACTCGATGGACTGGCCCGGGCACAAGACCGGCAAGTCCTATCCCGCGCTGTACCACAACAACAAAGATGGAACGTTCACCGACGTGACTCGGCAAGCCGGCCTCGCGGTCGAAATGTACGGTCTGGGATGCGCGGTCGGCGATTACGACAACGACGGCCACGAGGACATTTACATCACCGCAGTCGGAACCAGCCATCTCTTTCACAATCTTGGCAACGGCAAGTTTATGGACGTCACTGCAAAGGCAGGCGTCGCCAGCCCGGGATTCGCGACGAGTGCCGTGTGGCTCGACTATGACAATGATGGGAAGCTCGACTTGTTCGTCGAACACTATGTGAAGTGGTCGCTGGCGACCGATCAGTACTGTTCTCTCACCGGAAAAGCAAAATCTTATTGCACGCCCGAAGCCTACAAGGGAGAAAGTTCCGAGCTTTTTCACAACGAAGGTAATGGAGTATTCAAAAACGTCACCAGGCGCGCCGGACTTGAAGATGCGACCGGGAAAGCGCTCGGCGTAGCGTTGCTCGATTATGACAATGACGGCTGGATCGATCTCATGGTGACGAATGACACGCAGCCGAACAAGCTCTATCGCAATAACCGTAACGGAACTTTCACCGATGACGGCCTCGCCGCCGGGGTGGCATTCAGCGAGGCAGGCACGGCGCGCGCGGGCATGGGAACGGATGCTGCAGACTATGACGGCTCCGGCCGGCAGAGCGTCGTCATCGGCAACTTCGCCAATCAAGGAATGGCCCTTTACCACAACGATGGCACCGGCCTGTTCACCGACGAGGCTTCGACGAACGGCATCGCCAGAATGACCATGCAGTCGCTGACTTTCGCGACCCTCTTCTTCGACTACGATCTCGATGGTCGGCCAGACATTCTCGCCGTGAACGGTCACGTGGCCGACGACATCAGCCAGCTTCAACCGACTATCAAGTACGCCGAACCGGCGCAGCTCTTCCGCAATGAAGGCAATCACAAATTCGCGGATGTCACTGCGCAGCTTGGGTCCGCCTTGCAGCAGCCCATCGTGGGGCGCGGCGCAGCCTATCTCGACTACGACAATGACGGCGACCTCGACCTGGTCATCATGGATAATCGCGGCAACGCCCGGCTTCTGCGGAATGACGGCGGAAATCAGAATGACATGTTGCGCGTGAAGCTCATTGGCACCAAATCCAATCGCGACGCCATCGGCGCGAAGGTCACGGCCGTCACCAATACCGGCGAACATCTATTTGAGATGGTCAAGAGCGGTTCGAGCTACTTATCGCAAAGTGAACTTCCGCTCACCTTCGGCCTCGGCAAGCCGGGGACTGTGAAGATGGTCAACTTAAATATCGTCTGGCCGAGCGGGCGCAAGGAGTCCATCTCAAACGTCAAGCCCGATCAGTCGCTCATCATCGAAGAAGGTAAAGCCGTGATCGCGAGCCACCCGATCGCGAGGCGCTAGGTTAGCCGAAAGACCGCTCAGGCAGCGGTTTTAACCGGGCGCGGCTTCATGTCATAATCGCGAAGCAAGAAAGCGGAGCTGCAAATGAGCACTCAGGTCGAATCCATCGCCAAAACCCTGCCCGCCCGCTACTACACCGACCCGCAACTTTTTCGCGATGAACTGGAGCGCTTTTACTGCGAATCGTGGGTATGCGCCGGACGCGCTGAACAGGTCGCAAAGCCGGGCGATTACTTCCTTCGCGAAGTTGCCGGCGAGAGCATGATCGTCACGCGCGATCGCGAGAATAAATTTCGGGCTTTCTATAATGTGTGTCGTCATCGCGGCACGAAACTCGTCACCGAGAGCGAGGGCAGCTTTTCCGGCCGCATTCAATGCGGGTATCACGGCTGGACGTACGGTCTCGACGGAAAGCTCATCGGCGCGCCACACATGGATGAAGATAGCGGGTTCTGTGGTGAAGATTATCCATTGAATAAAGTGCCGGCAGCCGAATGGGACGGCCACATCTTCATCAATTTGGATCCGCAAGCCGCGCCACTCGAAAAGCAACTCGCAGATCTTCCTGCAAAATTCGTCCCCTGGCGCATGGCTGATCTGCGTCTGCATAGGCGCATTGTTTACGACGTGAAAGCAAATTGGAAGCTGATCATGTTGAACTACAACGAATGCTTGCACTGCCCGGTGCTGCATCCGGCGTTGAATCGGCTTACGAACTATTTGGGCGCCGACAACGAGCAGCCACACTCGACCTACATCGGAGGGTCAATGGGCTTCCGCGGCGGGGCGGAAACCATGAGCCTCGACGGAAAACGCCGCCGAGAATACTTGCCCGGACTAAATGAGGAGGACAGGCGGAAAGTTTGCTATTACTCCATCTTTCCAAACTTCCTTCTGAGCTTGCACCCGGATTACATGATGACGGCGACGCTGTGGCCGAAGGCTGTCGATCGCACCGAAATCATTGCCGAGTGGCACTTTCATCCTGACGAAATGCGCAAGCCGGGCTTCGAAGCCAATGACGCCATCGATTTCTGGGACTTGACCAATAAAGAAGATTGGAAGATTTGCGAACTCTCACAGCAGGGAATTGAATCTCGCGCCTATAAACCCGGGCCGTACTCGGCTCGCGAAGCGTTACTGCACGCATTCGATCAGATGGTCCTTGCGCGCGAACGGGAAGCAAAGACGCGCGACCGCAATCGTTCCTAGCGTCGCGCGCCTGCGATCGTCAGCCGTTCGCCCGCGCGACCAGGAAAATTGCCAGCCCATAAAAGACGAACATCAGCGTGAGATAAATCTTTGCCTTTGTCCCAGAACCATCAAATTCCTTCCATGCCAGAATTCCCCAAAGCGCCGCAACCATGGGCGCGGATTGACCAATCGCGTAGGAAATCGCGACTCCTGTCAAACTCGCCGCAACCAGGTTGAAGACCGTGCCGAGCCCCCAGATCAATCCTCCGAGTAGACCGAGAAAATGCCCTGACGCAGACGCATGAAAAAATCCGCCAAGGCTCACCGGCTCTCCGACCAGCGGATGCTTCATAAAATAAATGTTCCAGATGAAGCACGAGAGCAACGCTCCCAGCGTCAAGAAAACCGCAGCGCTGTAAGGACCCAGCGAATGGCCGTTCGTCATCGCGTGCGTCATAAATGGCGCCCACAGCCCCATCAGCACGCCGGAGACGACACAGGTAACGATGCTTTTTCTCGAAGCCGTGCGGCCGCTCGCGGCCACGCTGCCATAGGCCTTGCCATCAAGGATCACGGCGACCAAGGCGCAAATCACGCCGAGCGCGAGGAAACCGGCGTTTCCCTTCGGTTGCAGCGCGTAGCTCAACACTACTCCGACCACCAGCGCAATTCCGATCGAAACCGGAAAGGCAACCGAGAGTCCAGCCATATCAATTGCAGCAACAAGAAGAAGGTTTGCAAGATTGAATAGCGCTCCGCCGACCAGCGCATAACCGATGTTTGAAGTATCGGCAGAGCTGATGTTGGCCACCAGGCTCGAAGCATTGTGCCCGGTGCTGCCCATCGTCAACCCGAGAATGACGGAAATAACGAAAATTCCAATCGCGTAATCCCAATAGAAAAGTTCGAAACGATAATTCTTCACGCCCTTATAGGTGTTGGCCCACGATCCCCAGCAGATGGCGCTGGTGATCATCATGGCGAGCGCAACACCCAGAGTTTGCGGTGTAAACATTTTTTCTCCTTCGGACCCGATACGAGCGCGATGGGCAACTGAGCCTAGCTTTGCCATAAACCAGTGTCAAGCGGGAAGTCACGGGCCGCGGCAAAGTGGAATTACTTTCCCGAGGTAACCAGACGCCGCTTGCCGTGTGCCGTACAATTCAATTCATGGCGCGTGAGCACACCCGGCGTTTTGCCATCACCGATCGCGTAGCAGACCCGGTGCTCGAGAAGTTTCCGCCGGCTTCGGTTTCGGAGCCGCCGCTGGCGACGCTCTCTGGGCGCAGTCTTTTGCCGAATCGCGGCATTCCGCTGAATCTCGATTGGCTGGACCGCGTGCGCGTCAACACCAGTGCGGTCGAGCGTCGAACCCAAACTCACACCGCTCGGCGAACTGTAAAGAAGGAATGGCAGGCAGCGTGGCTCTTGCGCGCCATCACCTGCATGGACCTGACCACGCTTTCCGGCGACGATACCGATGAGCGCGTGCGCCGGCTTTGCGCGAAGGCGCGCCATCCGCTTCAACATGAACTAATCGAGCAGTTAGGAATCGAGGAACTCGATATTAAAGTGGCAGCGATTTGCGTTTACCATCGCTTCGTGGAAACAGCCCTGCGCGCGCTCGAAGGCACAGATATTCGGGTCGCGGCGGTCTCGACGGGGTTCCCCGCAGGTCTGAACCCGCTCGAAGAACGCATCGCCGAAGTTCGCCGTTCGGTCGAAGCCGGTGCGCAGGAAATCGATATCGTCATCACCCGTGCGCTGGTCTTCGGTGGAAGATGGCAGGAGCTGTACGATGAAATTTCTGCATTCCGCCGCGCCTGCGGGGGCGCCCACATGAAAGCCATCATCGGTAGCGGCGACCTGCTCACTTTGCGCAATGTGGCGCGGGCCAGCCTGGTTGCGATGATGGCGGGCGCAGATTTCATCAAGACATCGACGGGGAAAGAATCGGTAAACGCAACGCTCCCGGTCTCGCTGGTTATGGTGCGCATCATCCGGGAATATGCGCAGGAAACCGGAATGGCCGTAGGCTTTAAGCCGGCCGGCGGAATTCGCACTGCCAAGCAGTCGCTCGAATGGCTCTCGCTGATGAAAGAGGAGCTTGGCAATCCGTGGATGAAGGCTGAATTATTCCGCTTTGGAGCAAGCGGTCTGCTCGCCGATATTGAAAGGCAATTGGAGCATTTTGCTACGGGCCGGTACTCGGCGGAATATCGGCATCCGATTGCGTGAGATCAAAATTAGCCACGAAGGGCACGAAGTCTTACGAAGGAACAACTGAGGCTCAACTGGCGTTTCCCTTCGTGTCCTTCGTGGTTGATCTGTTGTTTTGTAATTTGAACGTCCATTTGCGTCAGGATTGAAATTAGCCACGAAGGGCACGAAGTCTTACGAAGGAACGACTGCAGCTCAACTGGTGTTTCCCTTCGCGTAACTTCGTGTCCTTCGTGGTTGATCTGTGTTTTGTAATTTGAACGTCCATTTGCGTGAGGATTG
>DATIYR010000405.1:0-13941 GCA_035517535.1 Terriglobales bacterium
TCAGAAATGTTTTGGCTCGTATGAAGCTGACTTGGCGTGTCCGGCACTTGTTTTGAAATCCAACTGTCGCTGGCGATAAATCCGGCAGTAATTCCGGCCGCCGGGAGAATCCACTTGAGGTCCTGCACTCGCAGGCGCGTGGGAAATGTCCAAAAATGTTTTTGGTCTTCGGCAAGATGACGAACAAACGGTGAGACTAAATGGTTATCTGGATCAGCGCCGGGCCGCAGATCGTAATTACGATCGTCGGCGCTCGCGTTGGCCGAAGCTGACCAGAGACTCTTTGCCGGCTGCTGCTGGATCTGCGCATGCGCGGAACAGACACACATGATCGCAACCATCAGCACACATCCAGCGCTCGAAGTCCGATAGAGCATGTGCGCCTGATCCGCTAGAACCCGCGCGCCACCTGAACCGCAATGCCCACTGCAGAGACGAGTTCAGAAACTTGCAGCACTTGTTTCCACTTTGCTCCGCCGCCAAAGGCTTTGTTAGGTACCATGATCATGTCGCCCGGTCGCAACTCCGCATCGAGCGCGCCACCAGTGAACAAACCTTTCGGGCCGCCGGCAACCGTCCCATCAGCTCGGATGATGAAAATATTCTTTCGGTCCGCCGAAGACGTTGGCCCGCCCGCCTGATGCAAATACCACTCCGCACTCTTGCCGGGGCGATAGGTGATTCCGGTCTGGTTGTAGACCGCTCCTTCCACCAACACGAAGTTCGGTTTCTTCGGAATGTAAATCGTGTCCCCGGCGCGAAGCTGAACATCGGCCGCGCTGTGTATCCACGACTTGCTGGGGCTGATGTGCACGATGAGACGCCCCAATGGAGGCGCGGTTTCGAGATTGTGCAAGGTATCGTGCCACTGCGCCAGTGCAGCCGTCTTGGCCAGCGGATCATCCGAGGTCGCGCCCAGCGCCCCGCCCTGCTCTTGCGCATCGGTGATCAATTCGGCGCGGTTCTTCTCCTCGATTTCACGAATTTCTGCGCGTTCGAAAATTGTGCCGTAGGGATATGCATCGGCGCGGAAGCCGCCGGCGCGAGCAATCACATCGCTGAGGCGCTCGCCCATCTCGATTCCGTAAGTTCCGGGATGAACGACCTCGCCATCAATTTTTACGGTTGCGCCAATATCTTTCCACCCGGCAACCTGACGCACCGTGAGCACGTCGCCGGCGCGGAGGCGCATATCGGCATCCGGGGCGCCGCTCAGCGCTTCCCCTATCTGGACCGGAATGTGTTCGCTCTCCATTTTGCTTCCGTTTTCTATGCTGTAACGAGTAAGGTCGGCTTGCTGGGCATACGCTGAGCGCGTCAGACCGCCCGCCACGCGCACTAATTCGGCCGCGGTCATGTTGGCGCCCAGCGGATAAGTTCCCGGCCGCGCAACCTCGCCTTGCACCTCGACGGTGACAGGATCAAGTCTGCTCACGTCTTTGTGCACGAAAACGCGGTCTTGCGGCGCGAGCAAAATGTTTTCCTTGGGATCGCCGGCCAGCGCCTCGCGCAGATTCGCGTTCAATACTTCCAGTTTGCCGTCATGCGTTTTGCGGAAAATTTGGACATCGTTGAGTTCAGCATCGGGAGTAGTGTTCCCCGCGAGGAAAATCGCGTCGCGCAAATACGTTGCGCCGTTGGTGACGTGATCGCCCGGGTCGCGCACTTCTCCAGTGACGGTAATGATCGGCGGATCTTCGAAATCAAAGCGCCCGAAGATGCGCACCGTGTCAAACGGCTTCAGCCTCAAATCCTGCACCTTGCCGGCGAGTGCGTCGCCCAGGTTGAATGCGATGATCTCCGGTTCGTAGTCGGGCGGCTGCAGGCGAATGATTTCGGCGTGCTGATTGTAAGGCTCGGGAAGAAGATCGTTGTAGCTGTGGATGAGATCGGTGATTTTCATCCCGTCGGTGTAGGCATATTTCCCGGGACGAAAAACGTGGCCATCGAGGTAGACCGTCTTTGCGTCGAACGGAAGAATGGGGGAAATCTTGATCTTATCGCCATCGTCGATTTGAAAATTTTCGAGCGCGGCGGTGACGCTGCTTGCGTCGTCTTTCTCAGGAATATTGATTGCAAGCATGGTGCGGCTTTCGTGGGCTTCAACGCGCTCAACATCAACATGGCGCAGCGTGCCGGAAGGCAGAACGCCGCCTGCCAGTTCGAGTACCTGGGCCAAAGTTTTTTCGCCCGCAAGCTCGTAAATTGCCGGACGGCGAACCATGCCCTCGATCGTGACCTGCTGTCCGACAGGTGGAACAAGAATCGTGTCGCCGGATTCCAGACGCTGCATGCCGGAATGCACGCCGTGCAGCAACAGATCATAGAGATCGACGTTTTCGACCAGCTGATTGCCGCGGTAATGTTTCACCAGTCGCATCGAGCCGGTGTTTGTAGGACCTCCGGCTTGGTACAACGCATTCAAGGGAGTGGAAAGCGAGCTGACGTCGTAAGCGCCCGGCCGCTCGACATCGCCGACGACGTAAACCCGAACCGTACGAACTCGGTCAAGAGAGACGTCGGCTTGGAGCTCCCGGAACTGGGTGCGCAGCGCGGTTTGCACAATGTGCTGCACATCCCCAAGCGTGTGCCCCGAAGCTTGAATGGAGCCGATTTCAGGAAGACTCAAGCGGCCTTCACGATCAATAGTTCGTCGCAGACGCTGCGAGATGCTGCCCCAAAGATCGATGTCGACGCCATCGCCCGGACCGAGAACGTAGTCAGGGCCGGCGGGAAGATCCATCGGAAGCTGATCCAGATTTCCGGTGCCGTTTTCGAAAACTTCCATGCCGAAACGTTCCAACTTGATCGGCCGCCGCGAATACTGCTCATAAAGATCGTAGAGAGACGGCACGTTCGCGTACGGGTCTGCTTCGTGCAACAACGCAGGTTGTTCCGAAGGCTTTCTATATGGACGCTGAAACTCCGGTGGAGGCGCCAGACTCGCTTCGAAGCGCGATGGTTCTTGCTGCTCAGACGACTGCAGTTGCTGCTGCTCGGCATACGCCTGTTCTTCATTTTGTGGCGCCGCCATGCCCCCATTTGCCCCGTTGACTCCGTTTCCCCCCAAAGTGCCGGAAAGATTTCCGAGGCCAGGTTGCGCTCCTAATGACGTGCCAAGTTGTCCGGGGGCTGCATTCAACACGTTTTGAACCTGGTTCGAACTGGAAGCCTGACCATTGATGACGTTCAGCGGAAGCGCGTAATTTTCATCTTCTCCGGATTGCGCGTTGTTCAAGCTCGCCTGTAAAAGCGCGCGCTGCTGATCATTGTTGAGATTCGAAGGGGCTTGCGGCGTGTTTTGAAAATTCGGCGGCGAATAGGGTGTGCTCGGTTGCGGAGCAACGTTCTGCAATTGATTTCCTGAAGGCTGGTTTGTGCGTTGCCCCATTTGGCCTTGCGGGCGCTGATACTGCGCATACTCTTGTTCCTGCTCCTGCTCTTCGCGAGCATTCCTCTCCAGCATCTTTTGTCGCTCTTCATATTCGCGGGCCAGCTCTTCGCGTGTAGGCTTGGGACGAATGTAACCGCGGTCCTCGATCTGCTGCGTGATCATCGCGCGAAATTCCTGATCTTCGCGCACGGCGCGAAACATAAAGTCATCGGTCAATTGCGCGGGATCGACCACTTGCCCTTCGGAATACGCGCGGCGCACATACATTTTTTTCACTTCCAGGAAGAGGCCAGGCTCGCGGCGAAGGATGAGAATGATGTTGTCCGGCGATAGCGAAACCAGGCGCTCAGCTTCCTTTTCCGCGCGCGAGTCGGATTGATCGACTGGGCGGGTGTAAGAAGGAGTTTCCGCATTCGGGTTTTGCGCATCAGTTCGTTGATACTGATACTGCGCTGAGGCCCCGGCCGAGCAAAACATTGCGGCCAGGATGCCGGCGAGAAGCGGATTAAAAATCCGAGTATTCATGATCCCCCACCTTGGAATAAGAAGCTTGGAATCGCGCGAGTTTGAACAGTCATGTGACCGGCACGACGTCGGCTTCGTCGATCTCGACCGCGACCGAGCGCATGATGGCTTCGATCGAAATCACAAGCCGGGAATTATTTCTGCGGCGAACCAGAATTCCTTGTGCGCCGGTGAGCGGTCCGTACACAACTTTCACCCGGCGGCCGATATTCAGAAATGGATGGTGTTCGGCGCACACGTTGTGCGAAAGCCCATTTCGCAAAGCCTCGATGTCCTCAGTCGGCAGCGCCGCAGGCTGACCGTTGAAGCAGACAAATCTCACGACACCCGGTAATTGCAGAACCTGCAAACGCTTGACCAGTTCGAGGTGGACAAATACGTACCCGGGAAAAAGAACCAGTTCGAGTTCTTTCTTGCGGTCTTTCCAGCGCCGCACCGATCGATATACCGGCAGGAAATGATCGACGCCGCGTTCCTGCAGTTGTTGTGCAACGCGCTTCTCATGGCGCGAGTAGGTGTAAGCTGCATACCATTCCTCTGCTGCAACAACCGGTAGAGGGGAAAGATTAGGGGCTTCCTGCGGGGAAATCAGAGTCATACCTCTTGCGTAGCTTCGCTCCCTCACTTACAGGGCGCGTGCGAGCTAGCCCTCGAAACACGACTGCAACGCCGCAGACCAGCTGCGCCACAGCTCTACCCGATGAAAACAATTTCTGCAGACCTCGTCACGAATTCGCGGCATTTTGTGTGAAGGCGAGAGCGGCCAGTCTCAGCTCGCAACTATCACGTGCTGTTCCCCGCAAAAGGATTGGATCGTGCTCGACTTGCCTCTTTTCTCGGGTGTTTTCTGCAGGGCTTGGATGGGAAGCTGCTGGGGGAAGTTGCTCAGAGTCTCACGTCAAACAAACGCCAACGTTTCGTGGTTCTAAGCACAATACGGAAAACTGAATCGTGAGTAGATCAGCCCTTTACGCTGATTTTCGAGAAGGACAAAATCGCGGTGCCCGGACGCGGAGTTCCCATCCACGTTGCCGGACGGAACGTAGTCATGATCAGCATGTTATTCAACTCATGCACGTCTTTTGGATTGGCCGTGCCGGAAAGAATCCGATAATCCTGCACGCGCCCATTCGCATCCACATACGCTTCAATCAAAAGCGAGTCTTCGTTCACCGGCCCCATGGTGAATCCAAAGCTGTTGGGCAGCAACTCCGGTTCGGTGGAGAAGGTGAGTGGCACATCGGCCGCGTTGGCGTGTACCGAAGGTGGCGAGGCCAGCATTCCGGCAACAACACCGAAGATCAACATCGTTGCCACCAAGCCAGTAGTGGCCGGGACCATGAACGCGCTCAGCACATTCTCCACGTGCAGCAGCAGCGTTCCAAAATACGAACGGCGCGAACGCGACACCTCATGCGAAATGGCCAGCCGCAGCTTTAGTGACAAATCATCGGGCACACGTTGCGGACGAAGTCCTGCGACCACGGACTGCATGCGGCGAAGCGATTGATATTCCCGATTGCAATTTGGGCAGCCCTGCAAATGCTGATCGAGCACACGCATTTGTTTGCCCGTGAGCACACTGTCCAGGTACGCCGAAAACATCGACTTCGATTGTGCGCAGGTCACGGTGTTACCTCAATTCGTCTGCCGCTTGGCGCATGGTAGCCCGTGCCGCTTCGCGGGACCGCAGCATTAAGCCCAAGCCCCATCCCAACTTCCTTGACGTATTCGCTGAGCCTTTTTCGCAGAGCATCGCGTCCACGAGTAATACGGGACTTCACCGTTCCCAGCGAAACTTGCGTTATCTCGGCGATCTGTTCGTACGAGAGGTCTTCGATATCACGAAGCACGACCGCGGTCCGATACGGCTCGGACACTTTGCGAAGCTCGCTTTCTACCCGCGCCTGCACTTCGTGGTCGGCGACTGTATCGAATGGCGATTTGCCCCGGTCCACCAGCGCCGAATTGTTCTCCGGCGCCGCGTAATACTCGGTTCCGGCTTCACCTTGTTCGACCGGCGTCTCCTTCGATTTGTGACGAAACCACCAGCGGCGGCGGTTCGAGGCTTCATGTATCGCAATACGATAGATCCAGGTCTTCAGGCTGGATTCGCCGTGGAAATGCTTCATGCCGCGAAATATTTTCAGGAAGACGTCTTGAGTGGTGTCGGCGGCGTCGGCCGGGTCGGCGATGATGCGATAAACCAGGTTATAAACCGGCTGGTGAAATTCGCCGACCAGCCAGGCATAGGCCTCTTCCGAACCCGCCTTCAGTTCCTGAATCAGCGCGGATTCCTGCGTACGAAGCCCGATTGCGCCTGCTAATTCTCCCAAGTTAGCCGCCCCCGCTAGTCCTGCCACGAAGTGCAACTCCTTAATTATATTCCAGGCGCGAACCGCTTCCTGTAACAGTTAGACTCCGCCGCAGGGCTGCAAGTTCCAAAAATCCAAGCCAGAGACCGCCTAAATATTACCCAAGTAACTACTGCTACTGGCTTTGAGGCGGGCTGGTCGTCTCGGATTTGGGTTTCGCCGTCGACTTTGTAACTTCGGACTTGGACCTTGAGCTGGTCTTTTTGTGGGTTGTGGCCTTCTTTTTCGGCGCTGGTTCGGTGTCGTCCACGATCACTTTCTTCGGCGGAATCTCAGCCCGTGCGCTTTGCAATGCAGCACGAAGCTGCCCAATTTCGCTCTCCTTGGCGGTAGCGATCTTATCCATGCGGTCGGCAAAAGCGCGCCGCGAAGATTCGAGTGAACCCAGGTCCTGGTCGAGAGCTCGAAACTCATCTTTGCTACCGAACGCGCCGGCCGACTCGACCACCGAACTGAACACGTCATAAAGCGCGTCCAGGTTTCGATAAAGCTTAAATGTCACAGGTGTGCTTTCGGGCGAGGCCTTCAGTTCGGTGACGATTCCCGGCAGCGCGAACTGAAGATTGCGTTGAATGGATTCAACGTCGCTCTGGGTTTGGCGTTTCGTGCCTCCATCCGTTTTCCATCTATCCACGCGCAAATTAGCCAAGTCTTGCTGAGTCTGCAGCGACGTCTGCTCCAGGTTCCCGAGCAGTTGGTTCAGTTCCGTAATCGAGGTGTATGAAACAGGAGGAGCAGTCTGGTTTTCTGCCGTTTGCGCCACGCATATTCCTGCGAGCAAAAACAGGCAGCAAATGATTTCCATTAACCGGGAGTTCATGGTTGGTTTCTCTTCCGAGCATACTCATTTTCACAGGTTTGGCAACTCAGGTTCCAGTCAGATGGTCTCATCCCGCCCCCGCTCCTCAGGCATTGCGCGATCCAAAGTCCCGCGATTTCACCCGCGGGGCGACGATCTGTCGTGGACTAGACGAGGTCAGGGATTCATCGCATCGGCGCACGCGCAATAATTGCTGCAGCAAGGGTTTCGTTGGCGGTAGCATTGATTGTCGCCGTGTCTGTTAAGTGTCGGGAACGATCGACTTTAAAAAGATCGCCTAATGAAGAGGGTTCGATGAACTGGAAGGGCGTTATACCCGCCATCACCACCAGCTTTAACAAAGATCTCACCGTCGATTACGGCTTCATAGCTGAGCATTGTCGCTGGCTGCTCGAGAACGGTTGCGCAGGCGTCGTGGCTCTCGGATCGCTCGGCGAAGGCGCAACCTTAAACTTCGACGAGAAACTGGAGATCGTGCGCAGCTGCGTCAACGCAGTTGCCGGAGCTGCGCCCATCGTTGTCTCCATCTCTGCACTCACAACCTCCGAAGCTGTCGCCTTGGCGAAAGCCGCCGCAGATCGGGGATGCGACGGTCTCATGGTCTTGCCGCCGTATGTGTATCAGGGCTCGTGGCGGGAAATGAAGACCCACGTTGCGGCTGTGTTCCACGCAACGCCGCTTTCGTGCATGCTCTACAACAACCCCGTCGCCTACGGAATTGATTTCCTTCCCGAGCAGATTCAAGAATTGGCAATGGAGCATGAGAACTTCGAGGCGGTGAAGGAATCGAGCACAGATGTGAGAAGAGTCTCAGCGATTCGGGCCTTGTTAGGTAATCGGCTGGACATCTTGATAGGCGTTGACGACGCGGTGCTGGAAGCAATCGGAGTCGGAGCCTTGGGGTGGATCGCCGGCCTCGCCAATGCGTTGCCGCGCGAATCAGCGGATCTTTTCAATTACGGTATTCAGGAGGAAAGCGAAAAGGCATTCGAGTTGTACCGCTGGTTCTTACCGCTGCTGAGAATGGATACCGTGCCGCATTTTGTCCAGCTGATTAAACTCGTGCAGGCGGAACTCGGGCACGGAAATCCGCGCGTTCGGCCGCCGCGTCTTGAGTTGGAGGGCATCGAACTAGAACAGGCGAAGAAGATCATCCATGACGCCCTGCGTTCCCGTCCGCAATCCGCGAACGCTTACGCTCTGCCGAACAGGAAGTGATTCATGCTCGCATCCGCAATAAAACTTCATGGCCGCTCATTAATCGGATTTCGCGAAAGCACAGGCGCAGGCGAGGAGTTTTACGCTGTAAATCCTTCTACCGGCGAGCAATTGCAGCCGGGCTTCGTTCCGGCAACGAGCGAAGAAGTAGATCGAGCGGCACGCCTCGCGACCGAAGCCTTCAACGTCTATCGCCAAACTTCCGGCCGTGAGCGTGGCGCCTTCCTGCGCAAGATCGCGGAGAAAATGGAATCGATCGCCGAAGACGTCATCGAGCGTGCATCGCAAGAGACCGCACTGCCGAAAGCTCGGCTGCAGGCTGAAACTGCTCGAACCTGCGGCCAGCTTCGATTGTTTGCGCAGGTCGCGGAAGAAGGCTCATGGGTCAACGCCCGCATCGATCATGCGGACCCAAATCGCAAACCAATCTCGAAGCCCGATATTCGCTCCATGCTTCGCCCGCTCGGCCCGGTCGTGGTCTTCGGCGCCAGCAACTTCCCGCTCGCGTTTTCGGTTGCCGGTGGAGATACCGCTTCCGCGCTTGCCGCCGGAAATACGGTAATCGTCAAAGCTCACCCCGCGCATCCGGGCACGAGTGAGTTGGTTGGTCGCGCTATTCAGCAGAGCGTTCGCGAATGCGGTTTGCCGGAAGGTGTGTTTTCGCTTCTGTTCGATAGCGGCTCTGCAATTGGCATTGCGCTGGTGAAACATCCTCTTATTAAAGCTGGCGGTTTCACCGGCTCACTGGCCGCGGGCCGTGCCTTGATGGACGTGGCAGCATCACGCTCCGAGCCGATTCCTTTTTTCGCGGAGATGAGCAGCACCAATCCCGTTTTCATTCTGCCGGGAGCTTTGCGCGAACGCGGAGAGAACATCGCGGTTGGACTCCATGGTTCCGTGACCTTAGGCGCCGGCCAGTTCTGCACAAAACCGGGAATGGTTTTCTTGCCTCAGGACGCCGAGTCCTCGGCTTTTGCAGAGAAGCTGCGCCAACTCATCGCAGCTTCGCCTCCATTTCATCTGCTCACAAAAACAATTCATGGTTGCTACGCATCGGCAATATCGCGCCGAGCTGCGGAAAAAGCTGTGAAGCTTACCGCACAGGCTTCGCCCGGCGCTGCACCCGGTTTCGCAGCAACATCCATGCTTTTTGAAACCGATGCCGCATCTTTTCTCGATTCGGATTTGCAGAACGAAATCTTCGGCCCGACGACTCTCGTTGTCGAGCACTCAACACGTGAGCAGGTTCTGGAAATTGCGCGTTCGCTCCAAGGTCACTTGACCGCAACCATTCACGGTACGGAGCAGGATCTACGTGACTTCACCGATCTGATTTCGATTCTTGAAACCAAAGTCGGCCGGCTGATCTTCAACGGATTTCCAACCGGAGTCGAAGTCACCCACGCCATGGTTCATGGAGGCCCGTACCCCGCGACTTCCGACGGCCGATCGACCTCCGTAGGAAGCCAGGCAATTTTCCGTTTTGCACGCCTGGTCTGCTATCAGGGATTTCCAGACGCCGCACTGCCGGATGAATTGAAAGACACAAACCCACTTGGGATCTGGCGGATGATTGATGCGATGATGACGAAGAATTCCGCGAGAGAATAGCGGCGCCCGTTCGTCCAGCGTCAACATCTTGTTCACGCACCATCCGGTTCGCTTACGCTTGCGCCAAGACTCTCCACCCGCGCGGGGAAAATCGGCGGCCGCACCGAATCCGGAGACCAACCAAACAGAAACTCCGTTTGCGGACCGCACACTCGCCCCTGGCACGGCCCCATGCCGCAGCGGGTCTGCAATTTCGCCGCCCGCCATGAAGTTTCGAGTTTCAATTGTCCATAAGTCACATCTTCGCAGCGGCAGATGATCGTTTCTTCCAGAGCCAGCTCACGCAGTTCCGCACGCAACTCGAATGTCCGCTCAAGGACTGCTGCAAACTTCAGCAGCTTTCGTCGCGTGCGCATAAGATCGGTTGCTAACTCATCCCTTTTCGCTGCGGCATGACCGGCGATTTGTCCTTCAATCACCGAGAGTTCAACACCGCCGATTCCAGTCGGTTCTCCCGCGCAAAAAATCTCGGGCACAGAAGTCTGCTGGTTGTTATCGACCTCGACAAATCCTTCTCGCAAGAGGCATCCGAGAAGCGCCGCCAATTCCGTGTTTGGCACCAGATGAAATCCGCATGCAAGAAAGTCGCACTCTATTTTTTCAAACTTCTGCCCGCGCGAAATTACCACCGCGTTCAAGATGTTCTTCCCTTCGGCGCTCACCGGCCACGAACTCGCAGCGAACGGCACACCAGAAAGTTCCTTGCGCAGAGACCATGCTTGCGCCAGCTTATTTCCGTGCCATAGAAGTGAAAATCCGAATTTCGCTAAAGAAAAAAGTGACGCCTGCTCGCAGATCATCGCGATCTCAGCGCCGTGCTTTCGCAGATACGCCGCAACCGCAAGCAGCAATGGCCCCGTGCCCGCTACTACGACTCGTTTGCCTTCAATTGCAAAGCCTGACTTGACCAAAGCTTGCAGCGCGCCGGCTCCCATTACATTCGGAATCGTCCATCCGGGAAACGGCAGGAACCGCTCTCTTGCTCCGGTTGCGAGTACCAATTTCTGATAACCGAGTTCGACGAGGCCATCTTGCGTTTCGGCGTGGAACAACTTCGGCGCAGGCTGATCGAACACTCGTGTTCCGCAAAGAATCTCCACTCTAGCAGCATGCAACCTAGCGATCCAACTCTGAGCTTCAGGATTTATCGCACCAGTTTCTGCGCGCCAAATCTGTCCGCCAAGATTCGGATTGTCGTCAATGACGCCGACATGCACCCCATGCTCCGCCGCAGTTGCCGCCGCAGCCAGACCAGCCGGGCCCCCGCCGACAACGAGCACCTCGAATTGTTTTCTATTGCTCAATTCAGCGGCTTGATTCAGCGCCGGTCTCGATTCGCGGTTGCGTGTTGACGCGCATGCCCGGTGAGCAAAGAATCTGGCACGCACGCTGATGTGGCTTGCCTTCGATCTCCACGCGGCATTCAAAGCAAATTCCCATCGCGCACAGTATTGTGCGCCGCTCGCCACTCACCGAATCGCGGCAATACGCTCCCGCTGTTGCCATCGCCGCCGCCACCGTCGCGCCGCTCGGGACGACAACAGGTTTACCGTTCACGGTTAGCGTGACCTGCTCAGGCATTTGCATGTTCTGGAGTGCGGATGCGCGAAGGCAAATACGGTTCAGCGGGAATTGCGCTTCTGTTTCCCGTGATCTGATCGGCGATCAACTTCGCGGTCGCAAGCGATGTCGTAATTCCCAAACCCTCATGCCCGGTGGCGAGATAAACCGTGGAGTCCGCCGGCCACGGCCCGATCAATGGAAGCTTGTCCGGAGTAGCCGCGCGGAATCCCGTCCAGACGCGAATCGCCGATGTTTCGCTTAGCCCCGGCAAGTAACTCTGCGCTCGCTGCAACATCCGCCGCATAATTTCCCGATCAACTTCTTTGCGCTCGGCCCCGAATTGTCGCGAGGAACCAATCAAAATTTGTCCTGTCCGCCGCGGCTGAACATTGAATGCAACCGAGTCAGCGGTTAACGAGTGCGAGCTCTTCAGATAACCAAGCTCAACCAATGGATGCCGCACGAATCTCGGATAGCGGTCCGTGATGACCAGGTGCCCTTTGCGCTTCTTCACCTCAATCCCCGGAGTCAGTGCCGGAGCCCAGGCTCCCGCCGCGTTTACGATCACCGCCGCAGAGAGGCTCGACCCATTCGAAAAATACACCCGCCCGCGACCAATCTGCGAAACCGTCGACGCCGAGTACAACGTTGCCCCTTTCGCGAGCGCGCACTCGATCAAATACCGCGCCGCGCACGGTGGATAGAGCACGCCATCTTCCAGAACCAACAACCCTCCCGCCAGTCCCTTTCGAAGATTCGGCTCCAGCCCCTCCAAATCAGCGGAACTCAATACTTCCGCGGGAACTCCGTTGCGCGTGTAGTAATCATGTTTGCGCAACACTTCATTCATTTCATCTTCATCGGCCGCAACCCAGATGGTTCCGCACTGCTCATATTCGACATTGGCGGGAAGTTCCGGCCGCAACTGCTGCCACAGCGTCTGCGAGTAGCGAGTCAATGCAAACTGCGCATCGGAGTCGTCCATCGTCACAATGTGCCCCATACCCGCGGCCGTCGCTCCGCCGCCGATCACATCCTGCTCAATCACGGCCACGCGCAACGCGCGCTGGACACACTCGTATGCGCAAGCCGCGCCGACAATTCCTCCTCCCACGATGGCAACGTCGTAAGTGGGCGCAGTCATATTCGAATGCCGTTACAAAACGGATCGCTTGGATCAAGCACCAGTTCGGCTTCCGAATTCACGAAAGCCGCACCTTTAATGGTCGGAAAGACGCGGCCATCTCTCACCTGCACGCTGCCCTCGAAAACACTTCCAACAATGCTCTCCTGCTTCCACACTTCTCCCTCGCGAAGTTTTCCGTCGGCAAAAAGGCAAGCCATTTTCGCGCTCGTTCCCGTTCCGCACGGAGAGCGATCGTAAGCTTTCCCTGGGCACAGCACAAAATTCTTGCTATTCACGCCGAGAATCGTGGACGGCCCATACAGTTCAATGTGGTCGATCTCATGTCCTCCATCGCCAGTTACGCCGTGCGCACTCAGCGCTTGCCGCACCGCCCACGTGAAATTCGTAAGCGCCTCAACATTCTGCGGCGTGAGTTCAAAGCCATGTTTCTCGACCAAATAAAACCAATTCCCTCCCCACGCAACATCTCCCCGCACCACTCCGTAGTCGGGAACATCGACAGCAACATTCGCCGATTTCCGATAGCTGCAAACGTTGCCCACACTAACTTCGCCACTTGGATGAAGCGTAGCCGTCACAATTCCCACCGGCGTTTCAATTCGATGCTCGCCGGCCTCGATCTTTCCGAGATACGCCATCGAAGCAATCAAACCGATCGTTCCATGACCGCACATGCCGAGATAGCCAACATTATTAAAAAAGATGACTCCGGCAACGCAGCTTCGATCATACGGCCCGCACAACAGAGCTCCCACCACAACATCCGACCCGCGCGGTTCACTCACCACCGCGGAGCGAAACTGATCGTGTTGCGCACACAAAATCTTCAGACGTTCCACAATCGGCCCGTTACCTAGCTCAGGTCCGCCGCCAATTACCAGCCGTGTCGGCTCGCCGCCGGTATGCGAGTCAATAATCTTGATTCGGCGAACCGCGCCCTCCGCCCGCATTTGCTTTGGTCCGAGCAACTGTACCCTTCTGATCCGGATTTTAGTCGATTGCGGAATAAGGCGGGGGTTTCGGTCCGCGACTCCCTATTAGTGTGTCGTCCCGATGCCACGCGTTTTCACCAGTGAGCCGAGAAATCCGGCGCGAAGCACCGGCCGCCACGCGAGGTCCTCAACCGCCGGGAAAGCCCCTCTTGCTCATGATGACGCCACTCCGGAAATTTAAATTGAGCTCTGGCAGACGCGCCGACTGCTGGTGATTGCTGCCTAACTTTGTTACGATTGAGCTCGGAGTTTTGTTACCCGCCCGATTGATTCAATCCAAGACGTGGGCCTGTGGC
>DATIYR010000406.1:0-3476 GCA_035517535.1 Terriglobales bacterium
GCGGATGTCCTGATTGAAAATGTCTTCTTCAATACTGGCGACGACTGCATCGCGATCAAGTCCGGCAGGAACGAAGATGGGCGGCGCGTAAATGTGCCATCGCAGAACATTGTCATTCGCAATTGTCACATGAAGAACGGCCATGGCGGCGTTACCATCGGCAGCGAAATTTCCGGCGGCGTGGACGATGTTTTTGCCGAAAATTGCAAAATGGACAGCCCGCATCTTGATTGCGCGATTCGCATTAAGGACAACGCCATGCGTGGCGGGCTGATCGAGAGAATCTATGCGCGCAACATTGAAGTCGGCCAGGTCTCAACCGCCGGCGTTTCCATCGACTTCAATTATGAAGAGGGCGCAAGCGGCAAGTTCACTCCCGTCGTTCGTGATGTACAAATCCGCAACTTAACCACGCGCAAAGCGAAGTACGCGCTTTATTTGCGCGGGTTCAGTAACGCCCCGATCACCGATGTGCGACTCGCCGACTGCGATTTTGAAGGCGTCGAGAAAAAGTGTGTCGTCGAAAATGTAAAGCACGTTTCCTTCTATCACGTTCGCATCAATGGAACCCAGGTTCATTCAATTTCGTGAGAAGGCAGCGATCCAGGCCTTCATCTTTCTGCTGGGCGCGTTTCCGTGCCTGGCAAGCCCGCGAGCGAAGTTTGTCATCGTCTCTGCCAGTGGTCCGGGCGATTTCCGCTCTCTAGATGATGCCATCGCCGCATTACCGAATACCGGGGGCACGATTCGAATAAAGCCAGGAATTTATCGCGAACAAGTGAAGATCACGAAGACGCACGTCCGCCTTGTGGGCGATGTGCAGGATCCTTCGCGAGTTGTGATTGTATTCAATGCGAGCCACGGCGCCGCCGGCGGCACACTCGAATCTGCCACTGTTTCCGTCGATGGCGATGATTTCTTTGCAGAAGGCATCACTTTTCAGAATGATTTCAGCCGCGATAAGCCGCTGCAGCCGCAAGGGTCGCAAGCCGTGGCTCTGCTCCTTCGTGGCGATCGCGCCGTGCTTCGCCATGTTCGCATGCTGGGCGCGCAAGACACGCTGTACGCCGGAAGCAAGTCCTGTGCTTCCGAACAAGGCCCATGCGTGGCGGCGCGGCAATATTTCTCCGACTGCTACATCGAGGGAAATATTGATTTCATTTTTGGGGACGGGATGACGTTTTTTGATGGCTGCACGATTCATGCCATCGCCCACAATTCGGTTTTTCTAACCGCCCAGAGCAAGCACTACCCCGAAGAAGCAAGCGGATATGTCTTCGATCACTGCATGGTGACCGCCGATGCCGAGGCAAAGCACATTTTCCTGGGCCGACCCTGGAGACCGTATTCAACGGTAATTTTTCTCAACACGAAGTTAGACGCGAATATCGAACCGGCGGGATGGCGTGAGTGGCACCCGGGAGAGACTCATTCGCTCGACACATCTTTCTATGCCGAGTTTGGCTCGACCGGGCCAGGCGCCAACCCGCAGGCGCGTGATCCGCACTCAAAACAACTAAGCAAGCAGGAAGCCAAACGATATTCGGTCCGGGAATTTCTGTCGGGGAAAGATCATTGGGATCCGGAACGGATCCATTGAAGAGCTGCAATAGCAGCACATAAAAAAAGAATTCGTGAGGAGCACAAGATGAGCACACAAACACTGCCAATCACAGAAAAAATGGTCTTCAGAAAAACCAACCAGCATGTCGGCCGCCGCGTTTTCGTCACCCCTTCCAACAGCACCAACCGTCATCTTTCGTACGCGCGGATCATTCTGAATGCGTCTATGGCATCGGTGAAATTCAACAATGGCGTGCAGGAAACCGGACTGGTCTGCCTTTCCGGCGCAGCAATAGTAAGAACCAGAGGCCAGCAGTTCAATCTCGAGCAGTACGATTCCATTTACATTCCGCGCGCCAGCGAAATCGAGGTCAGCACGAATTCCGCCGTGGACCTAGCGGAATTTTCAGCCGATGTGGAGAAGAATTATCCGTTGCAGCTTGTCCGCTACGCCGATCTGGCGCAGGACTCATCGCTGAAATTCACCACCGGCAAACCCGGCCAGCAGCGGGATGTAACTATTTGCCTCGGCAAGAATGTACAAGCTGGACGTCTGGTCGCAGGATTCACATTTTCCGAGCCGGGCAATTGGACCAGCTGGCCGCCGCACGAACACGCCAAAATGCTTGAAGAGATGTACGTCTACTTCGATATGCCCGAGCCGGCATACGGATTGCAATTGGTTTACAACGACACCGAATATCCCGAGTTGGTTGTGCCCGTGCGCGACGGAGACGCAGTGTTGATGCCGAGCGGGTATCACCCTAATGTTTCTGTGCCGGGTCACTCGATCCGCTTTTTGTGGGCGATGGCGGCCCATCGAGAGGAAATTGACCGTCAATTCGGTGTGGTCAACGTGCAGCCCGGATTCAACCAGAGCGGATCAGGCCTGGAGGCGAGCAGAAAATAGATGGTCACGAGTTGTAGCAGCCACAGCGAGGGACCTGCATCAATCTGGCGGAGAGAGTGGGATTCTATTTCCGCTATTTTCGTAATCGCCGGAGAAACCTACGCTTAACTATAATAAGCAGTGTTTTCGCTGGTTTCAAGCAGATTCGCAACTTCAGGCACAGTTTCTACAGTTTCTGTAATTAGCCCGATTTCTGACCAAAACGGTATCACCGGTATCACTCGCGCAGTGGGTAGGTGCTCCAAAACCTCTGGAGAAACAGATTCTGTTCTCGGATCGGTCGAAGTTCAACTGCCTTCTTGTGTCGCGGACGTACACTACCGGGTACTCGAGCATGCAAACTGCTGCGGGTCGAGCGCTAACAATCTATCGGGCTCTCTCGGATATCGGCACGAACTCGTTTCATTCGAAGCAGACAACCGTGACTCTCTACTTGTCGACTGCATCGATATAGGCGACGAATTCGTTTGAGCGTAGGCTTCAAGAAGCCGTACTCCCTGTGTCAACTCCTCGTGCCTTAGTGCGATTCGCGCGGCACTTCGGCGCCGCTCGCGCCCACCAGGAAATCCAGATCCATACCTTCGTGGGCCTGAAGGACGTGATCCACGTACATCTTTGCCCAGCCACGCGTTGGCCGCGGCGGCGCTACCCACTTGGCGCGGCGTTGTTGCAGGACCGCATCCTCCACCTCGAGTTGTAGCGAACGACCCGGCACATCCAGGCTAATCATGTCTCCGGTTTGAGCCAGAGCCAATGGTCCGCCGATGGCCGCTTCCGGCGAAATGTGCAGGACCACGGTGCCATACGCCGTGCCGCTCATCCGCGCGTCGGAAATGCGGATGATGTCTCGCACTCCCTTGCGCAGCAGCTTCGGTGGAATCGGCATGTTTCCCACTTCGGCCATCCCGGGATAGCCGCACGGGCCGCTGTTCTTCAGAACCATCACGCAATTCTCGTCAATATCGAGACTCTCGTCGGGTACGCGCGCGTGCAGCTCTTCGAC
>DATIYR010000407.1:0-5585 GCA_035517535.1 Terriglobales bacterium
GCTCGCCGAAGCCGACGTTCCTTACGATCACCTGAAAGAAATGGATGACATTAACGGTGACTTTCCGCAGATCGATGTAGCGCTCATCATTGGCGCGAATGATGTGACGAATCCGGCGGCAAAAACCGACAAGTCGAGCCCTATTTATGGCATGCCCGTGCTCGATGTTGAGAGGGCGCACACGGTCATGGTCATCAAGCGCAGCATGAATCCCGGGTTCGCCGGCATCGACAATCCTCTTTATTACATGGACAACACGCTCATGCTGTTCGGCGATGCCAAAGCGTTTGTGACGAATATTGTGAAGGAGCTCTCGAACAGCCACGGATAATGCACGCGGAAATAAGCTCGTTCAAGCGTCCATTCCTGAACGCCTTCATTGCCCCTGGTCGAGCACCAATTCGAGCTCATCAAACCTGCGCCATCGATAGAATGTGATCGACACGATCCAACTCAACACAAAAAGCCCCACAATGAAGTATCCGAGCGAGCCGAAGTTCTCGTTGAGTTTGGCGACCGCATTCCAGAACCATCCCTTGAGCTGAAAATGCTGCGCACACAGCCCCAGCGTCTCAATTCCTCCCACCACGAGCGCAATCACTACCGAGACCAGGGTGATCGTGATGTTGTAATAAAGCTTTCGCACAGGCCTGACGAATGCCCACCCGTAGGCCCCCAACATAAGTATGTTGTCGGTCGTATCAATCAGCGACATTCCCGCCGCGAAAAGGACAGGGAAAACCAGAATCGCCGACATCGACAAACCTTGCGAAGCCTCAGCGGCGGAGATCCCGAGCAATCCAATCTCCGTGGCCGTATCGAACCCCAGCCCGAAAAGAAAACCGAGCGGATACATGTGCCAACTGCGGCTGATCATTCGAAAAATCGGGCGGAACAATCGCGCCAGAAGTCCGCGGCCGGCGAGGAGAAAGTTCAAATCTTCTTCGACGTAAGGCTCTCCGCGCCGTACCCTCACAAATGTCTGATAAACCGAGCGAAGGATAAACAGATTGGCGATGGCGATCGCGAAAAGAAACAGGGCAGAGATGGAAGTGCCGATCACGCCGGCAACGTTTTTGAAACTATCGAGCCGATGCTGGAGCGAGAGTGCCGCTCCGGCAATAGCCGCCGCCCCAAGGACCACCACGGTTGAATGGCCGAGCGAAAACATGAAGCCGACCGCGACCGGCCGTTTTCCCTCCTGCATGAGTTTTCGTGTGACGTTGTCGATGGCGGCGATGTGGTCGGCGTCAACCGCATGGCGTAATCCAAAGCTGTAGGCTAGAAGCGCGGTCCCCAATAGAACCGGATATCGATGAAAAGCGACGATGGCCCACAGCCATGCCGCGGCATTGAAGGCGAGCAGAACTCCGTAAATCGCGAGCGTTCGAGCGAGAACGTTTCCGCTCCGATCATCGAAAAGCGCTCTAAGCGGTGAAGTCATATCCGTTGTGACGGGCGGCGATCAGTCCGGCTCACTTGGCTCTCTTGGATGCCGGCGCGACCACCCAGACATATTCAAGCACGTCGGTTCCGTTGTTGGTAACGTTGTGCCGCGTCACCGGGGGGATGTAGGCGAGCATTTTTTCCCTCAGGGGTACGTCGGCGCGTCCCTCGATGTTCGCCACGCCGCTGCCATGCAGAATGACCAGAGCCTCCTCATTATCCGCGGTCGTGTGCCAACCCACGCTCTGACCCGGGTTGAGCTTTACCGAACCGGCCCTCATCCCGCTTGTCTGGGGCACTCCTTTGAGCAGCGGGCAGTCGCCACCGGCGCAGTTCAGGGCAAAGGTCATCGGCTCGCGCTTCGCCGCTTGCTGCGCCGCTATTGCGGTGAACGCCACGCAGGCACAAATTACTGCCAGAACAAGCTTGATCTTTGCCATTGCAATCCTCTGTGATTTGCTGAATTGATGTCAGTATGAGGCTCGTGGTGCATCACACTCCTTGCGGATCGCCAATTTTAAACTACAGCAGTCGTCGCCCTGAGTGTCGATTGTGAACAACCACCAAGGAACGTAGCGCTTCCAAGTTGGCATCGAAGTCTTTACGGCGAGCTGCGACGCAGCAGGGTCACCGCCCGTCGTATTGTTGTATTCTTCGGCTTTGTAAGAAGTCCGCGCGGTCAGATTCGGCAGCTCAGGCCAGAGGAGATTCATGTGAAAGATAAGTTAGTAATATTCTCTGCGTTCGTGATGTTGTCCCTGTTGGGTTTCGCAGCCTTAGCCCATGCCGACGAAGGCATGTGGACGTTCAACAATTTCCCTTCTGCAACGGTCGCGAAGAAGTACGGATTCGGGCCATCACAGCAATGGCTCGATCACGTTCGTTTAGCTTCGCTGCGCATTGCCGGCGGCTGCTCGGCGTCGTTCATCTCGCCGCATGGGTTGGTGATGACGAACTATCACTGCGTGGTTAACTGTGTGAAGGCGCTCTCAACCGCGCAGGAAAACTTCGTTCAGACTGGCTTCATCACGCATAACGCAGCGGATGAACGCAAATGCCCCGATTTTGAGCTCGACCAGTTAACCAAGATCAGCGACGTCACCTCGGAGGTGCACGGCGCACTCGCGGGCAAGACCGGAGAAGCTTCCGTGCTGGCGCTGCGGGCGGAGACGGCCAAGCTTGAACAAAGTTGTGGATCGGACCCGCAGGTTCGCTGCGATTTGGTCTCTCTTTACCATGGTGGAATCTACGATTTATATCACTACAAGAAATACACCGACGTGCGCCTGGTTTTTGCGCCGCAGTACGAGATCGGATTTTTCGGCGGCGATCCGGACAACTTCAACTTTCCCCGTTTTGATTTTGACATCGGCTTAATCCGCGCTTATGAGAATGACCAGCCGGTCGAGAGCACGGATTATTTGCACTGGAGCAAGGACGGTTCGAAAGACGGTCAGCTGGTTTTCGTGTCGGGCAATCCGGGTGGGACCAGCCGGGAGCTAACGGTTTCGCAATTGGAGTTCGAGCGTGACACGGAGTTGCCCGCAACCGTGCCCTGGGTCTCTGAATACCGCGGATTGCTGGAGCAGTTCGTGGCCACCGGTCCCGACCAGACGCGCGAAGCAAAAGAGCCGCTGTTCTTCGTAGAAAATGCTTTCAAGGTGTATTACGGACGCGAACAGGCGTTGCTCGATCCGGAATTCTTTGCGATCAAGGTCCGGCAACAAAAGGAACTGCGGGATGCAGTCGCCGCTCACTCGAATTTAGCTTCTGATGCAAGTGCATGGGACGATCTCCAAAAGGTGCAGGATGAGCTGGCGAAATTGTTTGCTCGCCATCATGCCATGGACGACAACTATTTCTTTCGACGTGGGCTGCTGGCGGATGCGATCGAGCTGGTGCGCATTCCGGAAGAGCGCGCCAAGCCCAATGGTGAGCGCCTGCCGGAGTACACCGATCAGCGGCTGGCCGAAATGAAGCAGTCGCTTTTGGCTCCAGTTCCGGTTTACAAGGACCTCGTAGAGGTTGGGCTGGCGTACGGTTTCAGCGTAGTCCGGCGCGATCTCGGAGAGAGCGATCCGTTCGTCCGCAAAATGCTCGGTGACGAGTCGCCGGAACAGCTCGCGCACCGGCTGGCCGCGGGCACTCATCTCAATGACGTAAAGGTCAGGGAAGAGCTGTTCAATGGCGGCCAGGCGGCGATCGATGCTTCGACTGATCCGATGATTCAGTTCGCGAAATTGATCGATCCCGATCTGCGCGCGGTTCGCAAGCAATATGAGGCCGAAATCGACGCGCCCACCCGCGCTGCCGCCCAGAAAATTGCGAAAGCGCGGTTTGCGATTTACGGCACGAGCATTTATCCGGATGCCACGTTCACAGCCCGCCTGAGTTACGGGACTGTCAAGGGATTCGACAACGGACAAGGGAAATTCATTGAGCCATATACGACAATGGCCGGACTTTTTAAACGGGCAAACGGAGCGCCACCCTTCGCACTTCCTGAGAGCTGGCTTTCCGCGAAGTCGAGTTTGAATCTCGAGACCCCGATGAATCTGTGCACGACGAACGACATCATCGGCGGAAATTCCGGCAGTCCATTGATCGATCAGAACGGCGACATCGTCGGCCTGATCTTCGACGGCAACATTTTTTCGCTCGGTGGCGATTATGCCTATGACCCGAAGCAAAATCGCGCCGTAGCAGTCGATAGTCGCGCATTGCTCGAGGGCTTACGGCAGGTGTATCACCTGGACCGGATCGTCGAGGAGATTGAATCGGCAAGGTGATCGTGTGGGGCGAGAACATCCCCGCATACGCGCTTGTCTCCCGATGTCTTCGCCGGGGCCGGCCGGAGATACCGTGTCGGTTTTCTCCACCGAACAAAAGCCCTCGGGTAGTACTTTCGCAACCGATGGTCAGCCGATTCCGACAGAGGTTGAACGTGCTTTTCGAACATCAGAGCTGACGGCGTGTTCGACAACTTCTGCGCTTGATAATGGTCCACTGGGTTTATCTGCGACCGCGCCAATCAACTGTAGGATCCGAATCGAACGAGAAAGGTACAGCCAGAAGCAAGCGCGAACCAACCCAAGCCCTTGCACAATATCGAAGGCCAGCGCCGGCGGGCAGGACTTTCGAGTTCAGACAGTTCGCTGGAAAATTCGGAGTAATGACGAAGCGACCGGAACATATTTGCCTCCGGAAAGCAGCTACTCGGAAGCAGGTTCTCTGGATGCGGTTGTACAAACGGCAGAAATAAAAATATGGATGATCCCGGAAGCCCCGAGCACCTGTCCAAGTAGTCCCGAGCACCTGTCCAAACGGGTATTTCGACCCGAAAAATCACAGGTCTTTTGGAGGTAAAATTTCCTTCCTTACGCACGGAGAAAACGGACAGAAGGAGTTGTCGCATGGCGCATCTATCACTCTCCTCCGCGTCTCGGGTAGCAGACCGGCCAAGCCTTCTCTTACAACCCAAGCCTGAATTGCCGGAATTCACTGCGAATTGGGGATCCAAGCAAACTATCGCCCAGTTGCGCGCGAGCATTGCTGTTGGCGGCGTAAACCTGGAGGCCATGCTGCAGCGCATTGTCGAAGCGGCGCGACTTTTCACGGATGCCAACGGTGCTGCAATAGCCTTGCAGCAGGACAAATGGATCGTTTGTCGGGCTCGGGCCGGGGAGATGGCGCCTGACTTGAACAGCAGACTGAACAGTAGTTCGGGCATCTCCGGCGAGTGTTTGCGATCGGGCGAGGCGCTCTGCTGCCATGACACCTCCGCTGACTCGCGGGTCGATGCTGAGGCCTGCCGACGCCTGGGGCTGCGATCGCTGGCTGTAGCTCCCATTGGGGAAAAACCAAATGTGCGGGGCATTCTAGAGGCGTTCTCGGCGCAACCTGAAGCCTTCGGCGACACCGAAGTAAGCTTGCTCAACGAACTAGCCGAGTTGGTGACAGCCGCCCAGCAAGGCGGAAAACCGGCTGCTCTGCGCGCTCGCGTGCGGGAGAAACTTGCCGGCGCAGCGCTGAGTTTCTCCAAATACAAATTCGTTGTCGCGGGATTGGTAGTTCTCGCATTTGTGGTTTGGCTGGGCCTGAGGAAAAGGCCCGAATACTCTAACTTGGCTGGAGCAACC
>DATIYR010000408.1:0-10667 GCA_035517535.1 Terriglobales bacterium
GGAAGAACAAGTAGAGCACGCTTATGACCGAAGAGCAACGCAGGGAGCGAGCTTCTAAGTCGGCCATCGGCCTCGCAGGATGCAAATATGTGAGATATATGCGGGCGAGTATTACCCGTTCGCGCTGGTCACGCCGACCACGTCTCTCACCAGTTCGCGCCGCGTCTTCGCATCGTTATCGAGCGTACGCACGCGACGCGCTGCGATGTTCACAGGGTCGAGCTTCATAATTTCGCCGTGGCTGACTTGAATTTGAAAGCGGAACCAGTCGGTCCGGTACAGCCGGCCAGATGCGTAGAAAGTAACCGCGGTCGCGATTTGGCCGTCGTAGTCATCGCCAGTGCAGGCAAACAAATTCTTCCCCAGATCGTTTGACCAGGTGCATCCGCCGACCAGTGGCTCGTTCAGGAAAGTCCGCAATGAAGGCACCGCCATCGACAATCGCCGCAACTGCACCAACTGCATCAGCACTGAGATTTTTGCCAGGTTCGTAACTACGATCCTCGCCTGCCGCGGGCTGACCTTTTCCAGCTTGATGTGCAACTCCGGCGACCATTGCCGCTCGAACTCTTCCCGCGCCAGCGCCAGGCTCTTATCGCTGGCCTCGGCATAACGCAATGTGGCGCGCGCCAGCACGATGCTCAGAATGGTCGTGGTCACCGTCGCGATCAGCGGAATGTATTCGAGAACCACCGTGAACGGAATCGGGTGCCGGCTCATTAGTTGCATATGCATTCCAGGCTGGTCCTCGTTCGTGGTCGGGGAGGATTGCACCAGTCTAGCGAGGGCTGCCGAAGTAGCACAGTTGCCTAAAGGTCTACGCGTAAGGCCAAGCTGCGGCCTAGACCTATGGTCACCTTGGAATGGACTTTCGACTCAATTGCGTCAAACCGCTTAAAGCGGCCGGGAACGGAAAACGGCTTGCGCAGTTTAAGAGAGGCCGTCCAATACTTCGATCTCACGCTGAAATTCCGACTGCTCTTCGGCGTCTACAAACTCGACTCCGTACAGGTATAGAGCCCGGTGGCGCACCGTCCCCAAGATGCGAACTCGCTCCGTGTATCCAGGCGGGAGTAACTCCACTTGGATTTGCGAATCCACCGGGAGGTGTGCGACCGTGAACAAGCACATTCCGACGTCGCTGATATTAATGCCGAGCGCATCAATGCGTCCGGATTCAGTGAAGACGTGCACTGAAGTACTTAGCAGTTGGCGCTTGCGGCGGCGCCTGTCGTGGGCGAACGGTCGTTTGAAAAACATTGCCGGCTAACGACAAAGTAGCGCAGAGTCCCTTGCCAACTAAGATTACGAAGGTTCAGGTTGGCGTCGGCTTTGTGGGATAAAGAATTGCCGCGCAAAGAACTGTGGCTATTCCTTGCTGCCGTTTTGCACCAACTCCAGAAAGAAGCGGTGCACGCGGGGATCGTCGGTTAACTCGGGATGGAATGTCGCGGCCAGGGCCTTGCCTTGTCGCACCACGACGGGGTCCTTTCCTTCTGTGGCAACTACTTCGACTTGGGAACCCACGCGCTCGATTTTCGGCGCACGAATAAAAACCATTTCAATGGGTGATCCGCGGAAAAGGCCTTCGCGGATGGAGCTATCGATTTGACGCCCATAAGCATTGCGGCGAACGCCAATATCGATCGCGCCTAACCCCGTCTGCGGAGGATTCTCGACTTCCTTCGCGAGCAATATCGCTCCCGCACACGTACCGAAGCTGGGCTTCACCCGGACGAACTGCTTCAACTTCTCAAAGCCTTCCTCGCCCAGGAGCTTCAGAAAGGTACCGGATTCCCCGCCGGGAATCACGAGTCCATCGATCTGTTCCAGTTGCTCGGGCTTTTTAACCAGCACAACTTCAGCGCCCAGCTCTTCCAGCCGTTTGCGGTGTGCATCGAAATCACCCTGCAGGGCAAGAACCCCAATTTTCATAGACGAGCTGTTAGCCGCCAGTATCAGCTCTCGGCCATTTAGCAATTCTTATTGTAAGCGGAGGGTCCGGTCCTGATGTGGGGGAACGTCTCGCCCGTTCTAGCGCGCGCTCTTGATCTCCTCATACAACTCAGGCAAGTGCGACGCGTCCTCCGCCGAGTTGCCAAACCGCGCGCGCTCGTAATGCTCGGTGAAACCAATCACGCGTTTCTTTATCGCCGGATCAGCGATGATAGAGGCAAATTCTTCCGGCGTCTGCGCCGGAGCCTTTTTCCACCCACGCTTCGCAGCCTGCCGCAACATTCGTTCGTACCAGATGCTCGCCGCCAATTGCGGTGACCGTTGCGGTCGCCGTGCCAAGCGAATCTTCTGAACCAACACCAGCAAGCGAGGAATGCTGATGATCACCAGAAGGACAATAACGGCAATTACAACCCGAGTTCCCCATTTCACCGTCGAATCGCCAATTTGCTCCTGCTGGCGGCGCGCCCACTCGAGGATCTTCTGATATCTCTTTCGACCCCAGAATTGCGCTCGGCTCACCATGGCGCGGCTGCCGTGGCTGGCATCTTGGGTCAGGCGCAATTGATGCGCGAGATCGTAGTTAATGACCCATTCGCGCCAGAACGAAGAAAGCGCGTCCATATACATCATCACGCGGTCCCACGGCGAGCGCACCTGTGCATCGCCCGCGGGCGTTGGGTCGAACGTGACCCAACCTGCGCCGGGAATATAAGCCTCCACCCACGAATGCGCGTCGCTTGCGCGAATCACATATTGCGAATCGATGTCATTAAACTCGCCGCCGGAGAATCCATTCACGATTCGTGAAGGCACGCCGATTGTGCGCAGCATGATCGCCATCGCCGAAGCGAAGTATTCGCAGTGCCCCTCTTTCCGGCGAAACAAAAAATTCGCGACCGGATCAGCCGGCGTAGTGCTGGGAAGCTGGAGCGTGTATCGGTAATGGGTTCGCAAATAGGTCTCAATCGCAGTCGCGCGTGCGTACGGTGTTTCCAAATTCGCCGTGATTTTTTCAGCTAATTCTTTAATTCGCGGATCAAGCTCCGGCAGCTGTAAATAGAACTGTCGAATTTGAGATGGGTAATCCGCTGCTGGAGACGCATGAATCGCGACCAGCGTGCGAACCTGGGATTCGGCTTCGTAACGCGTGACCGGATGTTCGACATCCATATCGAATACGTCTCCGTCACCATCTTCAGCGACCGAGCGATAATTCCCTTCCAGTCCTTCCGGCGTTGCCAGTAAGAAGAAAACTTCGGTTACGAACGGCTCCATGGTTACGCGGTAATGAACGCTGCGGCCAAAGCTCGGCAGGAATTGCCGGCTGTGCAGGTCAAGATCAAATCGGCCGTAGCTTTCGCGCACCAGCTCTCGCTTGGGACTGACATTCGACCAGGTATGACCGTCAAAAATATTGAGCGCCACGCCGCGCAATTTGGGCGCCAAATCGCCCAGGTTGTCGCCGTCGATCTTCAGGTGCATCACCACAGTTTTCGATTGCTGAATTTCCCCGATCCTGCCGAGGTCCACATGATCCGAAAATCCGGTGCTGATTTCGTTCGAACCCGTTTGCGAGTTCATGAAGCCGGCTGAAATTCGCGGCAGAAAAAAGAAAATTCCCGCTCCACCGGCAAAAATCAGCAAAAGCAGGACCGGAGCAATTACGGCGATGGCTAGCGAAAGCTTGCGGTGCGGATTTTGCATGTGCGAATCGCGCGCAAGCACCGGTGCTTTGCCGAGCGAATGCATCATTTCCATCAGAATGAATGCCGCAACCGCAACCAAAACGAATCCGGCTAGAGCAAAGAGAAACGTGCTGTCGACCGTAAGTACCGCCGCGGCCAGCACCATCAGAAACGAAAGCACCGCCAGAAAATAATGATCGCGATCGCGTTGCGCCGAGAACAGGCGCACCAGCATGACGAACAGCACGAGGTGAACGGTTGCGCCGAGAAATGTTCGCGAGATGAAGGAATCGTCCGCGATGTAGAAGCCGACGCAGCCGATGGTCAGGATATTCGTCCAATATTCCGAGAGCAGCACCTGCCGTCGCCGCGCAAGTGCATATCCGCGATAAAGCAGGGCTGAGGTCACCAGCAGCACAGTTGGAAGATCAAGACGGCCGGTGGAAGCCAGAGTCCCGAATCCGGTGAAGATCAGCAAATAAAGCACCACGTCGAAGTATCGGCGAATGGCGGCTGCGAGCGAGATTTCTCCGGTGTACGGCATCAAGCGAGTGGATCGATTCATTCTTGCGGAAATTGCGGGGAAAATAAAGGGTACGGAAGAATCACCACCCGGTTTAGTCTTCAAATGTCCGTGTCGGTGCGTCATCCCGCTGGCCCGCGTTTTCACCAGCGGGGCGAGGGACCTGGCGCGGAGCTCTGGTCGTCACACGCGAGATCCTTCTCTCCGCCTGAAAAACGGCTGCGCTCAGGACGACGCCACCTGTGAATATCAAATTGAGCCGCCGGCGAAGTGATAGAGTCCCGATGCTAGAATTTACAGGTCAGGCATCGGTCCCGCGCGATGCATTCCCGCCAACCCCGCCAGGTCCGGAAGGAAGCAACGGTAACGGGCTCTTGCGTGTGCAGTGGGTCGCCGGTGCCTGGCTAAAAACTTCGCATTCGCAAGCCGCCTACGACCCGGCCAACTTTGCGCCAATCGATTTCTTCCCCGCACTCTGCGCCAGAGCTCCAAGTTCAGGATAGGAATGCGGAGCTAACAGCGTTAGTTCTGGCGGAACCGTTCCACTTTGCAGAGCGTGGACCAGCATTTCCATCGCCTTCCCCGCAATCGGAGGAAGAGTCACAGTTGCGGTCAGTACTCCGCTTCGCACCCACGCTTGCCCGGTTTTTGGAACTCCATCCACGCCTGTGAAAGGGATTGAAGCCCAACGCTCGCGACCGGCAGCTTCCGCCACGAATTCTTGAAGTGCTTTTTTGGCGCCCGCCGCCATGGCATCATTTTGTGCGGCAATTAAATCAATGTGGGATTGCTGTGAAGTGGAAAGTCGAATCCACGACGTCACCGCTTTGAAGGCGCTCGCCTCCGTCCAGTTCCCCTTCATGGTCTTCACTTGGATGGACTCGGGCTTGGTCTCATACATTCCGGCTGTTCGCAATTTGCTGGCATCAGTTTCAGTGGGACCTTGAATGTAGAGCACCGAACCGCCATTCGGAAGAAGCACCGCCAATTGACGTCCCTGAATACGCCCGGTTTCAAGATGGTCCGAACCCAGGCTGAAGCATGGGACCTTGTAGCTTTGTCGGAGTTGTTTCACGTATTCCAGGTCGCGATTCATCACCACCCAGGCGATATCCTCGGCCACCGCAGCCCGCGCAACTTGCGGCAGAGCCGGTCCGCCAACCGGCTCGAAGATGATTCCATCCGGACGCCTGCCTGTCTCTGCCTGCACAAACTTTAGAATCTGTTGGCTCTGCTGAATGCTGTCGTTATCCGCGAACAGGATTTCAACATCAACGCCCAGCTTGGCAGCTGCACTCTCGGCGGCTGCAGCTTGCTCGATCTGAAAGTCGTTGTCCTGCGTAATCAATGAGACTACGACGCGGAGCTTCTTCATACGGCAAATCATATCCCCAATTTGGGAAAACGTTATCATGACCAAAGTTATTGTGCTTTCAATGAGCTACAGGAACTACTGCAGGTTCCTCACCCTGCATTGGAGATTCCTGTGCGGGTGCGTACAATAACGATTTCCATGTAGCAATGGAGGCCTGACAGATTGAGCCAGACTGTACGCGCCAAAATAACCGCTCTCGGCACTTACGTTCCGCCCCGGGTTATGACCAACCACGATTTCGAGAAGATTGTAGAAACCTCAGATGAGTGGATTCAGACGCGCACGGGAATTCGCGAACGCCACATCGTGGATAAAGGAGTCGCTACCAGCGATCTGGCGGTTGAAGCGGCGAAAAATGCCCTGGCTGAGCGCGGAATCGACGCTGGCGAGATCGAGGCGATTATCGTCGCTACGGTTACCCCTGACATGTTTTTTCCCTCAACCGCCTGCCTGGTTCAGCACAAGCTGGGGTTCAAAGGGCTCTGGGGCTTTGATTTATCCGGCGCCTGTTCAGCCTTCATTTACGCCTTGCAGACTGGGGCGCAGTTCATTCAGACCGGCGCGCACAAAAAGGTGTTGGTAATAGGGTCGGACGTGATGTCCTCAATCCTCGACTACACCGACCGCGCCACCTGCATTCTTTTTGGCGACGGTGCCGGAGCTGTGATTCTGGAACCTTCAACCGATGGTTTAGGCTTGATCGATTTTCTGCATGAAGTAGATGGCTCTGGCGCATGCGCGCTGTATATGCCAGGCGGCGGCAGCTTGCACCCCTCAACCCACGAGACCATAGAAAAGAAGATGCACGTCGTGCATCAGGATGGGCAGGCGGTATTCAAGTTCGCAGTGAAGAAGATGGCGGAAGTCTGCGATAATTTGCTGGCAAGGAATGGAGTGAAGGCCAGTGATATTGACTGTTTCATTCCTCATCAGGCCAATCAGCGGATCATCAAAGCTACAGCGGAACGGTTGGGCCTGAAACCGGAGAGCGTCATTATTAATATCGATCGCTACGGCAACACCACAGCCGCCACGATTCCGCTTGCCATGCAAACTGCGCGCGAAGAAGGCAGGCTGAAAAAAGGCGATCTCGTGCTGCTTGCCTCGGTGGGCGCGGGTTTCACCGTCGGCGCAACCCTGCTGCGTTGGACCATCTAGTTTTCACGTCTCCGACCACCAATTACCCCACCCGTCAATCGATGTCATCCCGAAGTCGTACGCTGATGTCATCCCGAAGTCGTCCGCTGATGTCATCCCGAAGTCGTCCGCCAGCGGCGGACGACAGAGGGACCTTACGTCAGCATGCATTACGTGTGGCGTGAACAGGATTAATCCGAAAGCGTCCTGCACCTCGATATTTGCCCGCGGCAAGCCTCATCGCCTTTACTCACGCGCCTTCGGAATCACACCTCGTTTGCTTCGTTTCGCGATTCCACCTCATCCAACTTGCTGATGGATTTGAACGATCATATTCGCGTCACCGGCGGCGCGCTTAAGAATTGGGCGATCGCGCAGCTCCAAGATTCGATCGCGGTGGGTATTCTGTGGTTAATTGGCCTCCGCATTCTGCACGTTCCGTTCTACGCACTGTGGGCCGCGTTGGCCGCGCTGCTGCAGATCATCCCCCATCTCGGTCCAGTACTGAGCCTGCTTGGACCTGAAATTACGGCGGCAATCGCATGGCGAGACTGGCAACATCCGCTCGGGGTTCTCATTCTTTACGCAATCATCGTGGTCATCGATGGCCTTCTGCTCCAGCCATACATCATGCGCCGAACAGCCAAAGTACCAATCTGGGCATCGATTCTGGCTCCCATCGTGCTCGGTATCATTTGGCCTTTCTGGGGAGTATTCGTAGCCGCGCCGCTGCTGGCCGTGGTGTATGCCTATAAGGCGCGAGTGCAGAAAGGGACTTAGATCGTTGGCCATTCCTTTGCACCCTTGTCGATTTTGGCAAACTTTGAGGTTGAAGGGTTTAACAACAAAATAAAGGCGCAACGACGATCGCAGAAAGCCTCTGTGTTGTTCCTCTGTGAGACTCCGTGTGCTCTGTGGTAAAGCTTTTAAAACCAAACCACAGAAGACGCCGAGTTCCACAGAGAATCCACGGAGTGGTGCAAACAGCGCGCGGGCCCGGCTGGGGCCCAGTATTTCGCAGACTGTTTAGAATAGTAAAGAATGGCTTCCCACCAGGAAGAAGAAGTACTCGGTAAAGCGTATGACAGCCGCCTGATGAAGCGGCTGCTGCGCTATTTGCGCGCGTATCGCTGGCAGGTCGCGATCGCCCTGGTCGCGATCGTGCTCAAGGCCATCGCCGATGTGCTCGGGCCGTTCCTCACCATGGTGGCCATCGACCGCTATCTCGCACCGGTTCACGAAAGACCGGCATGGCTCACCAGTTGGCTCAGCCCGCAGCCGCTTACGGGCATCGCCGAAATTGCCGGAATCTATGTCGGCCTGACCATCTTCAGCTTCCTGCTCGAGTACCTGCAGACCTACTTCATGCAGTGGGCCGGGCAGATGGTGATGTTCGACCTGCGCAGCGAAATCTTCCGCCACCTGCAGCGCATGCATATTGGGTTTTACGACAAGAACCCGGTCGGCCGCCTGGTCACGCGTGTGACGACAGACGTTGATGCCCTCAACGAAATGTTCACCTCGGGCGTGGTCTCCATCTTCGAAGACATTTTTGTTCTCGTTGGCATTCTCGCCATCATGCTTTCGGTGAACTGGAAGCTGGCGCTGATCACGTTTTCTGTTCTGCCGTTCATTTTCTATGCGACGAAACTTTTCCGCGACCGCGTGCGCGATTCCTATCGGCGAATTCGCGTCGCCATTGCCCGAATCAATGCGCACTTGCAGGAAAACGTGAGCGGCATGGTTGTGCTGCAGCTGTTCAATCGCGAGAAGAAAGCCTTCAAAACTTTCTCCGACGTGAACGAGCAGCACATGGACGCGTACAAAGACGCGATCATGGCGCACGCAGTTTATTACCCGGTGGTTGAAATTCTGTCGTCGATTGCCATCGCGCTGGTGATCTGGTTCGGCGGTGGCGACGTAATTCGCGGATGGAAAGTGAACGGACTGGAGATCAGCTTCAGCTGGAAGACGTTGCTGAGCGTCCAAGTGGTCCAAAACGTCACCACCATCGGCGTGTTAGCGGCATTCATACAATATGCGCAGCGATTCTTCCGTCCCATTCAGGACCTGAGCGAAAAATACAACATTCTGCAATCGGCCATGGCCGCTTCCGAACGCGTGTTCAAGCTGCTCGATACTCCTGCGGAAATCACGCAAGCTGAGGTCACCAAAATTCCGCAGGGGCCCGGTAGGATCGAATTCGACCACGTCTGGTTCGCATACCGTACAGTGCCGGCTGATGGTAGTGATGGAGAACCGTCGAGCACATCTCGACCGGACGGGCGAGGACGCCCGTCCCCACACGAGCATCTTGTCAGCGAGCCAGACTGGGTCCTCAAAGACGTGAACTTCACCATCGAACCCGGCGAGACGGTTGCCATCGTGGGCCACACCGGCGCGGGAAAAACCACAATTATTTCCCTGCTGCTGCGCTTTTATGATGTGCAGCGCGGGGCGATCCGCATTGACGGCATCGATATCAAAGAAATGCCAATTGCCGACCTGCGGCGTCGTTTCGGCGTAGTGCTACAAGACCCGTTTTTGTTTACGGGCACCGTCGAAGGAAACATTCGCCTAGGAACCGAGTGGATCAGTGACGAGCAGATCCGCCAGGCCGCAGAAGACGTGAATCTTGCCGACTTCATTCACATGTTGCCCAACACCTATAAAGAAGAAGTCCGCGAGCGCGGCGCGACGCTTTCGACCGGGCAGAAGCAGCTGATTTCTTTCGCGCGGGCTCTGGCCCATTCGCCGAAAATTCTGATTCTGGATGAAGCCACATCCAGCGTCGATACCGAAACGGAATTCAAAGTTCGGGATGCGCTGAACAAAATGGTCGAAGGGCGAACTTCGATCATCATCGCGCACCGGCTTTCGACCGTGCAGCGCGCCGACAAAATCATCGTGATGCACAAAGCCCAACTGCGCGAAATGGGCACGCATCAGCAGTTGCTCGCCAACCGCGGAATTTACTACAAGCTGTATCAGTTGCAATACAAGGACCAGGAAATTCCGGTGTCTTCAGGGCGGCCTGAGATAACGGCCAATGCGGATGACTGATAACCGCGTTCATCTCCGGGGCAACGTTCAGAATGCAAATCTAATCTCTGAAGGACACAAACTTGGAAGATCGGTGCTGCTGCACGCCACATTCCTCGTCCCGCTGGTTACTGCGCGGGACATCGGGATGACGCCCTCGCATTCGTTATCAGGATGCGTCATCCCGAAGCTCGGCGCTTTCTCCAGCCGGGCGAGGGATCTCGCGTGGGTCGGCTGTGCTCTGGAAATGCAAACCTGCCTCCCACAGAGAAAATGTTAGCAACACGATGACTGAGGCCGACATGCTCGCGGTCGCAATTGCCGAAGCCAAGAAAGGCCTGGCCGAAGGCGGATTGCCCATTGGCGCTGCGATATTCGATTCGACCGGTCAGCTTCTTGGCTCCGGCCACAACCGACGAATTCAGAATGGCGATCCCTCGCTCCACGGCGAAACCGATGCTTTCCGCAACGCCGGGCGCCAGCGCACATATCGCGACAAGATTATGGTCACCACGCTCGCTCCGTGCTGGTATTGCAGCGGACTGATTCGCCAATTCGGGTTCCGAACTGTCATTGTCGGCGAAGGCCGGAATTTCCAGGGCGGAATCGACTGGCTGCGGGAACTCGGGATCAAAATCATCGATCTCGATTCCGAACAATGCGTGCGCATCTTGGCCGACTACATCCGCGCTCATCCTGACATTTGGAACGAGGACATCGGTCGGAACTGAAATTTGTAGAACTCGCGCCTGTTCAAAAACGCTTGATTTGTTGCCGTACGTCAAGTTCCTAGACGAGTGGTTGGGAGCGAACGCACGGTCCTTTGTTTAGGCCGCGCTGTGCTACGATCAATCTTTCTTGATGCCCTCCGGAAAGCTCCATTTAGTGCCGCTTGGCGGACTCGGCGAGTTCGGCATGAACTGCCTGGCGGTGCGCTGGGGCGATG
>DATIYR010000409.1:0-5784 GCA_035517535.1 Terriglobales bacterium
TGCGATGTCGACAAGGAGGATTATCCGCGTGCGTTGCGACTGGCACTGCCGAGGTTGCGAAAAGGTGGACTGTTCGTAGCCGACAATGTTTTGTGGAGCGGCAAAGTCGCGCAAAAAAAACCTGCCGAAGCATCGACGAAAGCGATTCAGGAATTCAACCGGCTGCTGTATTCGTCGGCTGAACTATTCACAACAATTTTGCCGATTCGCGACGGAGTTTCGGTTTCGGTGAAGCGGTAGAGAAGGCATTGCAATGTTTATTCGCGCATTCAAAAGATATTGGGTTAAAAAGAGTGTTCCTAGAGAAGGGAAAGATCGGGGAAGTCTTTCAAGTACCGATCTTGATCCAAGGTAAAAAAGCGGTCCGCATTTAGCAGTGCGTGACTTCCAACAAGGAAGTCGACCAGCATTCGCTTTGGAGATGCCCCTCCAGAACGGCGCCGGCGAGCGGCGTAGTTAGCAAACCGCCGCGCGGCCTCCCGCCAAACCGTTTCATTAATCTCGAAATCGACACGTATGTGCGTATCCAGCAGAAACTGACCTATTAATTCCTGTGTTGCTCCAGGGTACGCGCAAAGTTCCGCAAAAACAGGAGCGCAGATAATTAAGCTTCCGTGCTGCTGTGCGCGCTCCAGTTCGCCTTTGCATTCAATAGCCGATGTCTCTCCGGAGAGGAGTGCTGAAAGGACGTTAGTATCGACCGCTGTTTTCAGCCTCTGTGCTCCGACCTACTCTTCGTCGCGTAACTCGGCCATCCATTCTTTGGCGCCGATGGCGTGTTTTCGTTTCCCCTTGAGAATGCCAATGTATTTGTCGAAGGGATTCTCCCGGTCGGATGCGCGACTGATCGTAATTTCGGCGCCGTTCTGAGTGAACTGCACCCGATCCCCTCGGCGCAGCCCTAGCCGGCGCCTGACTTCGACCGGTATGGTGACTTGCCCCTTGCTAGTGATTTTCGGCTCGTGGGCCATCGGGTATTACCTCTGTCATACTGGTAATACTATTATACAGGGAAGTCCAAAATAGAGGTGTCAAATCGATTTCACCGGAATCGCCGTCACATCTTCCACCAGGCCAACTTCCTTTTGCAGAAATGGCTCGGCATAGGTGACCCCGGCGAGCGTTCCGTAAAACCGGGCCATGGCTTCTATTCGCGAACGGATTTCGTCGCGGGCAGGGAAGATGTCCTTGCCGGCTTCCTGATCGCTGAATTGTGATTGGTAGGCCATCAGGGATGCGAAGCGGGCTTCAAACTGCTCGGTGATGTCCACTACGAATGTGGGGCGAATGTCGTAATACAAGGTTGCGTAAATGATTTTGAACGGGCGATGAGGGGCAAAATCGGTCGTTTGCTTCTCGTGCGCCACCACGCTCGCGACTGCAGACGCAACCTGACTGAATGTAGATTGCTGACTGGCGAGTGCTCGATCAACATCGAGCTTCGCCAAGCCCGCCAGGAAACATGCCTCATATCCGAGCTTCGAAGCGGTGTAGTGGTCGGGATGGCGCCCCTTCCAGTAGGGAAGAATCACAACCCGAGGCCGGGTCCAGCGAATTACCCGGGCGACTTTCAGCCGGTTCTCCCAGCTGTTCTCGACGCGTCCGTCAGGAATGTCGAGCGCCTCACGCCAGGAAACACGCAGAATCTTCGCCGCCTCGGAAGCTTCACGCTCGCGATCTTCCGCAGTTCCGCGCGTTCCCATTTCGCCGCGAGTCAGATCCAGAATGCCGGTGCGGTGACCGCGTTCGGCCATCTTCAGCAGGGTTCCGCCGCAAGTTTGCTCAACGTCGTCGCGGTGCGCGGCAATAGCAAGAATGTCGAGTGGTGACGAAGGCATCGGTCATAAGAGGATATCGGCAGAAGGGGAACGACCGCAATTGGCCTAATTCATTTGCTGAAGCCCTGTGCGCCGGCAAGTGTTAGTTCAACTTCGATGGCGCGTACTCCTCCCGCAGAATGGAATAGAGTTCTACGTCGAGAAACTTGCCCCACTTGAGCACCGCCTGCCGCATGCAGCCTTCGTGCTGCATTCCGATTTTCGCCAGAACTCGCTCCGATGCTTGGTTGCCGGCGAAGACCGTCGCGAAAATTCGTTTAAGCTGAAACTCTTCAAAACCATAGCGAACAATCTCGCGTCCGGCTTCCGTGGCGTAACGATTGCCCCAGAATGGAGCGCCGATCCAGTAGCCTAACTCTGCGCGGCGGTGCAGCATTTCAGGATGCAATCCAATGCCGCCGACGAGACGGTTGTCATTAAGTAGCCGGATCGCCATGCGAAGTTCGTTTTCTTTGGCCACGCTGGCCAGGAATTCACGCGCGTGTTTTTCCTCATACGGGTGCGGAATGCGCAAGGTGGTCGCGGCCACTTCACGCGCGCCAATCAGTGGAAGGAGTTCAGGAATGTCGGATTCAGACCACTCGCGAAGAATTAAGCGAGCAGTTTCGAGAACGTGTGCCATGTCTCCGCGCTTTCTCTGTGCCTCTGTGTTACCGGGAACGGGTCTTTAAAAATCTTTACCACAGAGGACACGGAGAGCACAGAGGAATAGCACAGAGGGAACAGCTAAACCCGCGCTTCGGGCACAGCTACTTCCCGGTTCATCTTGTAGGCATTGGCGATGTACTGCAGCACCATGCGCTGGGTGTTGAAGAACGAGCCATTCAGCGCGATGGCGAAGCGCATGATTTCGTTATATCGGTTTGGCCGGCCATAGAACATGGGTACGATTTCGCGCTCGAGCTTGTCGTAGAGGGCGGCCAGTTCGACGGATTGATCTTCCGCAATCTCGCTGCTTCCGATTGACCATCCGGTGACGCCTTCAATGTGCCCTTCCGCCCACCATCCATCGACCACGCTGAAGCTGGGCACGCCATTCAACGCAGCTTTCATTCCGCTCGTGCCGGAGGCTTCCTGTGGCCGCATTGGATTGTTGAGCCACAAATCCACGCCGGAAGTGATCAATCGTCCCCAGCGCATGTCGTAATTCTCAACGTAGACGCTGTGGATCACGTCGGCCAGAGCATGCGACCCGCCGACGACTCTGCGAATCAGATTTTTTCCTCCTTCATCGTGCGGATGCGCTTTCCCGCCATAGACCAGCTGAATCGGCCCAACTTCACGAACAATCTTCCGCAATCGTTCAGGGTCCTGAAAGAGTAAATCCGCACGCTTATAAGTGCTCGCGCGGCGGGCAAATCCAATGGTCAGCAGCTTGGGATCGAGCTGCACCCCGAAGGTGCGGCCTATCTCCTCGAACAATTCGGTTTTCGCTTCGGCGTGGGCCTCGCGAATGGCGGGAAGCGGAATGCTGATCGCGTAACGCAAATAGTTGTTATCGGTACGCCAACCGGGGATGTAGGAATCGAACAGCTCGGCAAATGCGGGTGAAGTCCACGTGGTCGCGTGAACGCCGTTCGTAATAGCGCTGATTTCCTTCGCGTAAGCCGGAAACATGCCGCGCGAAACTTCGCCGTGGCGCATGGCAACTCCGTTCACGTATCCGGAGAACTGCAGAGCCAGGTAAGTCATGTTCAGAGCGTCGCCTTCCCAGGCTTGCGCTTCATCAAGAAGCCCGACCTGCTCGCGCCCGAGCACCTGTGAAACCAGGCTGCGCGGGAACTGATCGTGACCGGCGGGCACCGGCGTGTGCGTCGTAAAAATACACATGTTGCGCACGCCATCGATGTCGAGCTGTTTCAGCCGTCCGGCGAAGCTCTGCTCCAATCTTCGCTCCAGCAGACCGAGCGAGAGCAGTGCCGAATGGCCTTCGTTCATGTGGTAGGTTTCGATCTGGCCGGAATATAACTTTTGCATCATCTGGAAGCCACCCAGCCCAAGCACAATTTCCTGCGCCAGACGGTAGCGCTGATCGCCGCCATAGAGGCTATCGGTAAGCGCACGGTCATATTCGCCGTTTTCCGGCAAATCTGTATCCAGCAGATAGACCGGAACCGTTTCGCCGGTCACCCCGGTAATCGTGTACTTCCACGCGCGAATGGAAACGATCCTGCCTTCGACCTCGACCGTCACGTGCGGACCGACGGCCGCAAGCTGGTTCTCCGGGTCCCAGTCCTGGGGCTGCTCAAATTGATTTCCGGAAGGATCGAGAATCTGGCGAAAATATCCTTTGCGATAGGCTAGCGTGACTGCCACGACCGGCGTTCCCAGGTCGGCGGCCGAGCGCAAGGTGTCCCCAGCCAGAATGCCAAGGCCCCCCGAATAAGTCGGGATGTCCGGCTCGAGAGCAATTTCCATTGAAAAGTAAGCGACTCGCGGCGAAACAGCTCTTTTCATCGATTCCTTGGCTACGAGAAAATCTGAGATCTGTTGAAAGTGAGCGTGTGATGGCTCCTGGACGGTAAGTATAACGTTAAGGTGCCGGTAAGTTCCAGAATGGGCACCGCGGTCGCTCCTCTCTTAAGTAATCTCGGCCGAACCAAGATGAAATCTGTACAGTTTTGGTGCTCAACTCTCCCGTTCAATGAGGTAACGCGCCAGATCCTGCAGCGTTCCTCCGCGAGCGCCGAGCGGTTCCACGGCTTCCAGCGCGTCCTGCAGCAGGGCGGCGGCCCTCTTGCGCGATTCCTCTATTCCAAACAGAGCGGGGTACGTAGCTTTTTCCGAAGCGGCATCCTTCCCAGCCGTCTTGCCGAGCTGCTGCGAAGTCTGCGTTACGTCGAGCACATCGTCCACAATTTGGAACGCCAGTCCGATCGCCCGCCCAAAGCGCCGTAACCTTTCGACTACATCCGGACTGCCCGCACCATAGATGCCACCAGTGACTACACTGGCTGTAATTAACGCCGAGGTTTTCGAAAGATGGATGTATTCGAGCATCTCGGCATTCGGTTTCGTGTGCTCGGCTTCAAGATCGACCACCTGGCCGCCGATCATCCCGTTCACGGTGCCGGTACCGCGTGCGATTTCTTCGATGATTTTGATCCGGGCGTCAGCCGGGCATTGCAGACGCGAAAGAACCTCGTACGCCTGAGTTTGCAATGCGTCCCCGGCGAGGATGGCGATGGCTTCGCCAAAAACTTTGTGGCAGGTCGGACGGCCACGGCGCAGGTCGTCGTTATCGAGGGCGGGGAGATCGTCGTGGATCAGGGAGTAAGTGTGCAGCATCTCGAGCGCCGCCCCGAGCTCTTCGATTCCGGCTGGAAGCTTTCCGGCTACAGCGCGTCCGGCTTCCATGCACAGAATTGGGCGAATACGTTTTCCGCCGGCGAAAACGCTATGCCGCATCGCCCGGTGAATGGAGGTTGGCCGCGTATCGGCCGAGGGCAGCAGGCGCTCTAACGCGGCATCCGTCAGCTTTCGGCCTTCTTCGAGCGTCTGCGCGAGCATGGAGCAGAGTATAACAATGTGCACGTGATCGACGGCTGAGAGCGGGAATGGTTTATCATTCGCCCATTGCTATGCTTGCCAAACTACGGTGCGTCACTCTCTTTTTATTAGTCCCGGTCTTCTGCCTCTCAGTGGCTCGTGCCCAGCATCCCGCTTACGACTTCATTATCTCGAACGCTCGGGTGGTTGATGGCACGGGCGCGGCCTGGTTTTATGGAGATGTCGCGATCAAGGGTGATCGCATCGCCGCGGTTGGTGACCTTCATCGTGCATCGGCGAAGCAACACATCGACGCTCACGGATTGGTCGTCTCGCCGGGATTCATCGACGTGCAAGGTCAATCGGAATTCAACATCCTGGTAGATGGCCGCGCGGCCAGTAAAATCACGCAGGGCGTGACCACGGAGATTACCGGTGAAGGCACATCGATCGCGCC
>DATIYR010000410.1:0-4682 GCA_035517535.1 Terriglobales bacterium
AATTTTCACCGATTTTATTGAGTCGCGTTGGAGGAGACGGGGAAGCGCCGCATTCTCAACCATACGCCTTTGTACTTCATCACTCTTTGACTTCAGCGGCGTCCTGGGCCCTCCCACCCGCCATTCCAGTTGGGGTCACCCCATCTGCCGCTGCCCCATGAAGAAAACATCGCGCCGTCGACGGTACTCGATTCCGGGTAGTCAAACTTTCTCACATCACCATTGGGGCCGCGAGCCCAGATTCGCAGCATCTTTCGCTGTCCCGGTGCCGGATCCACGCCAAACGTGCTGTTCCCCATCCGGAATCTGGCGTTCGCCGCTGCCAGCTGACGAAGTCGTTGCGTGACGTCCACGTTCCTGCCGGGCACCCCGTATAACGCGCGCAGAATGACATATCCAGATTGGGCCATGGGTGGCGGCCCGCCATTCCAGCCGGCAAACATTGCCGTGTTGACCATGCTTCCTTCGCGATACTCGAAAGTTCTCACCCGGCCCTGCGAGTCGGTGGCGCGAACCCGCAGGGTTTTCACTCTACCGGGAGCAGGGTCAATGCCGAATACATCGTTGTTCACCTGAAAAGCGGCGCTTTGGCGCGACAGTTCGCGGACGCGCCTTGTGACATCGATGCGAGCGGGACCAGAACCGTATTCCGCACTGACGATTTGAAGTTGCTGTGCTCCGGCGACACTGGCCAGCAACAGGAGGCATAAATATTCGAACAGCCGAATTGCCGTACGTGTTTTCATTGCGACTCCTTCCAAGGAGGTTCTTCGAGTTTGACCGCGGAATTGCTGTTCCCTTCTATCAGCGAAATACCGTCGAGTTACGTTACATGGTTTGCCAAACGACGACGGCGACACTGTAAGACTGCTGCTCGGGTGCTCGCGTTGTCCAGGACCCACATGGAATTTTGGAGACTGCATCCGATAAAGAGCGGAAACACGGGTTGCGGGAACCTCGATTATCTCTTTCCCCGAATCTCCTGGTGCCCTCAAAATTGCTGCATGAGGTCCTGGGTCATAGCAATCATTTTGGTGTGTTCGGCATGGGCGAGTTCATTCGCTCATGTGCACAGAATTTCCCGGCGCGCAACCGATCCCCCGTACGCTGCAGCGCTCGCGGCGGCGAACCGGTTTCTGCATGCATGGCAAACGGAAGACCATGAGACGGGCATTGTCATGCTCACCGATTCCGCCCGCGAACATGCCACTCCCGAGCAGTTGCAAGATTTCTTTTCGCCCGGATCGCAAGCAGCGTATGAAATCTCCCGCGGAAAACGCGTGAGCGCTGGAACGTATGAATTCCCCGTCGTTTTGTTTGGCTCACCACTCGCTTCAATACGCCCGCGCGTCGCGAAGGTCATTTTGAGGCGCGATGGTAAGAATGACTGGGCGGTCGATCGCCTGCCTTAGGTCCTTCAGAAATGGAAGGCGCAATACTCCTTCAGCTGGGAATTCGGCGCTGAGCGCTGGAATCTTGCCACTACTTTGACGCGGCCTTTGCGCGCATCCAGCACTTCAGCACAAGGTGTGTCGGCCAATAAATCAGCAGCGGGACGACAATCAAATACGCCAATAAATAAAGCCATGCCGGCACGAGATGCTGTTCATGGCCGAGACCCCGTGCCCAGTTCACGTTGTATTGCGACCGCCAGAAAAAGTTTATCGGCACAATGATCCAGCAGGTGAGGGTTTGCAATTTCCACGCGCGCTCGTCGTAACCGAGGCGGTGCACCGCCCATAGCAGCAATGGTGGAACGACGACGTGATACAAACCGAGCAGCCGAACCAGCAACGAAACTTTGGGATTGAACATATACTCGGTGCCACCAACGATGTGGTGTCCGAAGAAGAATGCGCTAATCAGATCGATGGTGTAGAGGGTCTGAAAAATCAGCAGTCCGACCGCCTGCCAGGAAAAAATCAAGGGGCTTTCGAGCCACAGTGCCAGAGTGATCAGAATGTTGCCAATGTCACAGAAAAAAATAAAATTCTGCGCGCCGTACTGACGGAAATAGACCGGGACCCAAACCAGTATCCATGATGTCCAGACGAGTTTAACCCACAGCGGAATGTGGACGGTGCGGGCTGCTTGTGCTGGCATTAGTCCAATTACGTCAGTAACTTGCCGCTCGATACCAGTGTACCTAACATCGCAGTATGAGTTACAAGGCGCTCCTTTTCTGCCCGGACGAGACCGCCGCCCGCCTGGTCACACAAGTTCTGAGCGAGCTTGATTTTACGGTTGAGCTTTCGTTCGAGCCATTCGTTACGGTCAAGAAATTGACCGAGGAGCCCTTTGACGCGCTGGTGGTTGACTGCGCCAATGAGCAGAACGCTTCGTTGCTGTTCAAAGGCGCGAGAAATTCCAGCCTGAATCACAGCTCATTGTGTGTGGCGGTTGCGGAAGGACAAGCCGGAGTTGCCAACGCATTCCGCATCGGCGCGAATCTGGTGCTGACGAAGCCGGTCAACATCGAGCAATCGAAGAACACACTGCGTGTCGCAAAAGGACTGCTGCGCAAGAATGCGCCGCCGTCACGCGGTACGACGGCCGAAGCGGGCCACGCTGAGAAACCAAGCGCGACACCGACGTTTAATGCCGCGGTCGCAAAACCGAGCGCCACATCCGAACCCAGCAGCTTACCCGGTACTGGCTTGACTGGTCCACAACCGGCTGCCCGAGCTGTGCCTACCTCCTTGTTCGAAGCGGAACAGGTGAAGCCGCCGGCTGCTGATTCAATTCCAAAGCAAACGCCTGCATCAACGCTGAATTTACCGGGAATCGGCCCGAGTCCGATGGCTCGCGCCGCAGCCGCGCCGGCGTTAGCGCCGGAACGTCCGAACCAAGCCGAAGTTGCGCGCGTATCGACTCTAAAGACCGCACCACCGCTGGCGACACAAGACCCGATCTTTGTGGACAGCATCGTGGCCCAGCGGCCCGAAATACCGGCCCCAACATTCTCATCCTATGCGCCGCGTCACACGGCAAGAAAGAGCGGTGGCGGGAAAGTAGTTTGGATTATCGGCTGCCTGCTGGTGCTTGGTGCAGGAGGATTTTTCGCCTGGAAGAAGCTGCCGCTGAAGAGCTACATCGGGCGTATCCACATTCCAGCTTTCAAAATATCCAAGCAAACCGCCTCTGCTCCGGCTGACAACACCACACAACCAGCCGCGGATAATTCTGCGGCACCTACGGAACAGCAGGTGACTGCTGCACCGGCGTCGAGTTCCGGTTCCAGCGCGGCAAATGCGGATACAACCAGCTCTGCTGCGAACTCAAGCGCGGCAGTTGGATTTCCGACAAAGGAACATATCGACATCAGCGCGCCCGCGGAAGCGCCCCAGCCTGCGGCAGAAAAGCCGCAACCTGTAGTGGTAGTGAAACCCGCGCCCGTAGAGGTTAAGGAGCATGCAAGATCGTCACCTGCTCCGGAGCAGCCCGCACCAGCGCCGCAGCCGCCACAATTGGCGTTATCGGGTTCAAATACATCCGAATCTGCTTTGGCTGGCATTGTGGAAACCAACCCGGCCCTGCCCACGGCTGCGCCAGGAACGGTCCGCATCTCGCAAGGCATAACCCAGGGTTTGCTGATGAAGAGAGTGGCGCCGGCGTATCCTCCGATGGCATTGCAAATGCGAAAAGAGGGGTCGGTCGAACTGCTCGCCGCCATCAGCAAGAGCGGCGCAATCAGCAAAGTAAAAGTGCTCAGCGGCGACCCGACGCTGGCAAAGTCGGCGGTCGAAGCGGTGCGACAGTGGAAGTATCGGCCCTATCTGCTCAACGGCGAACCGGTAGAGATTGAGACCCAGATTACGATCAATTTCAAGCTGCCACGCTAAGTTTCGGCGAAGTGCCCGCGGCTCAGGCGTCGCGTTCACCTCACGCTATAATTTGGAGATACTCACCTCGAAAAATTCCTGTCTGTGTGTGACGTGGAATATCCGAGGTAAGTAATCTCCCATGGATTTCCGACTCGTCAGCGATTACAAGCCGAAAGGCGACCAGGGGCAAGCCATCCAGGCGCTCGTTCGTGGTGTGTTCGATCGCGAGCAGCACCAGGTTTTGCTCGGAGTGACCGGTTCAGGCAAGACCTACACGATGGCGAAAGTCATCGAGCAGGTGAACCGGCCGGCGCTGGTGATGGCACACAACAAGACGCTGGCGGCGCAGCTCTATCACGAGTTCAAGAATTTCTTCCCGCACAACGCGGTCGAGTACTTCGTCAGCTATTACGATTACTATCAGCCCGAAGCCTACCTGCCTTCCGGCGACATCTATATCGAAAAAGAAGCCACCATCAACGATGAGCTCGATAAACTCCGGCTTTCGGCCACACGATCGCTTTTCGAGCGCCGCGATTGCGTCATCGTCGCCAGCGTAAGCTGCATCTACGGCCTGGGCTCGCCTGAGGCGTACTACGGTCAGTTGCTGATGCTCGAAAAGGGCCAGAAGGTTTCACGCCAGCACATCATCTCGCGCCTGGTGGAAATTCTTTACGACCGCAACGATCACAACTTCACTCGCGGAACCTTCCGCGTCCGCGGCGACGTGATCGAGATCTTCCCGACCTATGACGACAACGCCTACCGCATCGAGCTGTTTGGCGATGAAGTAGAGAGCCTCTCGCAGATCGACCCGCTGACGGGGCAGGTGAAACAGACCTACGTGCGGCTGCCTAT
>DATIYR010000411.1:0-11451 GCA_035517535.1 Terriglobales bacterium
AACCGGTGTGGTTCTCAACCCTCCCAACCTGCCCTGTTGGCGCGATTTTCCTCTCGCCGCCTCAGTACAGAAACTTTATTCGGTGCCGGTGAAAGTCGATAACGACGCCAACGCCGCAGCGCTTGCCGAGAATCGCTGGGGCGCCGCGCACGGTTATCACAATGTTTTTTATGCGACGATCGGGACGGGAATCGGCACCGGCATTGTGTTTGACGGGAAGATCTATCACGGCCGCACCGGATCGGCCGGCGAAGGTGGCCACGTCAGCATCGATTATCGCGGGCCGATCTGTTATTGCGGCAAGCCGGGCTGCATTGAAGTGTATGCGTCGGGGACGGGGATCGCTCGGCGTGTTCGCGAGGCGATCGCCGCCGGCGCGGCTTCATCCATGCCGCAGATGGCCGGGGGAGACGCGGCAGCGATCAATGGAATGATTGTCGGCCGGGGGCTCGAAATGGCCGATCCGCTGGCCAAGAAAGTCATGGACGAGACCATAGAAATGGTGGCGCTCTGGCTCAGCAATATCGTCGACCTGTTCGATCCGGAGGTGATTGTAATTGGCGGCGGTGCTGCCGCGCTTTATCGACCGTATTTTAACAAGCTGCGCGAGCGGATCCCGGAATTCGCCGTGAACCCGCGCGCCAACGAGATTCCCATCATTGCGGCGCGTTACGGCGAGGATGCGGGCATCGCCGGCGGCGCCGCGCTGTGCGCTTAAATCGATCTCGGTGAGAAGAAGCGAGCAGACAACTTAGTCTTGCCCATAGCCTCTCGTGATGATGTCATTCCGGGCCCGACTTAATCGGCGAGTAATCTGCTTTCTCGATGCGTGATCCCGACGTGCAAGGCTGACGAAGAATGAGATGCCATCGGCGAAAAAACGCGACTTGCCCTTCCGAGTATTGACCAGAAGTACATCACGAAGCACCATTACAAAAGCAGAGTTCCTTCCCGCGAGTGGCTCATCATCAGTGATGTCGATCCCCGGGGTGGGGGCGTGTATCTCAATTCGTTCGGAGGTTTGTCAATGTTGGGGCGATTCACTTCACTGTTAACAATTGCAGCATTCCTTCTCGGTGCCGCGAGCTTTTCGTTCGCGGAAAACCAGGTCCTTGCCGAGGTTCGTTTCGAAACCCACAACCGCGCCGAAAAAACTGCAGGAGTCTGGGTCGACGGGCAATATATGGGCTACGCCAAGGAACTCAAGGGAAACAAGAAGCTGTTGCTTATGCCCGGCAAGCACGAAATCGTTGTCCGTCAGCCGTGGTACAAGGATTACGAAGATCAACCTGTGCTCGAGCCCGGCCAGGTCTACACCATCAATCTCTCTCTTGAGAAGGATGCACTCACGCCGACGAAGCAGGCGACCGGCGAACTGAAAATTTCTGCTACTCCCGACCGCGCCGCCGTGTTTGTGGACAATCAGTTCACCGGCCACGTCAGCGAGTTTGATGGCGTCGGCAAAGCCATGCTGCTCACGCCGGGCCGGCACCAGGTGCGCATTGCCCTGCCCGGATATTTGCCATTTGAAACCGTTGTGGATCTTCGTCCTCACCAGAAGCTGAAGATTGAAACCGCGCTGGTGAAGGGAAGCGTCACGGATTCAGGCTCGCTGGTGAGCCAGAATTAGACCTTTTTTTGAAAGCGCCGGCTGCGGCTGATTTCTCTCCTGAACGCAAAAGCCGGGGCAGCATTTTTCTTACCGCTGCCCCGGCTCTTCTTTCTTGAGTTCGACCGGTTATCGGTGATTCAGCCCGAGAGACATGGTCTTCACCATGGTCCCGTTTGAATCGTCATCTTTCAGCGCCCAAACATCGGCGCCACCCAAGCCTCCTGGAACTTTCAAGTCGATGTACAGCATTTTCAGGAACACGGTTTCAGGATTTTCATACGTGTAGAAGGTCCCGGCGGTGGGGTCATAGAGCGAGACCGCAATACGCCGAGGATCGAAGTATGACCTGTATCCGTTCGAAGTTAAATTCGCCAGGGTCGAATAAGTAGCGACCCCCGGAGTCAGCAGCGTGTCGCAACCCGGCGTGTTGCCGCTCAGGTCAGTGCACAGATTTGTTCCATTGGCCAAGGGTACCGGCGACGGGCCAGTCGAGCTCTGGTAGAGCCCGCGGTTAATGTTTGGCACGCCAGTCCAACCTGCACCATAGAGCGGCAATCCCATCACATATTTGTGTGGAGGAACGCCTGCTCTCAGATACGCATTCACCGTATCGTCGATATCAAGTTTCTGGCCGAACAGCGGGTCTTGTCTCGAATCAAACAACGGCGAGGCGTCGTTAGTTTGCGCATCCCATGATCCGGCGTAGTTGTAACCCTCGGCGGTGATGAAATCCACTTGCTGCGCGGCTTTGCGCAAGTCGATGTTCACGTAATTCTGTGCACCGGCCGGCCCATCGAAAGACATTACGTAATGTTTGCCCGTCGAGTTTCCCAGGGCGTCCAGCTGAGTGCGGAATTCCCCGAGGAGAGCTGTGAAGTTCTGCGTATCGGCCGCGGTGGGATATTCCCAATCGATATTGAAGCCGTCAAACAAACCCGGCGCGCTGATACCCGGAGCGACATTGCCCTTCACGAACATGTCGATGCAGGAAGCCGCCAGAGCCTTGCGGCCCGCGGCTGTGCTGGCTGCAGTGACGAAAGCCGTTGTATTCGCGGCGGACGCCCCGCCGATCGACATCAGCACTTTCAACTTTGGGTGAAGCTGTTTGAGTTGCTGAATCGCCGCGAAATTTCCGTACATGGGACCGGTGTACGCGGCGCCGCTCACGCTGGGAAGGTATGGGGTTTGGTAATCGGCCCAGGAATCGGCAATCACGCATGCCGGCGCGGGCGTCGCAGTCACATTAGCAAACGCATAGAGCAGATGGGTGAGCTTACCGGCAACCCCGTTCTGCTGCAGGTTGGCGATGTTGTAGCCCGCATAATAAATACTCCACTCTTCAAAGTATCCGCCGAGAACCTTGTCCTGTGCGAATAAAGGGACGGCGGAAGCAAGTGAGATTAGCAAGCTGATGCAAATTGTTGGGCGCAAGCGCGCCGAGAAACCGTGCCACATAGATGCCTCCAATCCTGAGAGAAAACGAGCGTGCGCAGTATAGAACTATATAGCTGTCATGGCAACTGTCTAATTTTCAGGCAACTTGTGCAAAATTGTGCACGGCGTGATATATAGCGGTTGTGCGCGCGGGGGAAAAATGCGCTCCGCTTTCTTTGGGTCTGGTAGAGACTGGTCGCCGCTTTAACTGAGGTCAGAAAAAGAGTTGGGGTCAGCCCTGCTTCGGAGAATTCACCTCCGATGCAGAACCACGGTGTATTCAATACTCGAGACGAGGCGTTTGAGCGCTTAGGCGCACTCCGATACACACTTAACGGTCGCGCTTTCGAGCTCATCTGTGGCGACCGAAAGAGTACGAAATATCAGCGTCTCGCTGTTGGCTTTCCTTCCGTTCCCGTGGGCATCGCAGTGACCTTGGCGCTCTGCCCCGCTCCTGCCGCTTGCGCCGCGCCCTGCGCCTGTGCTGATTGCGCAGCAATCAAGCCCAGCGCCTTTCGCACCTCAGTCTCCAGACGCGCGGTCACGTCTTTATTGTCCTTCAGGAACTGCCGTGCATTCTCGCGTCCCTGTCCAATTCGTTCGCCCTTGTAGCTGAACCACGCGCCAGATTTTTCAAGAATATTCTGGTTCACCGCCAGATCTAGCAGATCGCCCTCGCGCGAAATCCCTTCGCCATACAAAATGTCGAATTCGGCTTCCCGGAACGGCGCCGCAACTTTGTTCTTTACCACTTTCACTTTTGTTCGCGAACCAGTTACGACGTCGCCTTCTTTGATCGCGGCGATACGCCGAATATCCACGCGCACGGACGCATAAAACTTCAGCGCGCGGCCACCGGTAGTGGTTTCGGGGTTGCCAAACATCACGCCGATCTTTTCGCGGATCTGGTTGATGAAGACCAGGCAGGTGCGCGACTTGGAGACAATCCCCGTCAGTTTCCGCAGCGCCTGCGACATCAGCCGCGCCTGCAGCCCCATGTGGCTGTCGCCCATTTCGCCATCGAGTTCGGCCTTGGGCACCAGCGCGGCGACCGAGTCCACCACTAGCACGTCAATCGCTCCCGAGCGCACCAGCGCCTCGGCAATCTCGAGCGCTTGCTCACCGTAATCCGGTTGCGAGACCAGAAGATTGTCGATATCGACGCCCAGCTTTTTCGCGTAAATCGGATCAAGCGCATGCTCTGCATCCACAAACGCTGCCATGCCGCCCTGGCGTTGCGCCTCAGCGATTACCTGCAACGCAATGGTCGTCTTGCCCGACGACTCCGGGCCAAAAATCTCAACCACTCGCCCGCGCGGAACGCCGCCGACGCCCAGCGCCGCATCGAGCGAAATTGAGCCCGTCGAGATTATGGAAATCGGGACAATCGCCTCCTTCGAGCCCAACCGCATAATGGAGCCCTTGCCAAACTGCTTTTCGATCTGCGCAAATGCCAGGTCAATCGCCCGGCTCCGCTCGTCGGCCATGAATTCCTCACGTGTAGGGCGGACGCCCTCGTCCGCCAAAATTTTGTTGAACTGGCTGGAGTATATCGCGTCTCGAAAGCGAAGAAAAGGCGAATTTCAACAGCTTTCGTGCAAAGGTGCCCCAAAAACCAACCAAAATTCCTCGCCGCCGATTTAAGCGGATTCCCACGGAGACGAACATAAAAGAAGAACGTCGGATTGATACTTACGCTAATCGAGTTTCTCCGGGAACTCGGCGAGTTTCTCGGCGATCTCCGCGGTCAACAGCTTTAACCGCAGAGTGCGCAGAGCAATGCCGCGGAGAACGCGGATTGCCATGCACTGAATGCCGATTTCCTCTTACATTCCCGTGCTACAATGAGCCGCTCTTAAAGGTTTTCCTCCTCTGCAGTTTTAGTTTTCTAAACAGAATCACCGTGGCGCCGAACCCTCCCAAAACCATCACTTACGCCGACGCGGGCGTGAACATCGACCAGGCCAATCGCACCAAGCAGCGAATCAAGTACCTGGCGCATAAGACCTTCAACAAGGGCGTGCTCAGCGAGATCGGCGGCTTCGGCGGACTGTTCGCGATCGATAAAACCAAGTACCTCGATCCCATTCTGGTTTCGAGCGTGGATGGCGTGGGCACCAAGCTGAAACTCGCCTTCGAAATGAACCTTCATCACACGGTTGGCGCCGACCTCGTGAACCACTGCGTCAACGACATTGCTGTGCAGGGCGCAGCCCCCATGTTCTTCATGGATTACCTTGCGGTCGGCAAGCTGGAACCGGGAATCGCGGAGAAGGTAATCGAAGGCCTCGCCGAAGCCTGCAAACACAACGGCTGCGCGCTGATCGGTGGTGAGACCGCCGAGATGCCCGGCTTTTATCCCGATGGCGAATACGATCTCGCCGGGTTCATCGTCGGCGTGGTCGAGCGCGAAAAGATCATCACCGGCAAGAATGTCGTTCCGGGAGACATCATCATCGGGTTGCCTTCGACCGGCCTGCACACCAACGGGTATGCGCTCGCCCGCAAACTGTTATTCGAAGTTGCGAAGTATGAACCCGAAACTTACGTCAACGAGCTCAAAGGCAAAGTCGGCAACGAACTGATGCAAACCCACCGCAGCTACTGGTCTGTCATCAAGAAGCTCATCGCTGCCGATTGTATTTCCGCCATGGCGCACGTTACCGGCGGAGGGATTACGGAAAATCTACCGCGCGTTTTGCCGCGAGGAACGGCCGCCGTGGTTCAACTCGGCTCCTGGCCTGTGCTGCCCATCTTCGCTCACCTGCAGGCGCTCGGGAACGTTCCCCAGGATGAGATGATGCGCACCTTCAACATGGGGATCGGCATGCTGATCGTGATTCCTACCGCGAAATTCAAGAAAGCCGAGAGCGTGCTCGACCGCGCAGGCGAGAAGTACTACGCGGTGGGGAGAATTGTGAAAGGTGAACGCAAGGTCAGTTACAGTTAGTTTCGGAAGTTAGAAATAACGACTTACCAAGTTAGAAATAACCGATGGTGTCCCACCCGCGTTCTGCGCGGGGAAACTGATGTCATTCCGAACGCATCCGTCTTACGGACGGGAGAGGGACCTTAAGATGCGATTGGACCAGCAGCGGCGCTTGAGGGACTAAACCTTCTCTGAGAATAGGAATGTTCCGACAAGCATCGGGCACCCTCAGCTTACAATCCCGACTATGCGGATCGTGATCGTCATCGTCGTTGTCGCAGTACTTCTCACGCCAATCCTTCTCATCCGTTTCCGCAAACGATGGGTCGCCGCTTTCAATCTGCGCGTTACCAATCGAATTACAGGCAAGTTCGCAGGTCGTCTACCCGGATTTGGAATTGTTACTCACCTCGGGCGGAAATCCGGTCGCACCTTTCATACCCCGGTAAACGTATTTCGAACCCCCGAGGGATTTCTGTTTGCGCTCACTTACGGACGAGAGGCAGAGTGGGTCAGGAACGTTCTCGCCTCTGGAGGATGTTCACTCGAGACTCGCGGCCGACAGTTTGAGCTGACTAATCCCGTCGTCGAGCACGATCCCGCGCGGCGCCAGTTCCCGTTGCCTGTGCGCCTGGTTCTTGGCGTCATCGGCGCCAACGACTTTCTGAAACTTTCAATAAACTGATGTGATCCCGAACGCGTCCGTCTTACGGACGGGAGAGGGATCTCACGATGCGATTGGACCAGCAGCGGCGTATGGGGGCATGCCGCGACAATTACGCCCATCAATTCTGGTTATACTTAAAACTCTCTCCCCATGAACGCATCCCCGCCAGCTCCCGACCTGCGTGACTTCCTTGCGGCTGAGCGCACCTTTCTCGCCTGGATCCGCACCGGGCTCGCGCTGATGGGCTTCGGTTTCGTGGTCGCGCGCTTCGGGCTCTTTTTAAAGCAACTCGAACTGATCCAGCACGCCGAGTCCCGGCAGTCGTACGGTCTCTCGCTCTGGTTCGGCACTGCGCTGATTGCCTTGGGAGTGGCGGTTAACCTGTTTTCCGCCTGGCGTCATTTCCGGCTGGTGCGGCAGTTAGAGCGCGGAGGACCTCCGCATCCTCATCCTTCAACCCAGGCCATGGTAGTTGCCGTGCTTCTCGCATTAGTCGGGATTGCCATGGCGATCTACCTGGTTTCCACTCAACATTCAGCCGGCCTGCTCCTGAGCGGTGCTGGCTCCTTGGAGGCGTGATGACAGTCGCAACTAAGAATGGCATTGTCGACATTCCGGCGAAGCATTCGGTCGATGAAACCGTCGCAAAGCTCAAGGCGATTCTCCAGGCGAAGGGAATCATGCTGTTTGCCCTCGTCGATCACAGCGGAGAAGCCGAAAAAGTTGGAATGAAGATGCCCAATACTAAGCTTCTGATCTTCGGCAATCCCAAGGCCGGCACGCCGCTAATGCTGGCCACTCCAAGCACCGCGATCGATCTTCCGTTGAAGATTCTGGTCTGGGAAGATAAGGCAAGTAAGACCTGGGTCAGTTACAACAGCGCCGAATACCTGCAGCAGCGGCACGGATTTCCGGTTGACCTCGTGCAGAATATTGCAGCCGTTGAGGTGCTGGCTCAAAAGGCTGCTGAGTAACTGGGCGTCTAACTGCCGTATTGGCGGGCCAGTGCTGCGCCCGTCTCTTCCTGCAACTCTCGATAGTCGCAATGGATAGTCGAGCGCAGCGCTGCCTCGATCGACTCACCCTGGTTCAGCCGTTCGAGAATTCGTATCACGTCGCTCATCCCATATTGATCGCGAATGTAGGTGACGGTCGCGAGCGACTCGGCGTAGGCAAGCACGGCTTGTGAAGTTGAAAAGGAATTGAAGCCGCTTTCGAGCGCGTTGAGCGGGACCTCGCGCTCAGCTTTGAACAACTGCGCTAAAGGAGCGCCCAGCGAGCCAAGCGATCTTGGCTCCAGCATCTGCGCAATGCCTTCGTTCAGCCATTGCGGGCAGCGTCCCTGCGTCGCTTGATTCACGAATGAGTGCGTCAGTTCGTGGCGAAGCACACGAGCAAGATCAGAGTTAACGTTGTTCATGCCCCGCAACGGAATTCGGATCTTGCCATCGTTCAACGCGCCCGTCCAGCTGGGCGCGCGGGTCACATCGAAATAGTCCTGGTTGGTGTAAAGAACAACTTCGATGCTCGCACGCGGTTCGCTGCCAAACTCGCGGGTTAAATCCTGGTAGGCGGATTCGAGCGTAGACAAAATCTGATCACGCAGCGCCTGCGAACTCTGCTGGCCTTCATAGCGCAAAATGAAGTGCCCGGTGTCGCGCTCGGAATAATTGTTTTCGACCGAACCTTCGCGCTGGGCGCGAGCGATCAGCTGCCGAATGGAAGCGTCGGGGCGAAGCGCAATCGATTTCTTCCAGCTCTCGATGGCTTCACGGCCATGATCGGTTGCGAACTGCGCGTAACCGAGGACAGCGTAAGCGTCCGGTGAATCGGGCGCCAGCTGCACCGCGTGTTCGGCGTAAAGCAGCGCCTCCTGCGGATTTCCCGTCTTGACGAGAAGCGCCGCGTAAAAATTGAGAATGGCCGGATTTTGCGCATCGTTGCGGAGCGCGGATTCGAAATCGCGCTTCGCCGAATTGTAGTCGCCGGATTGAAATTCCTGCTTGCCGGCAATGTAGTAGGCAACCGCCGTCGCGCGGGCGTTCCCGCGGAGTTCAAGTTCTCGCAGCGCGTCCCGGTTGACCTGTCCATTGCTGATGATCTGGCCGAGTGCCTGCTCTTGGCCCGCGCCCGGGGCGGACGCCATATCCGCGGGCATTTGCATGTCGGCGGCGGCCGAAGCGCCCGCGGAAGATCCTGCTGAAGGAGAGACCTGAGACGCGCCGCCCTTTTCTACGTTCTGCACCAGCGATTTCGGGATCGTGTAAGTGTCGTCGCCTTTCTGATATTCGATGTGATTGCCGGATTCCTTCGACTCATCGGCGTAAATGATGTCCCCATTTTTCAGATGAATGACGTCCGCCGACGCCGGAGACAACAATCCCGCGACCAGCAAAACCAAAAAACCGCATGGCGTGACAACTTTCGGCATTTAGGCGCATTCTATTTGTGCAGGGGGACGGGCCGAAGTAACCAAGGTCACTGATGGATGATGGCCCGCGGTCAGCAGCGAATGGGTAGTCGGTTGCGCTGGGTTCGGCGGCACTGCGGTCCAATGGGCGGGATTCGAAAAGCCGCTTCAGTGGCGGCTCTGCTTTGTAGCCTTGCCGTCCTCAGCACCTCGCAAGCGCCTGTTCAGAATTCAAATACCACCACTGCGCCCGGCCCAGCCGAGGCTCTTTATCTCAAGCTTGGGTCGGTGGGGCTCGACAAAACCCAGGTTTACAAAATTCGCGAAGCCTCGCTCGACCGCGCCAAAATCCATATTTCACTTGATGACGGCACCATTGCATTTACCCAGGCGATCGATGGCCACGTTACCGGCGCCTATTTCGAGGGCTATGGTGAAGTGCTGCTCATGCCTCCGAATCAGGTCGAGCGATCTTCCATGTCAACCTTCACCGGCGCGGCCATCTTGGAAGAAACATTTTCAACCGCCTATTTTCGATTCAACGACGATGTTCTGGGTGAATTAAAACCATATTTGCGGCAGGCCGACGATCCCGCCGGTTTCATCTCGCAGTACGACATGACCGCGCGCAATCTGGCGGCGGAAGATGCCTTGCGCTTGTTTCTGACCTTCAGCGAAACATCGCTCGGAGCACCCGCCGCGAGCGCTAATGCCAACGATCACATGCTGCATGCCTATCTCGAGGGCAACAAGCTCGGCCTCTTCGACCTGCACTATGACTCGATGATGCGCGAACAGATCGAGGCGGGGCAACACAAGCGGGTAAAGGGAACCGACTACTACGATGTATGGTGTTCGTTTGCGGTTCCGGCGATCGGTACTTCCGATGCTTCTGAGAGAAGCGAGCCGGATGAAGCGCCTCCAGCCGATTTGGATGTAACCAGTTTCAAAATTCAAGCGCATGTCAAACCAGCGAACCAGTTGGATGCGAACGCGGTGCTGAGCATCACTGCGCGGCAAAAGACCCACCGAACGCTGCTGTTTCAACTTTCAAGGGTCTTGAACGTAACTCAGGTGCGCGCCGATGGCCATCCGGTCGAATTCATTCACAATCAGGCGATTGAGGGCTCACATCTTGCCAAGCAAGAGAATGACGTGATCGCGGTGGTGCTGCCGTCGCCCATGCAAAAAGGTCAAAAGATGGAGTTGAGCTTCGACTATTCGGGATCGGTTCTTTCGGAGGCTGCGAATGGATTGCTCTACGTCGGTGATCGTGGAACCTGGTATCCGAACATCGGCTTCGCCATGGCATCGTTCGATCTGGAGTTTCACTATCCCGTCGGATGGACTCTGGTCGCGACCGGAGAGCGCACCGGCTTGAAGTTGAACGGTAACGAGCAGCTCTCAACCTGGAGGACAAGCCAGCCGGTTCCAGTTGCCGGCTTCAACCTGGGTAAGTATGCAGAAACCACAACGCACGCGGATAAGGTTCTCGTGAGCACCTATGCAACCGGAAGCGTAGAACGCGGATTCCCGGGCACGACTGCACTGGCTGAAACCACACTTCCCGCCCTGCCTCAGGGGCCGCGCTTCGGCCCGGGGCGGGGATTGCCGCCTATCGATCTCGCACCGCCGCCTCCACCGCCCACGCCATCGAGTAATGTGCAGGCCGTCAGCGCGGTCTCGGCTCGCGCCATCGAATTTTACGATCGCTACTTCGGTCCTTATCCATATGGCGAGCTGTCCATCACGCAGATGCCGGGTCCGGTAAGCCAGGGCTGGCCGGGTCTCATTTTCCTCTCGAGCTATCAATTCCTTACGCCTGATGAGAGCATCCGGCTGAACCCTAATCCGGTGCGGCGCCTCATGGCGGAGCAGATCATCGCTCATGAGACCGCGCACCAATGGTGGGGCGATCTCGTCAACTGGAGCGGTTATCGCGATCAGTGGATGATGGAAGGGCTCGCGAATTACAGCGCGCTGCTGCTGCTGGAATCGCGTGACCCCGTCGGATTCCGCCAAGTCATGCAGCAATATCGCAATGATCTGCTCGCAAAAACCGATAGGGGACAGCCTTTGATGGATGCGGGGCCGGTAACCCTCGGCTTCCGGCTCTCTTCGTCGGAGTTTCCCGACGCCTATCAGCCCATTTGCTACGGTCGTGGCACTTGGCTCTTCCACATGCTGCGCACCATGATGCGCGACTCCCAACTGAAGAGTGGTTCGCCGGCGACCTCCGAGCCACTGCAGGATGAGCCATTCATCCGGGCACTGCGCAAACTACGCCGGGACTACGCAGACAAATCCGTGAGCACCTCGGAGCTGATGCATGTCTTCGAGTCAGAGCTTCCCCCGGCTTTGTGGTACGAGGGGCATAAATCTCTGGAATGGTTCTACGA
>DATIYR010000412.1:0-9709 GCA_035517535.1 Terriglobales bacterium
GTTGGCATTGGCCAGGGCGCATTGGAGGTGACCCCGATTCAATTGGCGCGAGCGATCGGCGGGATCGCCAGTGGCGGCATACTTCATCGTCCGCACGTGCTCTCTCCATCGAATGACCTGCCGGCTGGATTTACTCCGGTCTCCAACAACGGACCAGATACCGTGGATATTCATCTCGACCCCAAAAATTGGGAGGTCATCACGGACGCCATGGCGAATGTGACTGGGCCGCTTGGAACGGCCGGTGCGGCGCATCTGCAGGGGATTGATTTCGCGGGAAAAACCGGGACGGCGCAGACGATCAGCGCGGCAGGAAAATCGAAAGTCGCGAATGGCAAAGCAAGATTCAAAAACAACGCCTGGTTCGTCGGGGTGAGCCCAAGGCGCAATCCGCAGATTGTCGTGGCGGTTCTTTGGGAAAGCGGCGAAGAAGGCCCGTTGGCTGCAATCGTCGCCTCGCAGGTGATCAAGGCCTACGTGCAGGAGCAGCTGCGCCGCGAACCGACCAACCTCGCCGATGCCAAGAAAAAGATTGAAGTGGGCGCGGTCTGGACAGATGGTGAGGGCAATCGCGCGGGAGACCAGAAGTTCAGCGGCGGACATTTCTGGATCGATGGTCGGGGAAGGACGGTCCCGCTGGCGACGGCTGCGCCGGGCCTGGGAGGGATCAACTGACGGCTGATGGCTGACGGCTGATTTATGCCTCGTAACATCTCATTTCGTGATTTCGATTGGCTGCTGGTCAGCTTTGTGCTGATCATCTGCTTCCTCGGTGTGGTTGAAATCCGCAGCGCCACGTTACATACGAAATTTGCCGGCGTTCATATAAAGCAGCTTTATTGGATCGTGGGCGGCCTCGGCGGGATGTTGCTGATGAGCGTTTTGAATTACCAGATGCTGCTCGAAAAAGTTCACTGGATGTACATCGCCGCGGTCGCCTCGCTCATGGCAGTCCTGGTATTCGGGCAAAAATATCTGGGCGCCCGGCGCTGGGTGAAGTTGCCCGGAGGCAATCATTTCCAGCCGTCGGAATGGGTGAAGCTGATTTTGATTCTGGCGGTAGCGAAGTATTTCGCCGATCAGCAAAACCGTGAGCTCTCGTGGACGGATTTCATTAAAGCCGGAGCGATCGTGGGCATCCCCATGCTGCTGGTCCTTGCGCAACCGGATCTCGGCACCGCGCTGACTTACCTGCCGATCGCGATCGTCGGCTTGTTCCTCGGCGGAATTCGCTTGAGGCAAGCGCTGGCAATCATTCTCTTGGCTGGTTTGGCCATGCCTTTGGCCTGGCACCACATGAAGGATTATCAGAAGGAACGCCTGGTCAGCTTTATGGCGCCGGATAACGACCCGCGCGGCGCCGGCTATCACGTAAGGCAATCCGAAATTGCCGTAGGTTCAGGCGGCATCTGGGGCAGCAGCTCAGGATCGCAGACCCACCTGGCATTCCTGCCCGAGCCGCATACCGATTTCATTTTCGCCGCTTTTTCAGAGGAACATGGTTTTGTAGGAGCTCTGGCCGTCCTGCTGTTATACTTCATTGTGCTGATGCGTTTGACCCAGAACGCACAAACAGCACCCGACCGTGCTGGCACATTTATTGTGATGGGTGTAGTCGCCGTTTTGACCTTTCATATTCTGGTCAACATCGGCATGGTGGTTGGCTTTATGCCGGTCACTGGAATACCCTTGCCCTTAATGAGTTACGGAGGGTCATCGGTACTGTTTATGTTCCTTGCGCTGGGGATGGTTATGAACGTCCGCATGCGCCGCTTCGTAAACTGAAGCGAATCTTTGCTCGTGTGGCGCGGACGCTCTTGTCCGCGAGATACGCGTGAAGAACCGTGTTGTAGATGCTGTCGGACATGAGTGTCCGACCCACAAAATTACGATCGCCCTCGCGTGAAGAGGGCAACTCACCGGCAGCGGAGACGAGCCGGGCAGGATTTGAATTAAGACTCGGGCAGGTAACGGCCCCCTCAAAACGCATTCCGCCTCAGAACTGTTGGCGGCACCTTGAGAGAGCGGTCACAAACCCAGTCAGATTGCGATTCGTGGAAAAGACTTTTGAATTCTTAAAGCCACTCCAGGACCGGAGACTTTCCGGACCGGGATCTTCCTCGTGCATCGGCGCAGAGTGCTGCGCCTTGCAGAATACTGTCGCAAGCTTCATTCCTTCCCGCAGTTCTCGCGCCATCCGGTGACACCGCCAGCTTTAAGCTGACGGACCGGAGTTCGAATGACAAAAGAATTGTTTGTGTCTTCTACGCCTCACGAAACCAAAGTGGGGTTGGTAGAAGACGACCAGCTAGCAGAAGTGTATCTGGAGCGTGAAAACGAATACACGCTCGCAGGATCGATCTATAAAGGCCGGGTGACGAGGGTTTTGCCGGGCATGCAATCGGCGTTCGTCGATATCGGTCTCGAGCGGGACGCCTTCCTCTACGTCTCCGATTTCATGGAGTTGGAGAACCAGGATGAGGACCTAGAGGAGGAGATCCCGGCGGGACGTGCTGTTCCGGATGTGAGCGGAAGCGCGCAGACGCAACCTGCGGAGCAGGACGAACGTTCCGGCTCGGAAAACGAGGCGACGTCGCCGCGCGTAAGCGAAAACATTCCTCCTGCGAATGCTGGCAATTCCCCTCGCCGTGAAGAGCGCGAGCGCGGCGGATGGCGAAGTCGGCGCCGTGGACGCAGGGAGCGCACTAGCCGTCCTGCGCCTGCTGATTCCCATGCGGGACGGGAAGAATATGGACCTCCAGCCGGATACGAGCCCATAATTCTGCCCGGCGAGTCGATTTCGAAGTACCGCGACCGCCCGCACCCGAGCGCGTTGGCTGCCAGCGCGGTTGAGCTGAGTTCCTCAACCGCCGAAGATATCCACTCGGCTGTTTCCGAAACCTTCCCGCAGGACGAGCCATTGTTCGCGCAGGCCGATGACCGCGCTGAGCGAGATGACCAAAATTCAAGCACGAATCATCAGCCCGAACGGATCGCTGCAGCCCCGGAAGTCGGCTCTGACGAATGGGAGCATGAACGCAAACGCGAGCACGAACGAAACGTCGCAGCTGTTTTCGGAGACGAATCTGAACCGTCGCCGGAGAGTGAGTTTGCCTCAGACGAAGAGAAAAAATCTCCCGCGCGGGAGCAGGCAAATCAGTCTTTCTCAGCCGCAGCCAGCGGCACAATCGAGGAAGAGGAGATCGATGAGGAAGAGGCGGACGTTTCGGCTTACGTTGAAGAACTCGATGAAGACGCCGCGTTTGATGAGTTTGAAGAGGAGACGCGTGCGGCAGGCGATGCACATTCGATTGTTAGCGAGGATTTGACAGCGGCAGCGACCGAAAACGTATCCGCCGGGAGTCGCGAGTCAGTTGAAAACGGTTCCAGTGTGATCCCATTTTCTCCGGAACCAGTTGCAGGCGAAACTGCTGAGATCGAGCAGGCCGAAGAGGAGGTGGACGAAGCTGCTGAGGAGGAGGCCGAGCTCGAAGAGGCGCAGGCCCAGGCAGAAGCTTTGCTGGCGGCGGAAGGCGTAAGCAACGGCACAATCGATGCCCGCGCCGAAGTCCGCGCTCCCGCTGCGACTGCTGCTTATACGCAACGTGCCTACCGTCCGGCATTTGATCGAGATCGCGGACGCCGCGGACGCCGTCCTGGTGGCCGACGCTTTCGGCGCCAGCAACCGCAGAACCTGCCCCAGATCACCGACCTGCTTAAAGAAGGCCAGGAGATTTTGGTGCAGATTGCCAAGGAACCGATCGGCAAAAAGGGTGCGCGTATTACCAGTCACATCGCTCTGCCGGGGCGATTCCTGGTTTACATGCCCACGGTGAACCACACCGGTGTTTCGCGCAAGATTGCCTCTGAAGAAGAGCGCCAGCGCCTGAAGCGGATTATTCAAAGCGAGCGCGAAAACGGTCATGGCGGCTTCATTGTCCGCACCGCGGCACAGGGCGCCGATGAAAACGAATTGCGCGCCGACATTCGCTTTCTCAAAGGACTCTGGAACGAAATCCGCACCCGCGCCGAAAACGGCAAATCCCCTGCGCTGATCTATCACGACCTGAACGTGGTCGAACGCATTTTGCGCGACCAGGTCACATCGGACTTTTCCGCCATCTGGGTTGATACCGAACAGGAATACGAGCGTATCCTCCGCTTCGCGAACCGCTTCCAGCCCGGCTTGGTGCGCCGCGTGAAGCTGTACACGAAAGAAACGCCGCTGTTCGAGCAATTCGGTTTGAAAGAGGAAATTGACAAGGCGCTCAAGTCAAAGGTCTGGCTGAAGAGCGGTGGATATATCGTGATCAACCAGACCGAGGCGCTGGTCGCAATCGACGTGAACACCGGCAAGTACGTCGGCAAAACTACGCGCCTGGAGGACACGATCGTAAAGACCAACGTCGATGCCATCAAAGAAATCGTCCGCCAAATCCGGCTGCGCGATCTCGGCGGCATCATCATCATCGATTTCATCGACATGGACGAGCGCCGCAACCGGCAGAAGGTGATGCAGGCGCTCGAAGACGCCTTGCGCAGCGATCGCGCGCCATCGAAAGTTCTTCAATTTAATGACTTCGGACTGGTGGCGATTACACGCAAGCGCGTGAAGCAATCGCTGGAGCGGACGATTGGCTCGCCGTGCCCGTACTGCGAAGCCACCGGCTTCGTGAAAAACGTGACCACGGTATGCAACGAAATCTACATCGAGATGCGCAAGCTAACGAAACATCTCGAGCACTCGGACGTGATGCTGCGCGTGAATCCAGAAGTGGCCAAAGCCCTGAAGTCTAGCAATGGAAAATGGCTCAACGAACTCGAAGAGCTGACAAAGAAAACGGTGATCGTGAAGAGCGACCCGGCGCTGCATCAGGAGCAGTTCGACATCAACTGAGCTTTTAGCTTCCCTCAGTCCTGATCGACACGCTCCGATTGCACCATGGCCGCAAGGCGCTGCTGGCTGGGCGGGCTGAAGAAGGGCATCATCTGACTACTACCGCTGTCAACGTTGTCGAAATCTATTCAGGAATCCGCCCAGGCGAGGAAAACCGAACCATCGAGCTGCTGGAATCTTTGGAGTGTTATGCAATCGATGCCGCTGTCGGCGAGCACGCAGGAAGACTCAAAAACTTTTGGGCAAAGCGCGGCCATGTCCTCGCCTTGCCCGATGTATGTGTCGCGGCAGTCGCGATAGAGCAAGGTTGCGAATTGCTTACCGACAATCGACGATACTTCCCGATGCGGAGCTCAAGCTTTACACTCTGCCGTAGTCAATCGGTTCCCGCCGCAGCCGCTTTCGCTTCGGCTCCCGTTAAGCTTCTTTCCGCAATGCTGCTGTACTCCCGCAGTTTTTTGAGCGAACTCTGAATTTCTTCTACGTGCTGGCGGTGACCACGTTGTGTTGCCATCGCGGAGACGCGCTCGGCATTCTCGGCGGCGTTGCTGCCAAGTTCAAGCAACGTTGCTAATGAATCCGCGTGTAGCTTCCACAGCGACGATGAGTGCGTGCTGCGTTTGAGCTCTTCCCACTCGGTGATGACTCTCGCGGTTACCGCTACCAGCCGTAGCAGCACGCGCGCTACTCCGGCACGCAAACTTTTCTCTTCGAGAAAATCGGCGCAGTAGGCGTCGGCTTCAGCCGGCGTAAGCGTCAGGTTGAAGAAGCGCATGGGCACGACCTGGCGGAACTTCGGATCGGCGACGCGCACAAAAATTCGGATCGATTCCTCGACTTTTAGCAGCTTGGTTTCTTCCGCTGCTGCCTGCTGGGGAGTGATCGCTTTTCGTGCAGAGGCCAGATTGAACGGCTTTGTTGCAGGGAATACCGATGGCTTGGCCGCCGGCTTTGCATTAGCACTTGAAACCGCCGGTTTCGATCCACGACTTATTGGCGGCATCTGCTCCAGAGTCTGCTTCAGCCGCGAGACACGGCGGAATTTATCAAGCGCCTGCCCATAATCAAGCGCCAGCAGATTGCTTTCATCCATGGCTTTCACGTGATCGACCGTGACATCAACCCCATCCACGCTGCCGAGGATCGTTCCACCTTGTTCCTCCAGGTGCCCGGCGAAATCTTTAATGTGTTTGGTGGCTTGCAGAAAGAGTTCGTCGAACCTGGTGCCGAAGGTCGAGTTATAAGGAGCAATCGTCGCCAGCACCCCCGGATGATAGAAAGATTCATCAAGGTTTTGCTTTATTTGTCGCACCGTCTGGATAATGCCCGACTCAAGCAGCGCATTGAAGTCGCGGAATTGTGAAACTTGCTCTTCCAGCGAATCGAAACGGCGCAACACCTGCACGTGTTCTTCCGGCAATGGCAGTAGGTCCGCGTCGGAAAGGATTTCGATCAACGCGATCTCGAAAGGGGAAAGCGGAAGTGAGCCGTCCAGCCCATATCCGCGCTGCTCCCACTGTCCCGGAACTCGCGGATGGCGATAAAGGAACGTGACCACGATATCGGTCTTGTCACGATCATAGTCGGTGTGGTCTTTCTTGCGCACAAAATAGCGCAGCATGGCTTCGGCAATTTCTGGATCGGTTTCATCAGTAAACGCCCGCCGCAACATCGCCGGCGAAATCGCCATGTCGAGCAGACGCAGCCAGCGGCGCATCGCCGCCAGCATTCCGCCCACGTCCTCCTCGCCTTGCAGCGAGACGGTTTCTAGGCCGGCAGGAACGGGCACCTCGCCTTCTACTGCGTCTTGCAAGAGCTTTTCGTAGAAGCCCTGGACAGTGGCAAGTATGGCAAGTTCCCATTTGGGATCTTCAGCCAATCGTTTCCCTCAATGAGACTGCAATTTTTGGAATTGTTTCCACGTTAAATAGTGCCAGAGCGCTGAATTACCGGATAGTTACCTTAGTAAGACGAGGGGTTGGCGCGGCGTCAGAGCCGCGCGCCGAAATCTCGAGGAGTGGAACCGAGTCGAGGGAACTTCGCATCGGCAAGCAGGAAAGGCAACATCGCGCCTGATGCCTAGAGCCTAGGGCTGAAGCCTTGTTCACCGCCCATTCTTCAGTGCTTTCAGAATTTCGCGCGCCGCGTTTGCCCCAGAACCGCCTGTGAGGCCCGTCCCTGGATGCGTTCCTGAGCCGCACAAAGAAAGATTGTGAATCGGTGTTCGGTAACGCGCCCAGTCGAGAAATGGGCGCATGGTGAAGATCTGGTCGAGAGCCAGTTCGCCGTGAAAAATATGTCCGCCCGTCAGCCCGTAGATTTGCTCAAGATCGAGCGGAGTAATGATCTGCGCGTGCAGAATTTTCTCCGGCAGATCGGGCGCGTACTGCGCGATGGTCTTGATTACCGTTTCGCCCAAAGCCGCTCTTTGCCCATTCCAGTCGCCATCTTTTAATTTGTACGGCGCGTACTGCATGTAGATCGACATCACGTGCTGGCCTGCAAGCGCGAGTGATGGATCAGTAAGTGTCGGGATCGTGATCTCGAGATAAGGAGCGCGCGAGAAATTTCCGTATTTGCACTCATCAAAAGCACGCTCAAGATAGTCGATCTCTGGGCCGATTTGAATTCGTCCTTTAAGGGCCTGAGTATTCCCCTCGATTCCTAGGAAGCTTGGCAGCCCCGAGAGTGCCAGATTGACTTTCGCCACCGTTCCGTTCATTCGGTAGTTTTGCAGGCGCTTGGTGAAAGTCGGTGAGAGCAGAGATGGATCGGTCAGCTTCAGAAACGTGCGCTTCGGATCGGCATTCGAAATAACGGCACGCGCCGAAATTTCTTCTCCGCTCGAAAGCACGACTCCTTGCGCGGTTTCATTCTTTATCGTGATTTGCGCGACTTCAGCGCCGGTGCGAATTTCGGTGCCTGCTTTCTGTGCAGCTGCCGCCATGGCTTGAGTGATCGCGCCGATTCCGCCCATAGCAGTGACGACAGTTCCAGCAGGATTCGAGTTTGCTGCCGCCCTAAGCAGCAGTACCAGGCTCGATCCCGCCGACCACGGGCCCATGAACGTTCCGAATATCCCCCGCCCAGCGATGGTCGCGCGCAGTAAATCGTTTTCGAAAAATTCCGAGACTAGATCGGCAATGGCCATCGGCCCCCAGCGCAGCAGATCGAAGGTGCTCTTTTTACCTAGTCCTCGGACGGAGCGGCCGAGCTGCAACAGACTGAAAAGGTCAGTTTTTGTCGGCTGGGAAATTTCAGGAGGAGTCATTCCGAGGAGCTTCGAAATCACTCGCGAGGTTTTTTCGAGCGCAGCGTGAAAGTCGGCGTACTTGGCGGCATCGTTGCTCGAGAATTTCGCGATTTCCTGCGCAGAACGGGTGAGATCGCGGTAGAGAATCAGTGCGCGATGATCCGGAGCAAGCGCGGTCACGGCGACTTCGGGCGTGATCAGCTTCAATCCTTGCTTTTCGAGCTGCATGTCGCGGACGACATCCGGCCGCAACGAAGCCGAGTGCGCCAGAAGAGATGTGCGAACGCCGGGATGAAACTCTTCGGTGATTGCCGCACCGCCGACCCGATCGCGGCGCTCAAGCACAAGCGGCTTCAGCCCGGCCTTGGCGAGATAAAACGCCGTGACCAGGCCATTGTGTCCGCCGCCGATGATTACGATGTCGCGAGTGTTAGGCATTCCTCGGTGGATTTTCTCTGTGTACCGCTGTGTTCTCTGTGGTGAAAGATTTGGGTTTTCAAATCCGATCAAAAACATAACCACAGAGGACACAGAGTTTCACAAGGAACTCAACTGACGTCCTTCAGCACCTCCAGCGCTGCCAGCCTTCCCGGCGCACCCATAATTCCGCCTCCCGGGTGCGTCGCCGATCCGCACATATACAAGTTCTTAATCGGCGTTCGGAAGCGCGCCCACCCCGGCGCTGGACGCAGAAAGAACAACTGCTCGAGCGAAAGCTCTCCCTGAAAAATATTTCCTTCGCTCAATCCCCATTCACGTTCGAGATCAAGCGGCGTCAGCACCTGCTTATGCAGGATGATGTTCTTCAAATTCGGCGCATACTCGGATATCGTGTCGATCACCGTGTTTCCAAAGTCGTCGCGCAGCTGGTCCCAGTTCGAACCGGGCTTCAACTTGTACGGCGCATATTGCACGAAGCACGAGAGCACATGCTTTCCCGGCGGCGCGACGCTCGGATCAGTCAGCGACGGAATGACCATATCGATATAGGGCCTCCGCGAAAACGTTCCGTACTTCGCGTCGTCATACGCGCGCTCCATATACTCGACCGCGGGTGAAATCGAAATCGCGCCGCGAAGATGCGCCCCTGGGCCGGGCATGCATTTGAAATCCGGCAGCGCATCAAGAGCGAGATTCACTTTGCCTGACGATCCGCGGAATTTATATCGCTTCACTTCATCGACGAAATCGCTCGGCAGATTTCCATTGTCGATGAACTCAATGAACGTATGCCGCGGATCGACGCTCGACGAAATCACCTTCCCATAAATTTCATCGCCATTGCTCAGAGCGACTCCAACTGCCCGCCCGCCCTTCACAATGATTTTCGCGACGCCGGTTTCCTTGCGAATCTCTACTCCGGCTTCGATCGCAGCCTCGCCGATCGCGTTCGAAATCCCACCGGTGCCGCCGCGGGTGAATCCCCAGGCGCGGAATGCCCCGTCGATTTCGCCCATGTAGTGGTGGAGCAGAACGTAGGCTGTTCCGGGCGAACGCACGCCGAGAAACGTGCCGATGATTCCCGAGGCCGACATCGTGGCCTTGAGCACGTCGGTCTC
>DATIYR010000413.1:0-2589 GCA_035517535.1 Terriglobales bacterium
GGGCGATATCGAAACCGACATCACCGATCCGCTCGAGCGCTTCTTTACTCTGGCCAGCGGCATTGATCACATGGAGTCGCGGTCGCTCCTCGGCGTGAGCATTATTCGCGTTTACTTCCAGCCTGGAACCAGCGCCGATGCCGATGTCACGGAGCTCTCGAATTTGGCGTTGGCCGACTTGAAACGCCTGCCACCCGGAACCTTGCCGCCCGTTGTTTTGAAGTTTGACGCGTCGAGTCTGCCGGTGTGCCTTGTAACGCTCAAAGGGCAAGGGCTGAGCCAGACGGAACTGCACGACATTGGACAATTCACCATTCGAAATCAGATTGCCGTTGTGAAGGGCGCGGAAATTCCTCCACCGTTCGGAGGAAAGTACCGGCAAATCATGGTGTACGTCGATCCGTACAAGCTTGCATCGCGCGAGTTGAGCCCCATGGATGTGGTAAACGCGGTGAACAACTCCAATCTGATCTTGCCTGCCGGCGACGTGAAGATGGGTCCGTTCGATTACTACGTCTACTCGAACAGCTTGGTCGACAACATGAACCAGCTCGGGAACGTTCCGGTAAAAACCGACGGGACTTCATGGGTAACAGTCAACGATATTGGGCAAGCTAAGGATGCCAACCAAATTCAGTACAACTTGGTTCGTGTGGACGGACAGCGCTCGGTTTATTTGCCGATCATGAAGCAGGGTGGAGACACCAACACGATCCAGGTGGTGAATGGCATTCGCGACATGCTGCCGAAGCTGTTCGATATTCCAAAACAGTTGGTTACGAACGTCGTGTTCGATCAGTCAGTCTTCGTGAAAGAGGCGATCAAAACGCTGATTCATGAAGGCCTGTTAGGCCTGCTGCTCACCAGCATCATGATTCTGATTTTCCTCGGCAGCTTCCGGGCCACGTCCGCAGTGTTTCTGTCGATTCCGCTTTCTGCATTGGCGACGTTCGTCATCCTCAACATGGCCGGCAGCACGCTAAACACAATGATCCTGGGAGGACTGGCGCTGGCGTTTTCGCGAATCATCGATAACTCGGTCATCTCGCTCGAAAACATTTACCGCCATCTCGAAGGTGGCGCGGCGCCTATGGTTGCTGCGGAACGAGGCGGTACGGAAGTGAATATGGCCGTACTGGCGGCCACGCTTACAACCGTGGTCGTGTTCTTTCCGGTGACGTTCCTTTACGGGGTGAGCAAATTTTTGTTTTCGGCCTTGGCGCTGGCTGTAGCAATTTCACTTTTCGCTTCCTACGCCGTCGCGATGACGGTCATTCCTCTCTTCTGCTCGCGACTGCTAAAAGCCGTGCCCCACGGCGGCGGACACGAAGAGGCCGAGCCCAGAAGCGAAGAATATGAAGTTGAGCCGATTGTGCCTGAACACCAGTCCTGGTGGGACAAGTTCACCGCTGGATTCAATCGCAAGTTCAATCGCCTGCTGGATTATTACGAGTACTGGGTAAAGCGCGCGATGGTCCGCCCCGGAATTACGGTTGCGGCCCTCATGGGCGTATTTGTCCTGAGCCTGGCAATTTATCCCTTCCTTGGCCTCGCGTTCTTTCCGCGCACGGATGCCGGCCAGTTCACCATCAATTTGAAAGTTCCAACCGGAACTCGGATTGAGATCACCGAGCAATATGTCGAAAAGGTTGAAGACCTCATCCATCGCGACATCGGCAAGCACGACCTGAAGATGGTTGTCTCAAATATAGGAGTTGTGCCCGATTTCTCCGCCCTCTACACCACCAATGCAGGCGCCTACACCGCGACCGTCCAGGTGCAGCTGAACAGCGACCACAACACCAGCAGCTTCGCTTACATGGACCGCGTCCGCAAGGATATGCAGGCTGATTATCCCGAGATTCGCACGTTCTTTTCGAGCGGATCGATGGTCGACGCAATTCTGAACTCCGGAATGCCCGCGCCGATTGACGTGCAGGTGAGCGGAAAGCATTTACACCAGACCTTCGATATCGCTCAGGACCTGGCCAACCGTATTCGCGGATTGCCCGGAGTCGGCGAGGTTTACATCCCGCAGGACATCAATTATCCCGGCGTCCGGCTTGACATAAACCGCGTTCATGCCGGTGAGCTCGGACTCACGCAAAAAGAAATCGTCGATAACGTGATCACGGCGCTGAACTCAAACACAATGATCGCGCCCAATTATTGGGTGGATCACAATACCGGGAACGATTACTTCTTGACCGTGCAGTATTACGAGCACGGTCAGGGCGCGATCCGCACCCTTGATGATCTGACCAATATTCCCATTCGCGCGCCGAACCTGAAACAGCCGACGACGCTCGATACGGTGGTGAAGCTGGAAAATATTGAGACCCCAACTGAGATCGACCATTACCAGATTCAGCGGGTCACGGATTTGTACGTGACCCCGAATGGCGAGGGGCTGGGAAAAGTCGCGAATGAAGTGCAAAAAGCCATCACCGATGCCAAGCTGCCGGAAAACGTACGCGTCAATTTGCGCGGAATGGTGGAAGGTATGTTTGCTTCGTTTCGCAGTTTTGCCATTGGATTGTCGCTCTCGGTAATTCTGCTTTACCTGATTCTCGTCGCGCAGTTCCGATC
>DATIYR010000414.1:0-6142 GCA_035517535.1 Terriglobales bacterium
CTGGCGAGCGAAAATGCGAAACTCGGTCAGCCGGAGGTGAAGCTCGGAATCATTCCCGGTTACGGCGGAACGCAACGCTTGCCGCGGCTTGTCGGAAAAGGGACCGCAATGCAGCTTCTGCTCACAGGCGAGATGATCAGCGCGCAGGAGGCGCATCGGATTGGGCTGGTTAATGAAGTGACTGCGCCTGCCGATCTGATTCCTCGTGCGGAGGCGATTGCGCAGAAGATCATCGCCAATGCACCGCTCGCCGTGCAGTACACGATGGAAGCGGTGAACAAAGGCATGGAAACGCCGTTGGCCGAGGGGCTCTATATGGAAGCGACGTTGTTCGGCGTGGCCTGCGCAACACAAGACAAGAACGAAGGCACGACGGCGTTTCTGGAGAAAAGGCAGCCGCAGTTCAAGGGGAAATAGTCTCCGTTTTTATGTAGCGCAACATAGCGCAACATGAGGATTAATTATTTCTCACCCACACGCCGAGGTCATCCACTTGAAAGATTGTCATTCCGAACTCGTTCGCCACAGGAGGACGAGAGAGGAACCTGACGAGGCGTGTGGATTACCACGGAAGTGATTCAGGGTACATAGAATGCATGCGCCACGACAGGCGTAGCCAGGCGACATCGTTACTGCATACCGACGTTCGGTCCCTCTCCTGCCTTCCTGCGGAGAGCAGGTTCGGGATGACAACGTTTTGAGATGATGCCAATCCGGGAAACATTTTGACCACTGCTGCACCTTGAAAATTCCCTGGTGCGCCTGTGCTGATTTAGAGTTACATGGGATCCTTCAACTGCGTTCAGGATGACAGAGTTATTATTGGTGGGTGTGGTGGAAGAGCGGCCCTTTCAGGGCCGCGTTGCCGTCTCTAAAGCGATCTAACGCGGCGCTGAAGCGCCGCTATTCCACGGTACTTCGTATTCATCCATGATTCATTGGGTACATCTTGGCGTTCAGATTCGGAATCAAGAAGACTTCAAGGTACTTCGAAAATTGCTTGAGGCCCTTGGCCTGCGTGCGAGCGGTGTCGAGATTTACAAGACATATTCCGTCGAGTCATTCCGGCCGTCGGCCGCAGCCCTGGAGGTGTTTTACCGCAAAGACTCCGACGAACACGCGTTTCTAGAACTGACGATTTCTGATCCAGATACTGCGGCAGAGATCGTTAAGAACATGCACCTAGAGGTCCTGGGAGACGATTCCAACTCCGAACCGGGACACAACTTTTCTCGACATTTTACGATTCGTCTCCCTGGTGGCACGGTAGTCAGCATAACTGGGTTCCGAACGCATGTATCTGGTAGAGGCTTAGATCCGGCGCTTGTTCAGGGTGGGCTCAGCGCTAGAGGATTGAAGTTTGCCATTGTTGTCTCCCGTTTTAATTCGTTCATCGTCGAACGCTTGCTCGCGGGAGCGCTCGATTGTTTGTACCGCTCCGGGATCGAAGACAAGGGATCCATCGAAATCGTCCGCGTCCCCGGTTCCTTTGAAATCCCCTCCGCCGCACGCACTCTTGCAGAAACAAAAAATTACGATGCCATCATCTGCCTCGGATGTCTGCTGCGCGGAGACACGGCACATTACGACGTAATCGTGAACGAAGTCACGCGCGGGATTGGCCAGTCGGCGCAGGAGACCGGAGTTCCGCACGCGTTCGGTGTCCTCACCTGCGAAACACTTGAGCAGGCAATCGACCGCGCCGGGCTGAAGATGGGCAACAAAGGATTTGAAGCGGCGCTCGCCGCGGTGGAAATGGCGAATCTGAAGAAAGCAATCAGCACGCAGCAATCAGCACTCAGCAACAACCGCAAACATACTGCCGGTAAGAAAAATTCAAGAGCACACCGTTACAACCGCCACAAATAGGCCGCCTATTTTAAACCTCATCTCTTATAGACTGAAAGCTGACTGCTGATTGCTGAATGCTTCATGGGCACCCGCCGCAAATCACGCGAACTCGCTCTGCAGATGCTTTACCAGGCCGACTTGGGCGAGCAGAAAGCTGATGACGTGCGCAGAACGTTTTGGAAAGGACGCGGCGAGGTCGATCGCGAGGTGCAAGGCTTCGCTGAAGATATCTTTCGTGTCGCCCAGGACCGCAGCGCCGAGATCGACAAATTGATTCAAGATCACGCCGAGAACTGGCGCATGGACCGCATGGCAGCCGTAGATCGCAACGTGCTGCGGGCGGCGGTCGCGGAGCTGATCGGATTTCCCAATACTCCCCGCGCGGTGGTGATCAACGAAGCCATCGAGATTGCACGAAGGTTTTCGGCGCCGGAATCGGCGCAGTTTATCAATGGCGTGCTCGATAGCATCGGCAAGGAATTGGAAGCTGCGAGAGCTGGAAAATGATGTGCGGCTCGGTCAGCTTCCTTCAAAAAGTAGATCCCTCACCGCCGAAGCGATTCGGAGTGACACTGCGAAGAAGAATTTGCGCAGCAACAAACGGCAGCAACAAACGGCAGCTACAAAACGCGGGGCTACAAACAGGGGTTACAAACAGATGATGAGCGCGGACACGCGTGTCCTCGCTACACGGGCTAAGGTTTTACCACCAGCAGATCCGGATTGCACAGAATCGGCACCGTTCCTGTTCCGGTCTGGCCAGTGGCGGTTACGCCATTCGAATTTATAACTATAAACGTCGGATTGCCGGAAGCGTCTGTTCCCAGCGCCGTAATCGTGTAAGTCCCGTTGTCAACACCATCTAACATTCCAGAAATAGTTACGCTCTGGCCGACCTTCAGCGGCGCCCCGGAGATTAAAGAATAACTGTACGTGGTTAAAGAACCATTCTGCGCAGCCGCGAGAACCTTCACCTGTGAAAGTGGTACTTGCGAGGGAGGCGTGCCCGGGCCAAAGCACAACTCATTGCCCGGGAAAGGAAACGTAACCTGCTGAGTGTCGAGCCCGGAACTGGTATCGACCACGTGCACTGTTCCATCATCGGCGCCCACGAATAATAAATTTCCGGAGGGCGCGAGGGCCGCGCTCAAAGGCGTTGCGTTATCTGCAAGAGAGATAAGCGAACTCGATTGCGCGTTGATGTTGAACTGAATGATGAACGGCAGTCGTGCAGGCGGCGGCCCGGCAGAGTTTTCCGCAAGAATGTAAGCGGTTGCGCCGCTCGGCGCGATCAAAAACTGCGTGGGAATAAAACTTCCCTGCCCCAGATTGATCGAGCTGATCGTGTCGGTGACCGTGCCAGTGCAGAGCGTCGCACTCACGGAAGTCAAATTGATGAAATCTACATTCGGCGGTTCCAGCGCAAGCAAAGTTACGCCATCGGGCAAGGCACGAAGCATCAGCGGCACAGACGACGTGGAAAGAGTGGCGCTTCCGACCGGGGAATTGTCGCAAACGCGATAGGGTGTAATCGCGGTAGAGGGTCCGGCGAGATAAGCGAACCCTCCTTCGGGATGGAAGACTACATCGTTAGCACTGCCCGAGAGTGGAATTGTCTGCAGCGGATCCACTTTCGAATACACGTACAGGGTGCTGCCGGCCAAAATGTACGCCTTCAAACTATCCGGAGAAAATGTCGCGGCCGTGGCGCCAGATATTAGTAACGACGTCACGGCCGGCGAAGCCGCGCTGCAACTCGTACACACAAACACCTGGTTCGGCGAATCGACGGTGTCGGAAACGATGACGGAGCTCTGGTCAGGAGAGATCGCCAACACTTTGCCCGGAGCGCTCGTCACTTGGCTCGCGGCGCTGCCGGTAAACACCATCAAGCCTTGCGTACCGAAACGGCCAGAGTCGACTCCCAGGTAGCCCTTACCGCTCAATGGATTATTGTCCATCAAAAATGAATTGGGCTGGTTTGGTAATGCGACCGGACCGCCTGCGGCAAAAGCGCCAGTGGATGACGGTTGTGTCACGGGAACCACCGCGGCCGAACAGAGTGCGTTGCTGGGATTCGCAAGCGGATCGCTGCAAGCGGTGGTGCTCGCGTAAACGGTTGGAGTTTCCGTTGTACTGGTGGTGCTGCCGTTCTGGACGTTGAAGCTGAATGCGGCCTGCGGATAAATCGGCAAGGAAGGTTTAATGCCGCCGTTGCAAGTGGGCGGCGTGCAGGAGGCGATCACCGTTCCCGCGCCCGGATTCGGGCTGCTCACCGTCCCAACGCTGCCGTAAACACCGGCGGTATCTGCACCGGAAACACTCACTGAAGCTGGGGTTGAAGCGCTCCAGGTAAGCGGAACGTCGGTTATCACTTGTCCCAGTGAATCGGTTGCGCTGGCGTTCAGAGTGGTGTTCGTGCCGCTGCTCACCAGGAAGGAAGTGACACCGGGGTTATTGCCCACGGCCGCCACGCTGATGCTCTGAACACGGCAGGTCTCAACCGAGATCGGCTGGCTGCTAAAGCCACCCACGTTTACGTAAATTTGCCCGACACCAGGATTGCTCGCGGTTACATTCTCTTCATTCAGGCATTGGCCCTGCCCCAGCACGCATCCCTGGGTGCCATTTGCAGGAGTCGAGAGAGTCACAATGTCCGCCGGAATTTCTTGCCACGAAAACGGCCCAACCGAAGCCGTGATGTCGCTGGTGCCGTTGAATGCATTTGCCTGAAACAGCCAGCTCTCAGGTCCTTCAACGGGGCCCTTGGAGAGACAAGTATCGGAAAGAGTCTGCGGTTGCCCGGGCAGCTTGGTGATGGTCACATTCGTGATCGGGGCATGGACGTAAACCGCCACCGGAGGACTGGTTACGTCCAGAGTGGTCGCGGTTACAAGAGCGATTCCTGGCTGGCCGGGAGTGCAAACCTGCGGAGTGGCCAGCGAATTCCACGTCCCGGCGCATGCTTCTCCGTTGCGCGCCATCGTCAAAACGCTGGGATTGCTCGATTGATAGGTAAACGGGTCCCCGGAGGGAGTTGCGGTAAATGTCTGCGTATGCCCCACTTCGAGCGAAACGTTCGGGCTTGGGCTGATGGTTACGCTCGTCGGCACGACTGCCGGGGCCACAGTTGTGGGTCCGCCGGAGCTGCACGAAGGCAAAAGCGTACAACTAATGACCAGGACAAGTAGAGAAAAAACGGAAGAGAACTTTCCCATTAAATCCTTCGCGAAAGAAAGCGCCTGTTTTGGAAAAGACTCAGTGTAGAGGTTGATCATTATTTGGGCAAGCACTGAGCAGAAGCTCTTAGCCATTAGCTCTTAGCCCATGGCGCCTTTCGCATCTTGCCGGGCTCTCTGGTTTTCGCCGCGAACTCGAGTTGTTCCTTTGCGTACTCTGCGGTTAAGGGCTTTGTGAAAAGTCCTTAACCGCAGAGATCGCACGGTTCGTCCTGAAGGCTGAGAGCTAACGGCTGATAGCTGAGTTGTGAGATGCACGAATTTGTGATGTTGACGATCTGCTTTCGTGATTGATATATTTGAAAAGTTCCGCGAGCTCAATTTGGCTTGCCTGTATTGTGTCTGCTGATCGCAAGGGCGCAACCGACACAGTAAAGTGCAGTTAGCTTTTTAGAAAGTCTTCAGCTGTAGCGAAGACCCCTCGCTGAAACGCTCTGCGAGCAACTCCTTCAAGGGAGATTATGCGGAGCGAAGCTGGCGAAACGGAGCAACTCCTGGCTTCATCAGTTTGAAGCGGGGCTTGTGGCCACCGTCGTCAGACCTGTCAAAGGGAAATCAATTCTCCGGCGATGGTGTGCCGGAAGTATGGATGGCGCGAAGTCATCCAGTCTAAGCCTGAGCATTCCGGAAAACGAGCGATCCGGGAAAAGTTTGTGGTTTTGTTCGCGTGCGATTCGTGCGCGAATTTGTAGCAGCGTCGAGGAGCAGCAAGAGTGCCCACTTTTAATCAATTAGTTCGCGCGGGTCGTGAGAAGCCGCGCTACAAGACGGCGAGTCCGGCACTGCAGTCGTGCCCGCAGAAGCGTGGCGTCTGCACCCGCGTTTACACGCAAACCCCGAAGAAGCCGAACTCCGCACTGCGCAAAGTGGCTCGCGTTCGTTTGACCAATGGAATTGAAGTGACCACCTACATTCCCGGCGTCGGACATAACCTGCAGGAGCACTCGATTGTGCTGATCCGCGGTGGCCGCGTGAAGGACCTGCCGGGCGTGCGCTATCACGTAATTCGCGGGACGCTCGATGCCGTGGGCGTCGCGAACCGCAAGCAGGGA
>DATIYR010000415.1:0-4513 GCA_035517535.1 Terriglobales bacterium
TTGAGGTTCGGGTGTTATTGTCTCTCGTCCTGTTTTTCTTGGTAGGACATTAACGGCGAGGCCTTTAAGAAATTCGGATAAGGAACTGGGCCAGAGCCTTTTCACGGAAACGTAACAACTTCGCCGTTGCTTTCGCCTCCAAGTAAAGGGAATTCTGACTTCATGCGCCAATTTTGGTTTCGCTTCGTTTGTGGTTCGATGCTGTTGATGTTGCTGACGCCCGCTGCTTTAGCTGAGGGCCGGGCAAAATACTTTGTTTTGGTGGTCTGGGACGGAATGCGGCCGGATTTTGTTTCCCCCGAACTCACACCAGTGCTTTGGTCCTTGCGTCAGCAGGGCGTCTGGTTTGCCAATCATCACGCGGCGTATCCGTCCTCGACCGAGGTCAATGGAACAGTACTGGCCACAGGCGTTTTCCCTGAACATAGCTACATTCTAGCCAACACCGAATACCGGCCGGACATCGACCCGCTTCAGCCCGTCGCTTCACAATCGCTCCTAACAGTGCGTCGTGGTGACGAAATCTCCGGGGGAAAATACATCGCCGTGCCCACTGTGGCCGAACGTCTTCGCGCTCGTAACGAAACCACCGCCGTTGTTGGTGCCAAGGAAGTGGCACTCCTGCACGACCGGCAAATGCGGGGCGACGATTCGTCGAGCCCGGTTTGGTTTGCGGAAGGTTGTCTGCCGCCGTCACGTCTGCCGGCACTGACCAACTTGCTTGGTGTCTTTCCTGTCGCAGCTTCGCCAAACATCGGCCGGGACCAGTGGGCGGCGCGTTGTTTGACGGAAGCATTTTGGGGCGACCACCCGCCGCGCTATTCCATGCTTTGGTTGAGCGAGCCGGATTACTCGCAACACGAGCACGGGCCGGGTTCACCAGCGGCGGTAGAGGCGATCCGCAATTGCGATGACCGGCTAGGCGCTGTGCTGCAAGCTCTGGAGCGGCGCGGCCTGCGCGCGGAAACCGACATCATTGTCGTTTCTGACCACGGCTTCTCAGCCATCGGCGCAAACTGCGACGTGGCCGCAAGCCTGCGCGCATCCGGCTTCAACGCTCGTGCAAAATGGGAGCAACCGCCGAAACCCGGCGACGTAATGGTTGTCGGCAACGGCGGTTCGGTGTTGCTTTATGTCATCGGCCGATCACCTGCCGTCATCAGCAACGTGGTGACCACATTGCAGCAGCAATCGTTCAGTGGGGTCATCTTCACCCGTGCCGGTCTGCCTGGAACATTTCCTCTGGCGGAAGTGAAAGTCGGTGGACCAGATGCGCCGGACATTATTGTTTCCACGCGCTGGACGCGCCGGCCCGCGCCTAATGAACATCCGTACATCGAGGTGTTCAACGACGGTTATCCCGAATACTCCGCTGGCGGCGGCATGCACGTCACATTGAGTCCGACCGACCTGCACAACACCTGCGTCGCCGCCGGACCGGATTTTCTCGCGGGCGTGGCGGATTCGCTACCTTCGGGCAATGTGGACATTGCACCAACGTTGCTTTATCTGATGAACGTCCCCACGGAAAGGCCGCTGGATGGCCGTGTGCTGAAAGAAGCGCTTAAAGGTACCGATGCAACCTTGGGCAAGGTGGAATTGGGCCGGCGCGACGCGTCGGTCGGGTTGCCGGAGGGAACGTGGGAACAGCATTTGAACTTCATCGAACTGAATGGCGTGAGTTATCTCGACGAGGGCAATGGCGCGTATCGCGTCAAACCGGGCACCACACTGGCGCATTAAGATGAAGATTTTGTGCAGAAGGTCCCAATCAGACAGGAATATGGCGCAGGCAAACCTGTTGAAGAGACATTCTCCTTACTTCGCAGGATGCCGCGTCCGCTCGCAAGAGTAAGGCGCCGGTGTGGGTTGAACGCCGGCGCCGAGCTTTACTCAGTATTCCCCATCTCCTGTCGCGGACATTAAATTGGTCGTTGCGAAATCAGTCAAAGGCAAAGCGGCAACATACCGGTTACAAATTAATGACACCTGCTCTCGCACGTTTCAGTTCAAGAGACGGCATCTGCGCCGGTCAACTTCAGCAACACGGGCTACGGGAACGAACGCCATGACGCGCTTTGTAAGCGTGATTAATACTTGAACTTCCGGCTTCCAATTGGGCGACGATTCTGTCAGCATGGTCACATGGCTAAATTCCATAAAGGTATGCGAATCCGCAGCCGGAATGCGCTAAAGGTCGAGGGTGTTGTCACTTTTTGGGCTCCGCATTGTGAGCGCTTCGAGGGGGTGTTACCCGCAGGGGAAGTTCTACAGCTCAATTACGAGCCGGATGACCGGGTTCACGGCTTGTGGTTGGAACCGGAGAGGTATTCCGATTTGGAGCAAATGATCGTTCCGCAAGAGAGCCGGATGGGGCGTGCGTATGCTGGCTACGCGATTGGCTGCGATTACGACCGGATAGATCTCGATTTCGAAATTCTGGCCCCGAGGCAAGCGGCGTAGTGGCCCGCGGCGGATTACGCGCGAGCGCTCTTGTAGGCAAGCAGAAAATAACCGGCGGCATTCACAAAAAGGCAACGAATGAGTGTTCGTTGCTTCTAGCCATTTGGGGCATAATTTCGACAGATTCTGGAACGGGTCATAGGCTCCTTCCTGGTTTTATTCTTCAGCCTTAAACTCTTCGATCTGATTTAGAAAGTCCGCGGCGGCCAGCAATTGCTTTCCACCAGCGCCGTTGATGAAGAGACGGATCACCGGATGGCCCGCATTGCGGAAGTTCAGGTTCCGAAAGAGCCAGATGGCTGGCAGGAAAAACGCCACACTAACTACCACGTTCGCATAGATAAGGCGGGATCTGGCAAGAGTCGGACTAGGCGCACTGGCCACCTCCAGTAAAAGCTCGAGTAAAGTGCTAATGAAGTCCTGGTAGATGCCTAGTGGAATCCTAGTGACGGCCTTTTGGTGAATTAGCTTGAAAGATCCAAAACCGTTTGATAGACATGGTTTTGTTGAGGTACTAAGTAATGGTTAGGTACTTAGCATCGGAGACAGAGTTGGTGATCGCTGTGCGATTCCGACCCTGCTTCCGGTCAGACTCGCACCTTGACTCCAGCCTTGAACCGATTTGATCCTGCTTTTCGCGCCGAGCCTTTTGATGGAGGTTTTTGATCAATCGAGATTTCCATGCCGTAATCGGAAAGCAACTCGCCGACCGGTAGAGCCGCTCGTTGTCGCGGATCAGTGTAATGGCTTGCCGTCATTTGAATCGTGGAGTGCCTAAGTTGAGCGCTGCCAGCGAAGATTCCGTTTCGTTTGACGATTGCATCACCAAAGAGCTTTCGCAGTTCGTGAACTTTTTTTCTCGCGTTAATCCCGTTGGCCTCCAGCCATTCGGTGAGAGTCTCCCAATGCGGCTCGCAGCGATAGCGCCGATACGTCGTGGCCTTCCACTCCAACGAGGAATTGACCACGAAACCATCCTGTCCTTGCTCTTTGAAACTGAGCAGTTCTTTCATCAGCGATGGTTCAACGTAAACTGTGCCGCCTGAACCGTGCTTCGGTTCGATGTATTGGTTGGCTTCGATTCGGATTGAATTGTCCTCCGCGTTCAATTGAGTCCAGAGGCACACGTCCGCTTCGCCTCGACGGAGGCCGATGCAAAGGCAGAGAAGGAACAACTTGTAGGCTTCGGGATTCGGTGCGCGCAGTTCATGACGCGCTTTCGTTACAAGCCCCTCGTATGTGACGCCGGCCGGCGCTTGGAATTTCATCGAGCCTGGTCGCTCGAAGTCCACGGTTTCAAACCAATATGCCTCTCGTTCCCCGCGTTGGCCGTCCGGCACTTTGAATTTGGGAACTTTGACGCGGAAGTTCGGTTTGCAGATGATTGCTTCGCTGAACAGACTTTTTGTGTTTCGCAGCCAACTATTGAAAGACCGGTTGACTTCGAGCTTCCGTCGCGGATCGCTCCCCGCACGTTGTAGCCGGGCAATCTTCCAATCGGCGACGGCAGCGGGCGTAATGGCTGAAAGGAGAGTTGCATCCACAAGTTTGCGCCAAGCCGTTAAACCGCCCTTGCGGTAATCGTATTTGGAAACATCTGACTTCACTCCTGCAATGTGAGCGGCCAACTGTCGCAAGGCTTGAGCATATTGTCGAAATGTCACCGGTTTCAGGCTTGCAGTCCTTTCCACCTCGGCGAGGAATTCGCCGACAGTTGCGGAATCGCTGCTCATTTCGATGGGCGGCATTGCCTGTGGGGCAAATTCATTGATCGTGGCAGACCAACCTTTTGCCAGGAGGGACAAATACAGATCGCGCGCTTTGGTGGCTGCCTCCTCCTTGTTCGCGGTTTCTAAATCGAAACTCCTTCGGATTCCTTTGAAGTGGATTCGGACTGACCATTCGGCGACCTGGAATGTTCTGCCATCGCGCGTGTAAGTCCGATGTTCGAGCCTGGACTTCCAATAATTGGCGTGGGTCTTCGGGTAGGACCGCTTGGCTGCAATCTCCGATGCGGCGGCATCCGCACTGTTTGAATTGGCAGAGATGT
>DATIYR010000416.1:0-8840 GCA_035517535.1 Terriglobales bacterium
AATTTTAGGCTGCATGCTAGCCGACGCCGCAGTCCCGTCATGAGAATCGTCGCGGGTGTTCGCCGTTGACTGGGTTTGGCCACTGCATGTCGCGGCACAAAGGGCAAGAGTTAAAAGAGTGGCGCCGAAAACATTCATCCGAGTTCTCCTCGAAAGGCTTGCACTGATCGTACTCCGGTTGATCGTGCCAGCCGAGTAACTTCCGCCATTCCGGACATCGCTCAAGGATCGAAAGAGCCTCTCCTGTAAAATTCAGATAGACGTCTCCGGAGTTGTCCTCTTAATTGTCATTCCTCTCCCAATTGAATCCGCAGCAGCGTGAAGCCGTTGAAACCACCGACGGGCCGGTGCTCATTCTCGCCGGAGCCGGCAGCGGAAAAACCCGCGTCATCACCTACCGCATCGCGCATCTGATCGAGAACGTCGGGGCGATGCCAGAGTCGGTGCTAGCGGTCACGTTCACCAACAAAGCCTCGGCGGAAATGGCAGAGCGAGTTGAGAAACTGGTCGGCGGCTCATCTATCGCGAAGCCGGTGATTTCGACGTTTCATTCTTTTTGTGTGCGGATGCTCCGCAGGGACATTGAGGCGCTGCGAATTCCCTCATCGGTTGCGGGAAAGCCGCCGATCGGTCATACGAAAAGCTTCGTCATCTACGACGAGGCCGACCAGCAGCAGGTGACGAAGTCGATCATGAAGCGGCTGGGAATTGACGACAAGCAACTCACGCCGCGCGCCGTGCTCGCGCACATTTCCTGGGCCAAGAACCACATGCTCGATCCGCAAGAGGTTTATCTCAACTCCGCTGATCCCAAGACCGAGCGCGTGGCGCACATTTACGAGGAGTACCGCAAAGAGCTGCTGCGGGCTAACGCGCTTGATTTCGACGACCTGCTGCTCGAAGCGGTGCGGCTGCTGAAATCTTCGGCGCAGGTCCGTGAATACTACAACCGGCGTTTTCAATACATTCTGATCGACGAATATCAGGACACGAACCGTCCACAATACGAGCTGATGCGGCTGCTCGCAGGCAACCGGCACAATGTGTGCGCCGTCGGCGATGAAGACCAGTCGATCTACTCCTGGCGCGGCGCGGACATTCGCAACATTCTGGAATTTGAAAAAGATTTCCCTGAAGCGAAGATCATTCGGTTGGAGCAGAACTATCGCTCGACGCAGAACATTCTGCAGGCTGCTTCGGCGGTGGTCGCGAACAACCTGCGTCGCAAAGGCAAGAACCTCTGGACCTCACGCCAGGGCGGAACGAAGATCGGCTACTACGAAGCGCCTGACGGCGAGAACGAAGCGCTGTTCGCCGCCGACTCGATCGCGAAGTACATTCGTGAAGCAACCGATCGCGGTGAGGATGCGCGTGCGGCGGTGCTTTACCGGGTTAACTCGCAATCTCGCTTGTTCGAAGAGGCGATGCGGCGTTATCAGCTCAAATATCACGTGGTCGGCGGATTTTCCTTTTATGAACGCGCCGAGATCAAAGATCTGATTTCGTATTTAAAGGTCATTCATAATCCGGATGACTCGGTTTCGCTGCTGCGGGTCGTCAACACGCCATCCCGCGGTATCGGCAAGACCACGATGGAAGTCGTGGAGCGCTTGGCCCTTGAAACCGGGCTGTCGTTATGGGGAGCCATAGGGCAATGCATTAATCAGAACCTGATCCCGGCGAGAGCGTTGCAGGCGCTGAAGTCATTTCGCGATCTGATCGCAGACGCGCGTGCAATGGCGGCAGGAACGTATGCGGAGAAGCTGGAAGAAGATGTGGCGCGGGCGCCATCGCCCGCGGAGGAAGTCGCGCATGATAATGCCGACATTGGCCTCTCTTTCGATCCCAAGGAGTTTGAGAACACATCGTTTGATTTTGGTGCCGCTGACCCATCCGAACCAGGCTCTGCATCAAGCGAGAACGCGGGCGAGGGCGCCCGCGCCACAATGGAAGCCACATCGGAAGCATTCCGCTCCCCCGGCGGTCCCGCGAACATCGCCGAAATTCTGAAATTCGTCATTGATCGCACGGGGTATATAAAAATCCTCGAAGAAGAGGACACCCCGGAGGCTTACTCACGCGTTGAGAACATTCGCGAACTGGTTAACGCGGCGATGGACTCAAAAGACCGCGGCGAGACGCTCGACCAGTTTCTCGACCACGCCACTCTGGTCAGCGATGCCGATGCTTACGATGAACGCGCGCAGATTACGTTGATGACGCTGCACGCCGCGAAGGGTTTGGAATTTCCATTAGTATTTTTGTGCGGCCTCGAAGAAGGTTTGTTCCCGCACTCGCGCACGTTTTTGAATCCCGATGACGTCGAAGAAGAACGGCGGCTTTGTTATGTGGGAATGACGCGCGCCATGGACCAGCTGGTGTTGACGCGAGCAGTTTATCGTCGCCGTTACGGAACCGATTTGCCTGAGGCGAGCGTGCCATCGCGCTTCCTGGAAGAGATTCCCGCGGAGCTGATGGAGGAGTTGGGCCGTGTGGGGCGCGCGCCCTCGCGCGCCCATGTTTCACATCAATACTTGTCCTCCGGCGAAAAAAGGGATCGCAGTCGGTACTCCGGCGCAGATTGGCGGGCGGGGGCGCCCGCCCCACACAGGTCAGGCCCGCATTACGCCTACGAAGATGAAGATCAATCGGCGGAGTGGAGCGAAAAAGCTGCCGCCGGCAGGCCATCAACCCCGAAGTACAACTCCATCGATAACATCGCCGAGTTCTTCGCCTCGCGAGGCAAGAAATTTTCTTCGCCGAAAATTTCTGTCGAAGAACCCAAAGGGCGACGCGGCTTTCGCCCCGGGCAGAAGGTGAAGCATCCCAAATATGGTGAAGGGACCGTGTATCAGCGCGAAGGTGAAGGCGAAGAGGCCAAGATTACGGTAAAATTCAATGGCTTCGGACTGAAAAAGCTGGTGGAGAAGTACGCACAGCTGGAGAAAGCCTGAAGACATTTGGTAATTTTGTAATTTGGCAATTGAAAAGCAGATTCCTCACCGCTAAAGCGGTTCGGAATGACAAATAACAAAATTACCAAATTACCCAATTTCAAAATCCAGGAACTCATGGCAAACACTACCGCACTCAGCAAAGACGAACGTAAGAAAGCAAAACGAACCGCGCGCAAGAAGCGCAAACTCGAGCATCCGTTGAAGCCCCGCGAGTATGCTCGCGGATCGCAGAAGCGCAAAGTGAAGAAACTGGCGCGCGGCCAGGCGAAGCGATAATCGCGTGTGGGGCGTGCGCCCTCGCGCGCCATTCAGTCGCGACAGCGTCGGTGAATTCTGGGTAGAGGTGGCGGGCGAGGGCGCCCGCCCCACACAGACCTGAGGACTATTGGGCCAACCATCCACCACGAATCAGACTGCTGAACCGGCCACGGCCAACGGCAGCCAGCTTTTCTGCTGCAAATCCATTGACAAGTTGATCGCCGAAGCCGATGAACCCGGGCACCGGCTGCGCAAGACGCTCGGCCCCTGGTCGCTGACCGCGCTCGGTATCGGCGCGATTATCGGCGCGGGAATTTTTGTTCTCACCGGCACGGCTGCTGCCGGTGAGAATTTCGAAGCGCCCTCCATCTTCCATGCGCAGGTTCTCGACCTGGTCGTCAACTTTCTGCGCACGGGAAGCACCGCCACCGTTCTGATGCACGGCCGCCCGCCCGCCGGTCCGTCGATTGCGCTCTCATTTCTGTTGGTTGCCGTTGCCTGCAGCTTTGCCGGGCTCTGTTACGCGGAACTGGCGTCGATGATTCCCATTGCCGGCAGCGCCTACACATATTCCTACGCCACGCTGGGCGAAATTTTTGCCTGGATCATTGGCTGGGACCTGATTCTCGAATATGTAGTAAGCAACGTTGCCGTCGCCGTGGGTTTTAGTGGCTACTCTACAGCCCAACTCGCAGCCTTCGGAATTCATCTTTCAGAAAAGTGGTCGAGCCCGGTGCTGACTGGCGCGGGTTGGACCGGCGCCTATTTCAACCTCCCCGGCTTCCTGATTGTTTTCGTGCTGACCTTGCTGCTCGTGCGCGGAGTCCGCGAATCGGCCGGGGCCAACAATGTGATGGTGGCGATCAAAATTGGCGCGATCCTCACCTTTCTGGTGGTCGGCGGCATGCTGGTGAACAAAGCCAACTGGGTGCCGTTCGCGCCGTCAGGATTTGCCGGAATCGTCACCGGCGGCGCCATCGTCTTCTTTACCTATATCGGCTTCGACTCGGTTTCCACCGCGGCCGAGGAGTGCAAAAGGCCGCAACGCGATCTGCCGTTCGGAATCATCGCATCGCTCATCATCTGCACCATTCTCTACATCGGCGTGGCCATCGTCCTACTCGGCATGATGAAGTACACCACCTTCATTTCCGGCCCCGCTGCCGAAGCACCGGTCGCCTACGCCCTAAAAACCCTGGGAGCGCATCCGTCGTATCAGGCGGTGATCATAATCGGCGCTCTGATGGGCATGATTTCGTCGATTCTGGTCTTTCAATACGGGCAGGCCAGAATCTGGTATGCCATGTCGCGCGACGGTTTGCTGCCGAAGATATTTTCGGCGGTGCATCCCAAGTACAAGACACCGCACTGGTCCACATGGATCGCCTGCTTCGCGGTCGGAATTCCCGCCGGGTTGGTGGACATCGGCACAGCGGCCGATCTTGCCAACATTGGAACGCTGTTTGCGTTTGTGCTGGTCTCGATGGGAGTGATTATTCTTCGCCGCCGTCAGCCCGACCGCCCGCGCGCCTTTCGCGTGCCCTTCGTGCCCTGGTTCCCACTGATCTCAATTATTCTCTGCGGCGGACTAATGATGGGGTTGACCGTGATCACGTGGGTGCGGTTCGTGGTCTGGCTGATCATCGGCCTGGTGATTTATTTCCTCTACAGCCGCAAGCACAGCGAGTTCGCGCGCACATGAGCTGGTGTTCGGCGTAGAGCCACGCTTCAAGCTCATGTATCTCAAGCGTTCGAGTCTTGAAACTCAGACTCGCTCACCCAAGTCACATTAATGTGAACATCACCCTCTTCATTGAACTTAGGTCGAAGTCTTCTGAGATATCCGAGCGTTTCCGCTGATGCACGCGCCACAAACGAGGGCCAGTTCTCATGAAGTTCTCTGTCCACCTTTTGGAAATAAGGCAGGCTCTGTATGCTCCCACCTATCAGAAGCCAAACTTCTGTTCCGAGAACAGCGTATCCATGTGCTCCCAACCACTCTATAGCCGCGGTAGCTAAGGCAGGTCGCCAAGCTGCCTCGCCGGAATGCACAAAGGCGACCGCAGCTAACTCTGAGGGAAAACCGACAGGAAATGGGTTAATGTCGTCTCGCTTCATGTTTGCACTTTATCGCAACGGACTTAAGCGCCGAAACGCTGGGATCTCATTCACTCGCCGCCAGCCCTTTCTCGCCAATCTTCCATCCGAACTCTACAATCTGAAATATGCCCTCTGCCTTCATCCGCTCGCTCCCCAAGGCCGAGCTGCACCTGCATTTTGAGGGCTCCGTCACTCCGGAGACGCTCGTCGAACTGCGCCAGCGGCATGGGAAGGAGAGCACGCTGCCAGAGGCCGAATCGCTCTATCAGTACAAAAATTTTCTCGAATTCCTGATGGCGTTCAAAACCCTCACCGAAGACCTGCAGACCCCCGAAGATTACGGGCTGATTACTTACCGGCTGATGGAGCAACTGAAGAACGAAAATGTGCTGCATGCCGAAGTTTACGTCTCCGTCGGCGTGTGCCTGTGGCGGAAGCTGAATTTCGAAGCGATCTTCGAAGGGCTGGAACGCGGGCGTGAACGAGGCGAGCGCGATTTCGGAGTTTCATTGCTCTGGATCTTCGATGCTGTTCGCCAGTTCGGCCCGGAGGCCGCGCAGCGCGTTTTTGAACTTGCAGCGCAGTATCGCGAGCGCAATGTCGTCGGTATCGGGATCGGCGGCGACGAACTGAAGGCCCCGCCGGAATTATTCCGGGACCAGTACGCATACGCTCGCGATCACGGGCTCAGACTCACCTGCCACGCCGGCGAAAGCGCCGGCCCGGAGTCAATCTGGGGCGCATTGAATTTAGGTGCAGAGCGAATCGGGCATGGGATTACCGCGGGTCAGGATCCCGAATTAATCGAGGAATTGGCCCAGCGCCAAGTACCGGTCGAGATTTGCCTCACCAGCAATATGCGCACAGGATGCTGCGTCGAGATCCACAACCATCCGGTGCGGCGCTATTTCGATCAAGGCCTGATGCTCACCCTCAACACTGACGATCCCGCCATGTTTTCGACTTCGCTCACCCGCGAATATCAGCTGGCGCAAACCGAATTCGGTTTTACCGACGAGCACCTGCGCGAGTTGGCGCGAAATTCCTTTGAAGCTTCGTTCCTTCCCGCCGAAAAAAAACTTGCCCTTCTGAATTTGCTTGACTCCGCCACGCTTCGGGCCTAGCCTGCTTGCAACTTTTCTGCACGTGGGGAGTGGGGTGTGAGGTGGGTTGGGCTCTGGATACTGCTGTGTAGTTCTCTGCTCTGGGCTGAGTCGGTTGCAAAGCCTTCCGAAGTCCTTGTCATCACCAATGTGAATGTGGTCGACACGCGCTATGGCAGCGTGTTGCCGAAGATGACCGTCTTCATTCACGACGGGGTGATCGCTGCCATCGGCAAAGTCGGAATCATCGACCCGGGGGCGCGCACGCGTGTCGTCAATGGCAATGGCGTATACCTCGCGCCCGGCTTGTGGGACATGAACACCCACCTGGGCAAGACAGCGCGCAATTCCGCAGCACGCAAAGCGTTTTTCGAGCTCTACATTGCGAGCGGCATTACCGGGCTTAGAGATCTCGATACCGACGGACCTTTAACTCTGGATGAAACCGCTCTGCAGCCTGAGCTAGAGCCTGCCCATCCCCGGTGGGGAAAAGGGACATCGGACGGCGGGTTAGGCTCAGCAAGAAGCATCGAAGATTTGAACCAAATTTTTTTGGAATGCGAATCGCGCCAAGCGGCGCAGCCAAAGCAATCGGCGAAGAAACCGGACGGCGAAGCGCTAGAAAGCGCCGCGGCCTGTCCTGATGGAGAAACCGCACACAAATTATTTGTGGAAATCAGCGATCACGCCACCTGGGTGGTGCCCAGCCTGGTGTCTGCCGAACTATCGAGTGACGAATCGCTGCGAAATCGTCAGGAATTTCTCGCGCTAAATTCTTATGAGCAGATGCCACCAATACTGGGGCTGCGGGAATCCTCCGGGCTGGTGCGAAGCATGCATCGCGCTGGAGTGCAGTTCTTAGCGGGAACAAACGGGCCCTCAGCAAACTTTTTGTCGCGGAATCCCATGCAACGCGAGCTGGAGTTGTTGGTCGAGAGCGGGTTTAGCCCGACCGAGGCTCTACAGTCGGCAACCTTTAATCCGGCACTGTACATGGCGAAGCTGAATAAATATGGCGTGGTCGAAGCTGGGCATATTGCCGATCTCGTGCTTTTCGATGGCAATCCGCTCGAGGATATCCGCAATACACGTAAGGTAAACGCTGTGATCTTGCGGGGGCGCTATTTCTCCCGTGCCGACCTGGACAGGATGGCAGCTGACGCGGAGAGTCATTTGCACGAGGAGCTCGCAGCCGGCCACGAGTGAGCATTACACACGAGAGACCACGCCTCTGCGCAGGGGCGCACCATGAGAACCGTCACCGTAATCCTGTGCTACAGTGCAGCGTGATGGATGACGCTAAGAAGAAACAGGATGAGAGACCCGAACTCTACTGTCCCACCTGCTCGATGGAAGTTTCTGATCCGCTGACTTGCGGCGATTGCGGCGCCGTAATCTGCCGGCGTTGCGGCACTCCGCTTGAAGCCGCGGATGAGCTGGGATTTGGGTGAAAGCCGTGATCTCGCGCGCCCTTCAATCTCGGCATGCTGATTTTTTTCTCACCGCGTCTGCCGATTGGTCTCAAGCCAATTTCCTACCGCCGCCGAATGGGATTCGCGGTTCGCAAGGCGAGCCCGCTCCGCGAGCAGCCAGCCGTAATAGCGCGGCAATTGGGACCTGAAATGTCGTAGAAGAATTTGATACTCGGCCAGCGCCGTCACCAACTCCGGCGTCTCAAATTTGCAGTGCTCGATCAGCTTTCGCGTGCGCATGACTTCTGTGAACGCGTCGCTGAGAGTTGAGAGGTTCACTGGCGGTTGGTTTGCTCGCGTGCGCCCGGCGGCTGGCGGGTCAGGCGAATGGCCGCCATTCTCGGGCAGTACTTTTCTGAGCGCCGCTGAAGCCCTTGCCATTTGCGCAGTCAGCTGTTCCGTTGAAGTCGGCGGGCGCGCAATTCGCTCTTCTTCCTTTGCCGGAGTTGCTTTCATCAGTTTTACTGGGCCAGTTTTTATTGGCTCGTGAGAACGGTATCCGCTTCCACTTTCATCCATGCCTCCCGCACTTCCAGAAGTTGTTTTTGCAGTTCCGCCAGAATCTGGCGCGATGACCGCACCTGCGCTTCCATCAATCTTTCGCGCAGCATGGTGTAGAAGCGGCCCAGGTTGCGGGCAACATCGCGCCCACTGTCGAGCCGCAGCGTGGCCTGCAGGTATCCGATCACGGCAATGGCATGGCCAATCTCCTGCGCGCACTGCTCGATGCGGGCGCTCGCCAAGGCTTCGGCGGCGTGCGCCACATCCTGAATGAGCTGGTCGTACAGCAGGATGGTCAGCCGCACCGGATTCGCTCCCCGCACGGCGGCTTCCTGATAGGCGCGTCTCGGATTCATGATTACGCTAAGCTGCTGATCGCGGCGGTTGGGCTGCTGCTGTTCTGGCTATTCAAGGGAATTCCAAGCTGCAAATCAATCGCCTCCAGCTGA